>JALYLB010000026.1 GCA_030774475.1 Chloroflexota bacterium | reverse complement strand
GCCGCTCTAGAAGGTCGAGCACATCTTGCTCGCCTCGGCCGCTGGCGGCGGCTGTCGCGCTGCTGCGAACAATCGCCCGCCAGCGCTCGCGCGTGGCTCGAGGTCGCCTCGGTCGGTTACCTCTTTGTCCGCCTGCGGGTCGAGCCAACCGGTGGCACTTGCTGCCGTCGGGGTGCTGCTGGTGGTGGGATTGGCAATCGGTGCATTCAGCTTCCAGCCGGCGCCCGCTGCGGCTGGCCATCCGGCGACCCCGACGCCGGCCGCGACGCCCCTCCCAGCCTGGGCGGCGACGCTGGCGGATCGGTATCGGACGGCGTGTGGTACTGGCCCCACCGCCGCGGAGCTCGCCGCCCTCGGCCAGGATGCGGCGGTCCAGCAGGTCGACGCCGCCGTCGCCCAGTGCACGGCCCCGGCCGGTGGGCACAAGGGGCACGGCAAAGGCAAGGACTGACGCGGCTCTCAGGCCGCCGGCTATCTCCCGGGGATCGGCTGCAGGAAGAGGGCGACGATCTCGCCGTTCTCGACCCGGAAGTTGGCCTCGACGTGCATCGACTGGACGCCCGGCCGCATGACGGTCACGTCGGCGATGTAGCTGCTGCCCATGGAGCGACCGTCGTTGGCGTACATCCGGAAGCCGTCGCCGGCGCGGATGAACCAGCCGCCCACGCGGTCACGACCACGCAGGTTGGTTCGTTCATCGGACCCGGGCGTGGAGATCCCGAGCACGGCGTGCTCGGCGAACAGGTCGACCGCCTTCTCTCGCGCGTCGTCGTTGATCAGCTCGATGAAGAGATCGACCGTCTCGGTGGCACCCATCGCCAACGAGGATACCCGAATGGACCGATGGCGCCCGCATGCTGGCCATCGCTAGACTTCTCGACCCATGGCTCGCCTGCGCATCGGACTCATCGGCTGGGGAACTGTCGGCTCCGCGCTCGGACGGTTGGTTGCCGCCGGGCCGCTCCCGCTGGAGCTGGCGTTGGTCGCGGTGCGCGATCGCACCCGCGAGCGGGGTGTGGGACTGCCGGCGGGGGCGACGATTGTGGAGCCCGCGGAGGTTGCGGGCGCGGAGCTCGACGCGGTGGTCGAGCTCGCCGGAGGCCTCGAGGGACCGCGCTCATGGGCGCAGCAGGCGCTGGGTCGCGGCACCCCGTACGTCACCGCCAACAAGGCACTGCTGGCCACCCACGGGGACGAGCTCGCGCGGGTCGCCCGCACCAATGGGGCGGCGCTGCTCGGCTCGGCCAGCGTCGGCGGTGGGGTGCCGATGATCGAGACGGTCTCCCACCTGGCTGCCACGGGGGCGATCTCCCGCGTGCGCGGCGTCCTCAACGCCACCACCACCAGCATCCTCAGCGCCATGGGCGGGGGCCGGACATACGGGGACGCGCTGCGCGAGGCGCAGGAGGCGGGCTACGCGGAGGCGGACCCGTCGTTCGACGTGGACGGGCACGACGCCGCCCAGAAGCTCGCGATCCTGGCAGGCGTGGCGTGGGGCGCGTTTCGCCGAGAGTCTGAGGTCGATCTCGGCGGGATCCGCGGCTTCGAGGTCCGCGAGGGCCAGATCGTCCGTCTCGTCGCGGACGCGACGGAGGACAAGCTGCGCGTTGCTCCACTCGAGCTCGAGCCGAACAGCGCCATGGGGCGGACGGCGGGGATCGAATGCGTGCTCGAGATCGATGTGCGGGCTGCCGGGGCGTTCACGGTCAGCGGGCCTGGGGCGGGTGGCCGGGTGACCGCTGGCGCGGTATACGCCGATCTTGCTCGGCTGGTGGCAGGCGAGCGTCCGATCCTGTTCGGAGGTGCAGCATGAACGACTGGCCGGTGGTCGGCGTGGCGGGCGCGCGGGGCGTCGTGGGTGGGGTGTTTCTCTCCATCCTGGCTGACGCCGGGCTCCCGTCAGACTCGCTTCGCGCGTTCGGCACCGAGGCCGGGAGCGTCCAGTACGCCGAGCGCGACGTGCCGGTCCAGCGGCTCGACGAGACCGCGGCCGGGGGGCTGGCCGTCCTGTTCCTGGCAACCGACGCCGCCATCAGTCGGGAGATCGTCGAAGGAGCAGGGCGCCGGATCCCGCTGATCGTCGATAACTCGAGCGCCTTCAGGCTGGACCCCGCGGTCCCGCTGGTCGTCCCGGAGGCTAACGCCAGCGCGCTGCAGGGATACAAGGGCAACCTGGTCGCGAATCCCAACTGCACGACCGCTGCGGCCGTGGTCGTCCTGGCGCCGATCCGCGACGGGTTTGGCCTCGAGTCGGTGGACCTGGCGAGCTACCAGGCGGTGAGCGGCGCAGGCCGCGCAGGACTCGACGCCTTCGTTGCCGAGCGCGGCAGCGAGGACCGCAAGCCGGCACCGGGATCGCCGTTTGTCGGACGCATCGCCGACAATGTCGTCCCGCAGATCGACGTAGTGAGCGAGGACGGCTGGACGGGCGAGGAGCGGAAGATCCATGCCGAGATCCGCAAGATCCTGAACCTGCCCGATCTCAACGTGGCCGCGACGGCAGTCCGCGTGCCGGTCCACACCGGCCACAGCGTTGCGCTTCATTTCCAGACAGTCCACCCCACCTCGGTCGGCCAGATCGACGCGGCCCTGCGTGCCGCCCCAGGCCTCGAGGTCCGCAATGCCGACGGTACCCAGCCGCACCCCATGCCACTCGACGTCGAGGGGCGCGACCCGGTGATCGTCGGACGGCTGCGAGCGGTGGCCGGGCGCGACCGTGGCTTCGCCTGCTTCCTGACCAGCGACAACCTGCGCAAGGGGGCCGCGCTTAACGCGATCCAGGCTGCCGCGGCCGCTGATCCCGACCGCTTCGGGCGCCTGGTACCGCCTCCGCGCTGACCAAAACCCCGGCGCCCGTCGGCGCCATCGGCCTATTCTTCGCGCTGCCTGTTCGCCCCTGTTGTGAGGATCATCAAGTGCCCGATTTTCCTGACCTGGTGCGCACCTTCCTCGACGAGGAATTCGCGGAGGCGCCCACGGGCGCCAGCTCCGTGGGCCTCACCCAGTTCGACGATCGGCTGGAGGACCTGTCAGAGGCAGCCTTCACCCGTCGCACGCGGCGCACCGCGGAGTGGCTGGATCGGTTTGGCGCGCTCGACTCGTCGTCGCTCACCTTCGACCAGGCGATCGATCGCGACCTGGCAGTCTCCAGCCTCCATCGGCGTCGGATCTTCGACGGCTGGGAGGTCTGGCGTCGCCACCCCGACAACTACCTGGGGCCCGGGCTGCGCGGGGTCTTTGGCCTCTTCCTGCATCGGTTGCGGCCGGAGGCGGATCTCGTCGCCTCGGCGGCAGCCCGGCTGCGGCTCGTACCGGCCAACCTGGAAGACGGCAAGCGCAACCTGCGCGACGAGCTCGTCCCCGCCATCCTCCTCGATCGCGCGGTCAAGGAGGCGCGGGCGGGGGCCCGCTACGCGCGCGAGCTGCTGCCGGCCGAGGTGGCCGATCCAGCCCAACGCGCCGCACTCGCCGAAGCCGGAGCCGTGGCGGCCGATGCCTACGAGGCCTACGCCACCTTCCTCCAGGAGATGCGGCCCCGGGCGACCGGCGACTGGGCCTTCGGCGAGGAGCGCTACACCGCCATCCTGCGCGACGCGGAGATGCTCGACCTCGACGCACGTGCCCTGCGCGAGCGCGGCCGGCAGCAGCTGACCGAGCTCAGCGAAGAGATGCGCCGGATCGCGCAGGAGCTGCGCGGAACCGACGACTGGCATGCCGTGCTTGAAGAGCTCAACGCCGACCGACCTGCCAACCCGGAGGCGATGCGCCTGGGCTACGAGGAGTGGACCGCGCGCGCCCGGGCCTTCCTGGTCGAGCGCGGGCTCGTCAGCTTCGCGGAGGGCGAGTTCTGCTCGGTCGAGCCCTCGCCACCGTTCCAGCGCCCGGTGCTGGCGGTGGCCAGCTACCAGAATCCGCCCGCCTTCGCGCCCAGCATGCATGGCCACTTCTTCGTCCCATACCCGCCAGACGGGGCGAGCGAGGAGGAGATCGCGAAGCGCCTCGAGTCGAACGCCTACCCGGCCATCCCGTCGACCGCGGTCCACGAGGCCTACCCCGGCCATCATTGGCACCTCTCGATGGCCAAGCTCAACCCTTCGGCACTTCGCCAATGGCTGGGGACCAGCTACTTCAGCGAGGGATGGGCGCTCTACGCGGAGCGGATGATGCGCGAGCAGGGCTTCTTCACCGACCTGCGACATCGGATGTTCCAGTACGAGGCGACCCTCTTCCGCGCGGCGCGGATCGTGGTCGACACCAGCCTGCACATCGGCGAGATGACCTACGACGAGGCGGTCGAGTTCATGCTCGCCAACTCGAGCATGACCGAGCCGACCGCCAAGGCGGAGGTGACCCGCTACTGCAGCTGGCCGACCCAGGCATCGGCGTACCTCACTGGTTGCCTGGAGATCGTCCGCATCCGGGACCGGTTCATGGGTGCGCGCGGGGCGACCAACGGTGAGATCGGGCACCTGCGCGACTTCCACGACGGGCTGGTGAGCAGCGGCGACCTCCCGATCGCTCTCGCCGAGCGCGCGGTGATGGCCACGGTCTAGGCCATGGCGGGGCGGCCGAGGGTCCGCGCCTCGCACGCCCTGGGGGCGTCGGCTCTGCTCGCCCTCGCAATGGGGGTCGGCGGCTGCGTCTTCGGCCCGCCATCGGAGACGCCTGGGCCATCGAGCTCGCCACCGGCAGAGTCCCGATCGCCGGCGGGCAGTTCGGCGCCATCGGCGTCTGCCGCGGGGTCCGTCGCCGCGTCTGCCACGCCCGCTGGTGGCGGGGGTCCGCTCGCGGCGGGAACCTACGCCAGGGTCAAGGTCGACGGGCTCCGCATCCGCGTCAGCGCCAAGGCGACGGCCACCCCGGTCGGCGCCCTGTTCGTCGACGACGTGGTGCAGATCCGGAGCGACGCCGGCGTCTCGGGCGGCTATCACTGGTACGAGATCGAGACCATCCAGACCTTCAACGACCAGCACCAGATCGGCTTCATCGCCGGCGCGAAGGGTGCCGACAGCTATCTCGAGCCGATGTCGGGCCCGCCATCTCCAACGCCGACCCGTTCGGCGTCGCCGTCGGCCAAGCCGTCTGGGTCACCCTCCGGCTAAGTCGCAGCCTCGGGTCGCGCGGCCCTGCGTCCATTGGCGCGGTATCGCCGCGGGTGCAACCGCCGAAGGTCCGGCGCCCGGGTCAGTGCGTCCCGGCACCGCCAGCAAGGAAATCCCCTCGACAACGCGGCGCTGTCGCCACAACATTGGCAACCTTCCGAGCAGCACGAGGTGGAGGGCCCGTGGCCCCGATCCGAACTCCCTGGAGCCGCGCGACACCACTCTTCGCCGCAGGGATGAGCGTCCTGCTCTGCCTGCCCGCCGCGGCCGTCGGCAGTGCGATCGCGCCGGCAACGGGCACGGTCACGCGGGCCGCGGGAGCCGTTCTCACCCCGGTCGGCAATCTCGCGCCCCGCGTCCTCGGACCGGGTTCCGCCAGGCCGCGCTCCGCCCGCGCCGCCGTGCTCCCGTTCCACTCGCTCGCTCCGGGGGCGCTGAGCGCCGCAAAGCTGCGCGCCGCCGCCAGCCTGTCGGTCGGGCAGCGCCGGCCGTTGAGCAATGCGCTGCCAAGCATCGGCCTGTTTGGTGGCCTGAACCAGCCTGGACTGAGCGACTACGCGGTCACGCCGCCCGACTCGACCGGCGCCATCGGTCCCAACCACTACGTCGAGATGGTCAACCAGGACGTGGGCGTCTACAACCGAGCGCTGGGTCAGGTCTCCACGACGGACATGGGCACCTTCACCGGCGCATCCCTCCTCGACTCGGTCAGTGACCCGCAGATCCAGTGGGACGGCCACGCCAATCGCTGGCTGTACGCGGCGGTGGCGGTCAGCCAGGGCAATAACAGCCTCCTCTTCGGCTGGTCGAAGACCGCCGATCCATCCGATCTCACGAACGGCTGGTGCCGGTTCGGGATCGGTCGGGGCAGCGACCTCGACGACTATCCCAAGCTCGGGCACGACGACGACTTCATCCTCGTGGGCAGCAACGTCTTCACCGACACGGTGCCTGGCTACAAGTTCGAGACCGCCACCATCTGGGCCATCCCCAAGCCAGCAGCCGGTGACACCTCGTGCGGAGGCCCGTCGACCGCGTGGTACTTCGCCGATGCCGCGCACCCGCTCCTGAACCAGGACGGTTCGGGCGCATACACCCCGGTCCCGGCGAACACGGTGGATACCTCGAGCGCCGGCTACGTCGTTGCAGCCCACACCCCCCTGAGCGGCGACAACGCGTACCTGGGCCCGCAGACGAAGCTGGACGTCTGGCACATCGTCTCGAACAGCGGGTCGCCAGGGCTGGTGGCCGATGGCGGGCTGACCGTGCCGTCGTTCGACATCCCCGGCTCAGCCACGCAGCCGGGGAGCACCTTCACCATGGACACACTGGACGCGCGGCTGACGCAGGCGGTGGCGGTCAACGATCCAGGAGCGGGGGGCGCGAAGGGGATCTGGACCCAGCACACCGTCGCTGGGCCCGGCGGCCGTTCGGTCGTGCGCTGGTACGAGCTGCTCGGAGGCGCAACGGCTTCCGTCCGCCAGCACGGGGAAGTGTCGAGTCCCACAGACTTCGTGTTCAACGCGGCGATCTCGCCGGCGATTGGCGGGGACAGCGCCGCGATCTTCTACAACCGCTCGTCGAGCACTCTGCTGCCGGTCATCGGGGGTCTGAGCCGCGGCCCGTCCACGCCGCTCGGGACCATGGAGCCAGGAGAGCTGTTGCTCGGGACGAGCAGTGCGACGGACGTGGATCCGAGCTGCTCAGCAAGCACCCCATGTCGATGGGGCGACTATTCAGGCGCCACCCCCGATCCGGGAAACGCGGGTGTGGTGTGGGGAAGCAACCAGGTCACCGGCGGCTGCTTCATCCTGTGCGGCTGGTTCAGCCAGTGGCAGACCCGCAACTTCGCGGTCGTCGCCTCCACGGCGCCACCCCCGCCATCGGCTCCGGGGCAACCGGTGGGCCTTGGCGCGAATGCGGGTGATGGGACGGTCAGCCTGACGTGGTCGGCGCCGGCATCGGACGGTGGGTCACAGGTCACGAATTACGAGGTCTATCGCGGCACCGCGTCTGGCACCGAGATCAAGGTGGCCGAGGTCGGCAACGTTCTGCTCTACACCGATGGCGGCCGGACGAACGGGACGACCTACTACTACAAGGTGTCCGCAAAGAACGCCGTCGGTGAGGGACCGCCGTCGAATGAGGCGTCTGCGACGCCGCAGCCGCCACCGCCCACCCCGCCCAGCGCGCCGACCCTCACGGCCGCGACGCCGGGGAATGCCCAGGTCTCGCTTTCCTGGACCGCGCCGTCATCGAACGGGGGGTCGCAGGTCGCCAACTACACGATCTACCGCGGGACGAGCAGCGGTGGTGAAGGGTTCCTGGCCACGATCGGCAACGTGACGAGCTACGTGGACGCCGGCCTGGCGAACGGAACGACCTACTACTACAAGGTTGCCGCGGTGAACGTCGCCGGCACGGGCCCGATGTCGAACGAGCGAAGCGCGACGCCGGCTGGGGGAAGCTTCACCCTCTCCGCCTCACCGTCGAGCCGCTCGGTCGCCCGCGGCGGCGGGACCACCTTCAGCGTCCTCCTGGCGGCCAGCGGCGGGTTTGCCGGTCCGGTGTCGCTGTCTGCCACCATCAGCCCCAAGGCCAAGGGCGTGTCCTGGAGCTTCACCCCGTCCTCGTTGACCCTTCCCGGTCAGACGGGCTCCACGCTGGCCGTTCAGACGGCCCGCGGCACCGCCCGCGGGACGTACACGATCACGATCACCGCCACGGGCGGCGGTTTGACCCGAACGACGACGGTGACGCTCGTCGTCACGTGACTCGCGCCTGGCCGGCGTTCTCGCCGCCCTAACCGGGCTCGGTCACGTCGACGACATCGGCTCCCAGGGCGCTCACGAGGTCCTGCGGCGACAGGTGGAGGTTCACCCCTCGGATCCCGCCGCCAACCGACACCACCGAGTGCTCCATGGCGGACGCATCAACGATCACCGGCCACGCTTGCGTCGACCCGAACGGCGTGATCGTGAAGCGGACGTATCCCGTGACCGCCTGGGCCTCGTCCGCGTCCGGCAGCGAGAGCCGGCTGACACCGAGGTGCGCTCGGAGCCGGGGCCAGTCGAAGCGGCGGCCGGCGGGCACCAGCACGAAGAGGTAGTCATCGGCGCCGCGGCGGACCACGATCGTGCGCAGCAGGGCGGCAAGCGGGATCCCCTGCAGCTGCGCGCTCTCCTCGGGCGACTCCGGGAGCGCGGTCTGAACAACCTGGTGCGGGAGACCTTCCAGCCGCGGATCACGCACGGCGGGCGTATCGGGCTGGTCATCGCTAGCGGCCACGAGCGGAGGCTACCAGCCGTGACCCGGGCGCTGGTGCGCTTCCCTTCCCGACAGGGCATGGCCGGAACCCCGTGGCTCGACGGCGACCGGATGATCATCGCCGTTGACGTCGAGGACAAGGGCGCAACCGCCTTCTACACGAGCTCGGACGCTGGGCGCTCATGGCGGTTCATCCACCAGATCCCGAACTGGCAGGGCACGGTGACGTTCCTGTCGCCGAAGGTCTGGGCCGGGTGCAGCAATGGGGGGAGCGGCGCCAGCTGCTGGTCCACGGACGATGGGGGAGCTTCCTGGAAGCACACGACCTCGTCAGTTCTTGACCGGCTCGAACAGATCAGCTTCGCGTCCGCAACGCATGCATGGGGCGTCCTGGACTGTACGGCTCCCGCCTGGCGCATCTCGGCACAGTGCAATCCCTCGGTAAAGTCAATGCTCCTTGAGACGACCGATGGCGGGGCCACCTGGCGCCCAATCGGATGAAGACTGCCTGCGCAGGTGAGGTAGGGCGCTCTACCAGCGCTCCTCGCGGACGACCTTGTCGAGCGGCTGACGCCCGCCCGCCCGGTTCGGGGCGCTGAGCACCGATGGATCGGCTGGGTAGCCGAACGAGAGCAGGAAATGGCCGCGCTGTCCCGGCGGTAACCCCAGGAGGCGTCCGACGAGCGCGAGGTCGTACACCGTCGCGGGGGCGCTTCCGATCCCCAGCTCCCACGCCGCCAGCACCATGTTCTGCGCGGCACGCCCCAGGTCCCACATGATCGACGCTGCCTGGGCCTCTGACTTCGGGTCCGGCGTGACGAGCGCGACCCCGACCGCCGCCCTCGCGAGATGCCCCGCGTATCGGCCGACCTCTGCCAGCTCCCGCAGATGCTCGCGGTCCTGCACTGCGATGAACACCCAGCGCTGCTCGTTCTTCGAGCTGCCCGCGCGTCGCCCGGCGTTGAGGATCCGCTCTAGGTGCTCGGGCTCGAGCGGTCGATCCGCGAATTGGCGCACCACGCGCACCGAGTTGATCGCCTGCCAGGTGTTCATTAGGTGTTGCAATCCAAGCTCCGCAGAAGGTGGGAAAGCCCGTCCATCCTACGGTGTCTTGGTGCCAGGCGGCGACATGTCCGATTGAGCAAGGGGGCATCGGTATCGGCTGAGCCGGTGAGTCAGCGCGTGAGCCCCTCGATCCGGGCGATTTCATCACCCAGACCGATCAAATCCCGCCCGAATGGGCCAAATCTCGGCCTGCAGACCTCGCCGTGCTCTCACCTATCGGCTGAGCCGATAACGGCAAGGGCCAGCTGGGGAACGCGAAGTCAGGCGTCCTCCACCGCGATCCGGATCCGCTTGTTGATCCGGCCCTTGCTCTCGTAGCCGGTGACACGGACACGCCCGATCTCGGCGGTGCGGGCGACGTGCGTGCCGCCATCGGCCTGGAGGTCGAGCCCGACGATTTCGATCGTCCGCACTTCGCTGATCCCCTCAGGCAGGAGGTTGATCTTGGTCCGGATGAGGTCGGGGATGGCGAACGCCTCGTCGCGCGGCAGAACGGCGACCCGGATCTGGCGGTCGGCCGCGATCTCCTCGTTCACGCGCTGCTCGATCTGCGCCACCAGGTCGGCGTGCATCGTCTCGACCTCGAAGTCCATGCGACCCGAGAGCGGCTCCATGTTGCCCCCGGTGACCTGCGCGCCGTAGTCGCGGAAGATGACCCCGCACAGGACATGCAGCGCGGAGTGCGTCCGCATGAGCCGATGTCGCCGCTCCCAGTCCACCTCGGCGGAGACCGTGGAACCCACCTGCGGCAGCGCGCCATCGGGCGCCGGCTCGACCAGGTGGACGATGTCGCCCCCCGCCTTGCCGGCGCCGCTGACCGTCCAGGTGGTGCCGCCATCGGCGCGAAGCCAGCCAGCGTCCGCCGGCTGGCCACCACCGCCGGGGTAGAAGACGGTCCGGTCCAGGATCACGCCGTCGGGACCGGAAGCAACGACGGTGGCCGCGCAGCTGCGCAGGTACGCGTCAGTGGCGGCGAAGCTCTCCGTCATGGGCAACCCTAGGCTAGCATCTCAGCGCTCGAACCCTCGGGAGGTCCCTATGGAGTTCCAATCGCTCGTTGACGAGCTGCTCACGGAGTATTTCCGCCGCTCGCCCGTGTACGCCACCCAGGTTGGGATCCACGAGCACGATGGCCGCTGGCCGGACATGAGCGAGGCCGGCAGGCGCAACGACCTGCGCTTCCTGCGCGGGGCGCTCGAGCGCCTCGAGGCGGTCGAACCGGGCGCGCTCACGCCCGATGAGCACCTCGACCGACGAACGCTCGCCTATTACCTCGCCGCCGACGTGTCCGCTTTCGACGACGTTCGGGACGCCGCCTGGAACCCGATGACCTACGTCTACCTGACCGGCGACGGCCTCTTCCTGCTTCTCGCGCGGGAGTTCGCGCCGCTCGAGCAGCGCCTCGCGAATGCAGTTGCGCGGATGACCGCGCTTCCAGCGCTCCTGGCGCAGGCGCGCGAGAACCTGATGGCGCCGCGCCACGGCCAGGAGGGGAGTGGCTCGGCGCGTCGAGTGAGCCAGTTCCACACCGAGAAGGCGATCACCCTGATGGCGGGCGTCGCAGACCTGGCACGTGAGGCCGCGGAGGCGGCGGAGGGGCTCGAGGACACGGAGCTCGCGGGTAGGGTGCGAACCGCCTCCGCTATCGCGATCGAGGCAATCGAGGGTTTCGCGACCTGGCTGCGCGAGGACCTCCTGCCGCGAGCCGATGGCGACTTCCGGCTTGGCGCGGACCTGTATGACCGCAAGTTCCGCCACTCGTTGAAGACCGAGCTCACGCCGGACCAGTTGGAGGCTCGTGCGGCCGCGGACTTCGGCGAGATCCGCGGCGAAATGGTGAGCCTCGCTCGCCGACTGTGGCCAGATTGGGTCGGTACGGACCCGATGCCGGACGAAGACGGGGCCATGGTGCGGCGCGTCCTCGACACCATCGCCGCCGAGCACCCCGCCGCGGACGACCTGCTCGAGTACTGCCGGCTGGAGAACGAGCGTATCGAGGCCTTCATCAGGGAGCGGGACCTCGTCGGCCTGGCCGAAGAGCCGCTCAGGATCATCTGGACCCCGCCCTTCCTGCGCGCCTTCGGCGGCGCGATGCTCATCCCGCCCGGTCCGCTGGACCGGGGGCTGGACAGCTTCTTCGCCATCACCCCCATGCCGGACGACTGGACCGATGAGCAGCGGGAGTCGAAGCTCCGCGAGGACAACGCGCGACAGCTTCGCCTCCTCACCATCCACGAGGCGGTCCCCGGCCATTACCTCCAGCTCGCCTACTCGAACCGGTCCTCGTCGCTGGTCACAACGGCCTTCCAGTCCGGCGTCTTCGCCGAGGGCTGGGCGGTCTACGTGACCCAGGTGATGATGGACGTGGGCTACGGAGCCGATGACCCGGCCCTCATGCTGGTCCACCTCAAGTTCTACCTGCGGGCGATCATCAACACGATGATGGACATCGGGATCCACGCCGGCGCCATGGACCAGGAGGACGCGATGCGGCTCATGGTCGAGGGCGGGTTCCAGGAGCAGTCGGAGGCGGCGAACAAGTGGGACCGCGCCCGGCTGTCGAGCACGCAGCTGTGTGAGTACTTCCTGGGCGCGGTGGAGATGACCGATCTCGAACACGAGGCCCGTCGCAGCGCGTCAGCCGCCGGGCAGCCGTTCGTCTACCGGCCGTTCCTAGAGTCGGTCCTGGCCCACGGGACCCCACCGATGCCGGTCATCCGCGACATCCTCTTCGGCTGACGCCCAGGCGTCACGCGGAGGGCAGGTTCTCCTCGCCGAATGCGCGCCTTATCGGTTAGGCCGATGAGTGAGCGCGTCACGACCTTGCCTGATGTGATCTGATCGGCTAAGCCGATGAGTGAACGCCCCACGACCTCGCCTGGTGTGATCTGATCGGCTGAGCCGATGAGAATCGAATGGAGCGGTCGAGCTAGCCGGAGCCAGGAGTCTCGTGCGCCCACTCATCGGCTAATCCGATAATCCTCACGGGTTGGAGTGGCGCCATCGGTCAGTCTTTGTTAGCATAGTTAAGCAACCGTGACGATTCTCGACCTGACGCGGCGCCTGGCCAGCGCCCTTCCAACTCCCCTTGGGCCACCGCGCGAAGTTCCGGAGCCAAGCCTGGCGACGCCATCGCCAACTCCCGGGCAATCGCCGGGCGCCTTTGCCGCCTTCCGCCACCGCAACTACCGGCTCTTCTGGTTCGGCCAGGTGCTCAGCCTGGTCGGGACCTGGATGCAGTCGGTGAGCGAGCCGTGGCTCGTGCTGCTGTTGGGTGGAAACGCGTTCCAGCTCGGGCTGGTCATCGCCCTAGAGTTCGCCCCGTCGTTGGTCCTCGCCCCATTGGGTGGCGTGCTCGCGGACCGAATGGACAAGCGCATCGTGATCCTCTGGACGCAGGTGGCCGCCGCGCTGCAGGCGCTCGCCCTGTTCGCCATCACCGTCACCGGGGTGGTGCAGATCTGGCACATCTTCATCCTGGCCTTCGTGCTCGGCTGCATCAACGCGGTGAACATGCCGGTCCGCCAGTCGTTCGCCGCTGAGATGGTGCCGCGCCGCGACCTGCTGAACGCCATTGCGCTGAACTCGGCCGCCTTCAATGCGTCCCGCATCGTGGGGCCGGCGATCGCTGGCGTCACCCTGGCCCTGTGGGGGCCGGCCGTGAACTTCGGGATCAACGCGGTCAGCTACATCGCGGTCCTCATCGGTCTGCTGATGATGGATCCCAAGCGACTGTATCGAGGGGCGCGCGCCACTGCGGGACTGCCGGTCCTGCGCAGCGTGGCGGAAGGCTTCCGCTACGCGGTCCGCACCCCGAACGTGCTCTGGCCGCTCGTACTGCTTGGCGGGATCAGCATCTTTGGCCTGAACTTCCAGACGCTGTTGCCGCTCTTCGCCGTCCATACCCTGCATCTCGACCCGAACGGCAGCGGATCGCTTGCATACGGAGCCCTCTTCGCCGTGATGGGAATCGGCTCGCTCATCGGCTCGATGTCGCTGGCCTTCGCGGGGTCACGCCGCCCGCTTGTGCCGCTGATCCTTGGCGGCGGGATCATCTTCGTCACGTTCGAGCTGCTGCTGGGAGCCACCCGGTCGGTGGAGCCGGCCTTTATCTGGGTGGTGTTCATCGGCCTGAGCTCGATGCTCATGATCAACACCATCAACGTCACCGTGCAGTACGGCGTGCCCGACGAGCTGCGCGGCCGGGTCATGTCCCTCTACGTGTTGGTCTTCGCTGGCTCATCCCCGATCGGCGGGCTCTTCGCCGGGGCCGTCGCGCAGTTCTGGGGCGCTCCCGCGGGGTTCGTGCTCGGCGCCCTGTGCTCGATCTTCTTTCTCGCGCTGGCGGGCTGGCACCTGGTCCGCAACGTCACGATGCCGACGCTGCGCGAGGGTCCGATGCGGTCGGCCGAATCGCGCGTGGAGCCGGCGGCCCGGAGCTCGCCGGACGTGACCGCCTAGTCGCCCTCAGCCCTCGCGCGCCTTCGCGGTCGCCGCATGCGTCGCCGCCCTGCTCGGCAGGAGCACCCGGAGCTGCTCCAGCGCCCGCGACAGGTTGTCCCGCTGCTCCTCGGGGAGCGGTGCCAACAGCTCGCTGGCGGCATCGAGAAGCTCGTCGCGCATGGCGCGTACCCGCCTCCGGCCCTTGCTGGTGAGCGCGAGGCGGATCGACCGACGGTCTGCCTGGTCCGGCCGTCGCTCGACGAGTCCGTCCTCGGCGAGAGCAGCCGCCTGGCGGGTGATGACCGGCGCGCTGACCAGAAGGCGACGTGCGATCTCGCCCTGCGCCATTGGTCCCTCGCCCTCGATGATGCGCAGCACATTGAACTGCTGGTAGGTCATCTCCGCCCAGGACGGGCGGCGTCGCGCGTGGGCCAGCAGGTGGCGCATCACCGGGGGGATCGTGGCGATCAGCCATGCCTCCAGGCCGTCCTGAACTTCGGCGGCCTCTCCCGGTACGACGGAGGAGCGCGTGGGCACAGACATGCGGGCGGATCGTAGCACCCGGCGGCCCGGCCTCACCCTGGGCCTGCTGGCGCTCAGCCACGCAGTGGTCCACTTCCAGTCCGCCCTGATGCCGCTCATCTACCCGATCCTGGTCGTCGAGTTCGCCCTCAAGCCTTCTGAGATCGGCCTCTTCATCGCCATCACCACCGCCACCGGCGGCCTCATGCAGCTCAGCTACGGCTGGCTCACCCGCCACATCGCCCGTCCGACCATCCTCGCCGTCGGGCAGGTCATCTTTGGAACCAGCCTGTTGATCGCGGGCTTGAGCCGCAACATGGGCCAGCTGCTTGCCGCCGTCAGCGCGTCACGCATCGGGAGCAGCTCGCAGCACCCGGTTGGCAATGCGCTCCTCTCCGACCTCTACCCACGCGAGCGACGCGGCTTCGCGATCAGCGCCCACATCTCCGGCGGCAACGCGGGCACCGTTCTGGTGCCGTTCATCGGCCTGGCCGTGCTGCACCGCATCGGCTGGCAGGCGACGATCGCGGTCTTCGCCGCGCCGGCGCTCGTGGTGGGTGCGCTCATCGGCCTGACCGTGCGGGAGGACCACGCCGAATACCAGCGCGCTGCGCTGGCGTCCGGCTCGCTGCGCGAGCACTTCCGGGCCGTGGTCGCGCGCGGCGACCTGCGCGCGATCCTGGCGGCGTCCCTCGTCGCCGCCGGGGGGCGGGGGCTCGACATCGTGGCTCCCTTCATGCTGCTCTACCTGAGCGGCCCGCTCGGCTTCAGTGAAGGCACGACGGCGCTCCTCTACGCGCTGCTCCTGGTGGGCGCGATCGTCGGCCCGCTGCTGGCCGGCTTCCTTTCAGACCGATACGGGCGCCGCCGCATCCTCATCGGCTACTACGCGCTCTGCGCGGTGGGGATCCTGGCCTTCCTCGGTGCTGGATCGAACCTGGTGCTACTCGTGCCCCTGATGCTCCCGTTCGGGACGGCGGTCTTCTCCGAATCGCCGGTCCTCCAGGCCTTCCTGGCTGATCGGGCGGTTGGTCCGTTGCGCGACGTGGCGTTCTCGGTTTACTTCACCACCGCATTCGGGGTGGGCGCCGCCTGGGCGTTCGTCATCGGGCTGATCGTCCAGCACGCCGGCTATCCGGTGGCGTTCGGGGTCATGGCCGCCTCGTACCTGGGCGCCGCGTTCCTGGTCTCCTTGGTGCGGGGCGAGCCGCCGGTCTCGCCCGAGGCGGAGGTCCCGGCCGACCTGGCCTAGCAAGCCGTAGCCCGCCCACTCAACGCCATGGCAGCGTTCCGAGGCACGGAATATCCGTCGCTCGGGGGGTGGTGCGCCGCGTCCCAGCCGTCAAACGGTCTGTGGAGCGGCACGTCTGACGATCGGGAGCAGTCCTCGGGCGGCGGAAGAGCCCGTCGCATGCCCCAGCCGACGGATATTCCGCGGGACGGAAAACCCGCTTGGCCGCAGAAGTGGCTGACACGTGACGACCCTGGCCGATAGTGGCGTGGTCAACACGATCCGCGAACAGTCCGGCAGCGGCGAGGAGTAGCCATGTGCCGCCTACCGGCTATCGGCTGAGCCGATGAATGAGCGCGTGCCACCCTTGCCAGGGCCCGTTTGGGCGCGGTTTCATCGGCTCTGGCGATATGGCGCCGCGCGAAAGGCCCTTCGCGCGCCAACTCATCGGCTGAGCCGATAGGCCTTCGGTCGCCGAACCCCTCGCGCACCAACTCATCGGCTGAGCCGATAACGCGGACGATATAGCGCCGATGGGTCAGTTCCCGCAGGTCAGCAGGCCTGCAGCTTCCTTCGCGCGTAGCACGTGCCATGCGGCGTTGTCGACGCGGGCGCGGAACCAGCTTGTCGTGGCGGCGAAGGCGGCGACCGAAGCCGCCATCTCGGACGCCTGGTCGATCTGGTTGAGGACGATCATGTCGCCGCCCGCGTCGAGGAATCGGATGGCGCGGGTCGCGGGCGGCAGGGATGCCACCGCTGTCGCCCCGAGGCTGTCGGAGATCACCACCCCGCGGAACCCCAGGTCGCCGCGCAGCATCCCGTTGATCACCGTGTTCGAGAAGGCCGCCATGTGCTGCGGGTCGATCTGGGTGTACGTCGCGAGCGAGATCATCACGAATGGCACGCGCAACGCCACTGCCCGGGCGAAGGGCTGGAGGTACGGGTCGTGGCGAGTGGTGACTGTGTCGACCACCGAGCTCGTGTAGTCGGTGTTTCCTGCCACGCGGCCCAGTCCCGGGAAGTGCTTGGCGGTGGTCCCCACACCGGCTGCCCGCATGCCGGCGATGAAGGCAGCCACGTGGCTGGCGACGGTCGCCGGATCGTGGCCATACTCGCGGTCCAGCTGGCCGATCGGGGCGTTCTGGTCATCGGTGCCCGGAGGCACGACATCGGCCACCGGTGCGAGGTCGAGGTTCACGCCTGCCGCTCGCAGCTCGCGGCCCCAGGTCGTGGCGAGGGCCTGGAGCTGGGCGGCTGACAGGCCTCCCTGCGTCAGCGCCGATGGCATCGCGTCGAAGCCGGGACCCGAAAGGGACTGTACGAGCCCGCCCTCCTGGTTGGCGGCGATGAAGAACGGCACCCCGTGCGTCGCGGATTGCGTCGCTTGGGCCTGCACGGCGTTGGAGACCGCACGAAGCGCGGCAACCCCAACCGAGGTCCGCTTCGTGAACAGGACGGAGCCGAAGTGGTAGGTGGCGATGGCATCGCGCAGGGTCGCTGATACCTGGTCGTTGGGCAGTCCGACCATGAACAGCTGACCGACCCGCTGGGCTTCGGTCATCGACGCCAGGGTCTGGAGCGCGCAGGTCGTTGGTGCTGCGACAGGTGGTTGTGCGGTGGCCGATGGCTTGGGGCTGGGCGGCGACGGCGTGGCCGGAACCGGCGTGGCGGGAACCGGCGTGGCCGGAACCGGGGTCGGCAGGTCCGGGGTCGGGGAGTCGGTGGGAGCGCCCGTTGATGAAGCAGTACCCAGGGAGGTGAGCGGAGCCGTACTCGCAGGCGCCCCGGCCACGCAGCCGGCGAGGATGCCGCCGGCCAACACCAGGGTTAGGGCGCGGATAACGGCGTGCGTCGCAGTCTCTGTGCTCATCGTGTGTAGCGACGCACGCCGAGCACAATACGTTGAGATCCGTGTTGCCGCGGCGCCCCGCGTCGCCCATGGCGCTCCGCGCTCGATGACCGGGATGGGGATCTCGCCAGCGATCCTGGACGGGTGGCCCCCGGGGCACTCGCTTGCGCCTGCAGATCCGTCGTGGCGTTGCGAGGCGTCTGTCATGCGCCGTGGTGATGAGCTGCAGCCGAAACCCCGGGATGGGCCAGCCCGAGGGCGATCTATGCACCACAGTGCTGGGGAAGCGGGTGAGACCTGCCTTCAGGTGATCCCTCATGCCCGCCATGCATGAACAGCCGCTGAGCCTGCCCTGAGGCATGGCTCCGGTGCGTTTCAGCATCCCTGTTCATAACGGCGGCCTGGCGAGGGACCAGGGGCGGAGAGGACCGCCCGCGAGCCGCGGGTAGAATCGCCCGCATGTCAGGGGAGCAGGCGACCCAGCGGGATGGGCACGAAACCACCGAGGCGGCCGCCGAGTACCTGATGATGATCCGGTACATGATCGGCGAGGGACAGCCGGTCATCGCGGCGCGCTTGGCGGAGCGGCTGAGTGTCAGCCCCGCGACGGTGTCAGCCATGGTCACTCGCCTCTCGCGAGAAGGCCTCGTCACGGTGGACGAGCAGACCCGCCATCTCGATCTTTCCGACCCGGGACGCCGTGCCGCGGAGCGCACGTTTCGGCGCCATGCCCTCGCCGAATGGCTCCTCACCGAGGTCGTCGGGCTTGGCTGGGCAGAGGCAGACGACGAGGCGCACCACCTCCAGCATGCGTTCTCGGATCGGGTCACGGACAAGATCGACGAACTCCTCGGCCGTCCCCCGACGTGCCCTCACGGGAACCCCATTCCGCGCAATGGGCACACGCCGGACCGTCCGGCCGGGATCCGCCTCTCGGAGGCCGCCGCCGGCAGCGAGGTCACCATCCTGCGCGTAACCGAGGAGGCGGAGGAGGACGCCCGGCTGCTCACCTTCCTCCAGGAGCACGGCATGCGGCCTGGCAACCTGTTCGCGGTCGAGGAGGTGGCCGACCACCTCGGCACCATGCGGCTCCGGCGGGCGGATGGCGTCAAAGGCGCCGGCAAGGCCGATGGCGCCGCTTCCCCGTCTCCCTCGATCACCCTGGGCCTCGTCGCCGCCGCCAAGCTTCGTGTCCTGCCCGGCCGGGCGGACCGGAGCCTGTTTCATCGGGTGCCGGAACGCGCGCGGCTCGCCGGCGGGACGGCCGCTGACGCCCAGAATCGCTGACCGAGGGGGTCTGATAGGATGCGGCCGTGACGAGGAACCGGACGCGACGGAGCATCATCGCCGCCATCGCCACCGTCCTCTGGCTCGGCTACATGGGTATCGGGCTGATCGCCATCGAGAAGATCGCACCCACGGTGGCTGGCAACGGACCTGAGGGGCTCGCCGCCTTCGTGGGCCTCGTGTCCGGGGTCGTCGTGGTTGGACTCATCCAGTGGGCCGCGTCCGAGTAGGGCGACCTCGCGCCAACCCCCTGGGCCCGCCATGCGCGGGCCGGTTGCATCTGACGGACCGATGAACGTGACTCCCGACCTCCCGCCGTCCCTGCGCCTCGCCGTTCGTCACCCCACTCTCGACGACGTGGAGGCCCTGACCGACCTCGTCAACGCCTCCGACCAGGTCGACTACGGCACGGTCTGGATGGTCCCCGAGGAGATGCGCGACGAGCTCGCGCGCGTCGACCTGGGGACGGACGCCTGGATCGTCGAGGCCGATGACAGCGCGGCCGCCGCCGCAGTGGCATTTGGCGCCCTGACACGGCGCGGGCCGAGTGTTCGCTGGGACGTGACGCTCACCGTCCGCCCGGGACAGCGCGGGCAGGGGATCGGAACCGCCCTGGCCCGCGCCCTCGAAGGGCGGGCGCGCGAGCATGTGCCGGAGGCGCCGTCGGGGGTCTCCGTGGGAATGCGCGCCTGGATCAAGGGCGGAAGTCAGCCGGCGCGCCGGTGGGCAGAGGGGCTGGGGTTCAACGTGCAGCGCGAGGTGTTGCGGATGCGGATCGAGATGACCGAGCCGCCACCGGCTGCCGAGTGGCCCGCCGGGATCACCGTGCGCTCCTTCGTTCCCGGCCGCGACGAGCGGGCGACCTTCGAAGCGCTCGAGGAGGCCTTCTCCGACCACTGGGGCCACATTCCGAACGTCTTCGAGGATTGGGTCACTCGGACCCAGGCGGAGAGCTTCGAGCCGGACCTGGCGCTGCTCGCCACCGAGGGCGACGAGATCATTGCCACCTCGTTCGGATCGGTCGAGCTGGACGGCGGCTGGGTGAGCGCCCTCGGCACTCGGCGGGCGTGGCGCCGGCACGGGGTCGCCCGCGCGATCCTGCTCGAGACATTCCGTCGGTTCTGGGACCAGGGTGTGTCCCGCGTGGCGCTGGGCGTCGACTCGCAGAGCCTCACGGGCGCAACCCGACTCTACGAGCGCGCCGGGATGCGGATCGTCGAGCGGTACGACCAGCTCAGCAAGGTGCTACGGCCGGGCCTCGATCCCACCACCACGCCTGACCGCTGACCCGCTGACCCGCTGACCCGGAGCGCCCTCCCGGTGCCCTCCTTGCGGCTTGCGCGGCATGCAACAAACGGCCGTGCATCCCCGCCGTGCCGCCTTGGGCAAGGTACTCATTCGCCAGAAGTTGTGTGCGGCGCAACTAACGGCCAGGCAAGGTGCTCGAAGGGCCTCCGCAGGGGTCGAAAGTGGCCGCTAGTTGCATCAGAGGCAAGGATTGGCCGCGGAACCTGCCCGAGGGGCGCCGCGCGACGCTGTGGTTGGCCGGTAGTTGCGCCAGACGCAAGAACGTGCGGCGCGCCTGACCGCGAGCTGGCCTCGCCTACTCGACGTCTCCGGAGAAGAGGTTTGCGCCGAGCGGATGCTCCCGGTCGAGGGCGGGAGCCAACAGCCGGCCGTAGAGGCCGGGACGGCGGTCGACGATCGTGTCCCATTCGTGCTCGCCAGGCCGCCGCCGGACGTGGGTCGCCCGCGCCGCATCGGGGTCGACCTCGCCGATGAGCACCTCTTCGTTGACGTCGTCGGCGGTCGCCAGGCGGCGCCCGTCGTAGTCGACCAGGATCGACCGACCCAGGAACGTCGTCCCCCGCTCGGTGCCCACCCGATCGCAGGCGAGCAGGTAGCAGTGGTTCTCCGCCGCCCTCGCCGGTGCGAACAGCTCGGGATGGAACTCGACGCCGATCGGCCAGTTGGTCGGCAGCGCGATCAGGTCGGCGCCATCCAGGCCACAGATTCGCGCCGCCTCCGGGAAGCGGAGGTCGTAACAGACCAGGACCCCGACCCGCAGCCCGTCAAGCTCATAGACCTGTGGCGCATCCGGCCCTGGCGTGGCGAACCGATCGATCCCCAGGAAGGGCAGATGGGTCTTGCGGTACTGGAACCGCCGGCCATCGGCGGCCAGGATGTAGGCGACGTTGTAGATCTTATCGCCCTCCGGCTCGAGCGAGCCGCAGATGATCGACATACTGTGGTCACGCGCGAGCTCGCTGAGCCGATCCGGGGCGACCCTCGTTGCCCGCCGCGCCACCGGCAGCGCCTCGTCGAGCGAGCTGTAGGCGTAGCCGGTGACCGCCGCCTCGGGCAGCACCGCGAGCGCGGCCCCGGCACGCGAGGCGTCGACCAGGGCGCGCTCGATACGCTCGAGGTTGCGGTCGACTTCACCGAGCTGGGGGTCGATCTGACAGGCGGCGACGCGGACCTTCATCGGTTCATCCTCTGCTAGCCTGTCGCGGACCACCTATGCAGCCCGAGCTCTTACCTCCCGCGCACCCCCGGACCCCCTGGCTGCCGCCAGGGGCGTTCATCTTACTCGGGCAGGCCCGGACGCTTGCCCGCCGGTCGAGGTCGATCGCACCCCGAGGGGAGGTCGAGGGCTTTAGCGACGATCGGTGGGTGAGCCGCTCACCGCGCGCGGTGAGCGCATGAGCGGACCCGGCGGGCCGAACGATGAGCGCGACCCCTGGGATATGGATTTCCCCGAGCCAGGTGACCCGCCACGCTGGCCCGCCCGCGACTTCGACGAGCCGACCCACGAGCCCGATGCCGCCCTGCCCGACGAGCCCGCGGCCGCCCAGCCCGACGAGCCCGCAGCCGCCCGCCAGAGCGAGCGGTGGGACATTCGTCGATGGGGCGAGCGACGGCGCCCCACCACGGCCGAGCAGGCGGTGCCCTGGCTGATCGGCCTGGTCCTCGCCCTGGCCGGGATCGTGATCGTCCTCCTGGCCCTCATCTTCACCGACGCGAACGGCGGGTTCGCAAGCGACATCCTCCCCAGTCCCACCCCGGAGCTTCCGATCTCGCCGGCGGCATCGCCGAGCCCGGCGGGGTCGGCCAAAGCGTCGCCGACGGCATCGGTCTCCGCGACCGCGAGCCACACCCCGCTGCCCAAATACGGATCCCTGGAGATGCTCTACCTCGCCCGCCCGAACGCCGCCGGCGTGAGCGAGCTGTTCCGCGACGACTTCGCGAACGCCACTGCCGCCAGGGTCGTGGCGCGCACCAACGCCGATATCACGCATTACGCCGTCTCGCCCGACGGCACAGTCTCCGCGGCAATCGTCAACGGCAAGCTCGTGGCGCTCGCCGCGGGCAAGGACGGGCGCACGATCGCCAGCTCCGTCAACGCGGTCACCTTTGGCTCGGACGCGAGAACGGTGTATGCGGTGACGGTCACGCACACTGGCAGCACCGACACCGCGACGATCAACGCCATCGGCTTCGCGGACGGCAAGACGAAGAAGCTGGCGACGATCAGTTTTCCTCACCCCTCCTCCACCCAGCCGACCGCGCTGGGTTCGGCCCGCTTCTTCGACGAGGGCGGCGCATACCGGCTGTACGCCACCAGCGACGGGAACCTCGTCTTCTGGGCTTCCAATGGCGGTCAGTGGCGGATCGATCCGGTGAGCGGCGACCAGGTCGCGGTCTCCCGTCAACCGGTCCTGTGGGCGCCGGGTGGGTCGCGGCGGATCAGGGTCGGGGAGAACGGGCTGCTCACCACGCTGACCGTCGTCGACCAGTCGGGCGCGACCTCGGCGCATGTCTCGATCAGCGGGCTGATCAGCCACCTGCGCTGGTCTCCAAAGGGCAACCGGGTGGTCTTCACCCTGGGGCGCACCTCGTCAGGAGGCGGCATCCGCCAGGATCTCTACACCTGGGACCTCGTGAACGGCCGCGCCCCGGTGGCGCTCACCGCCAACGGCGCGAGCTTTGGCGGCGACTGGCTGGGTGTCGCACAATTCTGGCAACCATGACTGTGCCCGCATGAGCCCGATGTCGCCGGTCGTCAATCCCATCGGGGTCGAGCTCGACGAGACCGCGCGGATCATGCGCATCCGCTGGGACGACGGTCACCTGGGTGAATGGCGCTGGGTCGAGCTGCGGCGAGCGTGCCCATGTGCCTTGTGCGCCGGGGAGGGGAATATGCCGGGCCTCGTCTCGCTCGAGACGTACTTCACTCCGGAGCAGACCACGCTCGAGCGGGTGAAGTGGATCGGGCGGTACGCCCTGGCTCCGATCTGGGCCGATGGCCACGACACCGGCCTGTTCACCTACCTCCGGCTGCGCGAGCTATGCCAGTGCCCAGAGCATGCGCCGGCGCCAGGGGCATGACTGACGCGCCCGACCACGAACATCGGCTCCGAAGGGAGCCCCGTCATGCGACGCAGTCCGCGCGCACCGACGGGCCAGGCGGTGGGCTCCTCCTGGTCCATGCGCACCCCGACGACGAGTGCTTCGCGACCGGAGGGTTGATCGCTCGCTCGATCGCCGAGGGCCGGCGCGTGGACCTCGTCACCTGCACCGGCGGCGAGGAGGGCGAGATCCACGACCCCGACCTCGATCCCGAGGAGGCGAAGCCTCGGCTGCGCGAGATCCGCCGCGAGGAGCTCGAATGCTCGGTCCGGGCGCTCGGCGGCGGGAAGCTGCGGCTGCACCTGCTTGGGTACCGCGACTCCGGGATGATGGGGACCCCCTCGAACGAGCGCGCCGATGTCTTCTGGCGCGCGGACCTCGACGAGGCGATCGGGCGGCTGGTGCGGATCGTGCGCGAGGCACGCCCGGCGGTCATTGTCAGCTACGACAGCAACGGGAACTACGGCCACCCAGACCACATCAACGCGCATCGCATTGCGGTGGGCGCCTGGGAGGCGGCAAGTGACGTCCAGCGCTATGGAGGGATGGGGCGCGCCGCGCCGGTCGCGAAGTTCTACGAAACCGCGTTCAACCGCGAGATCTTCCTGGGCTTGATGCTCGAGCTGCGCCGGCGAGGGCTGGAGCTGCCATGGGACTTCGGCGAGGCGCTCGACAAGGCTGACCAGGCGGCGGCCGAGCTGAAGCTTGGCCAGGTCGACCCGACCAACGTCGAGGCACTCCGCCAGGTCGCCGACGCCATGGCGGCCGGCGCCGAGGCCGCCGGCGCCGAGGCCGGCGAGTCATTTGGCAGCCCCGATGCCGAGATCAGCACCCGGGTCGACATCAGCCCCTACCTGCGCCAGAAGCACGCGAGCATGGACTGCCATCGGACCCAGCGCCAGGACTTCGGCTGGCTGCTGGCCATGCCCGATGACCTCATCGACCGGGCCTTCTCGACCGAGTACTTCCAACTCACCCGGTGGCTCGACCACGAGATCCCACCCGACCTCCGCGAGGATTCGGTCTTCGCCGGCCTGTAGGCGCGCCCTCGCCCGACTCCCAAGCTCCCAATCGCGGTGTGACCGTCATGTCACGTAACTTCCAGGAAGCACTCGGCTGACAGCCGCTCCGTCGTCGAATGTGAAGTCCTTGTCACGTTCGGCCCCGGAGCCCACGCCCGTTGGAAGTTAGGTGACGGGAGCATCACACGATCGGAAGGCGGGGACCCGGGGTACGATGCGGGCCATGTCAAATCGGAGCATCGGCCTTGACGACGCCCTGCACGCGTACCTGGTGGAGGTGGGCGTCCGCGAACCGGAGGTGCTGCGCCGGATCCGCGAGCGTACCGCGTCGCTCCCCGAGCACGGCATGCAGATCGCGCCCGAACAGGCAGCCTTCATGGCCATGCTGGTACGGCTCATGGGCGCGCGTGAATGCCTCGAGGTAGGGACCTTCACGGGCTACTCGTCGACCGCCGTGGGCCTGGCGCTACCTGCGGACGGCCACCTGGTCTGCTGTGACGTCAGCCGCGAATGGACCGATATCGCCCGGGAGGGCTGGGCCGATGCGGGCGTCGCCGACAAGATCGAGCTCCGGCTGGGCCCGGCCATCGAGACCCTCGATGCGCTGCTCGCCGACGGCGAGGCGGGGCGCTTCGATTTCGCGTTCATCGATGCGGACAAGCCGAACTACGACGGGTACGTGGAGCGGTCGCTGCGGCTCGTGCACCCGGGCGCCCTCATTGCGATCGACAACACGCTGTGGAGCGGACGCGTGGCCGACCCATCGGTCACGGACGAGAGCACGCAGGCGATCCGCGCGCTCAACGCCAAGCTGGCCCAGGACGAGCGGGTGGACCTCGCCCTCACGCCCATCGGTGACGGACTCACGCTGCTCCGAGTGCGCTGAACGCCGACTGTATGCGCATGCTGGCGCCCGCACCGTATCCTGCAACTCCACATGAGCACGCCTGAGCCGATGGCGGGAGCCTCCGGGTGCTGACCTGCGCGGGCTGCGGCACCGAGAACGAGGCAGGCCGCAAGTTCTGCATGGAGTGCGGCCAGCGCCTGGCGGAGGCCTGCCCCGCCTGCGGCACCGTCAACGCCGCCGGCGCCAAGTTCTGCGGCGAGTGTGGGACGGTGCTCGGCGGAGCCACGGACCCGGCAGGCATCCGGGGCGAGGCACTCGCAGCGTCGGCGTCGGCCGCAACGGCGGGCCTCCGCACGGGGTCGAGCGCGACGCCCAGCGGGGCACCGGTCGCCGAGCGTCGGCTGGTATCGGTGCTGTTCATCGACCTCGTGGGCTTCACTACGCTGTCGGAAAGCCGCGACGCGGAGGACACCCGCGACATGTTGAGCGGGTACTTCGAGAGCGCTCGCGAGATCGTCGACCGCCATGGCGGTGTCATCGAGAAGTTCATCGGCGACGCGGTGATGGCGGTGTGGGGCACGCCAACCGCTCACGAGGATGATGCCGAACGTGCGGTGCGCACCGCGCTCCAGCTGGTCGAGGCGGTTGGCCAGATCGAGGTCGGCGGCCAGCCGCTGCAGGCGCGAGCAGGCGTCCTCACCGGTGAGGCGGCGGTGACCATCGGCGCAACGGGGCAGGGGATGGTGGCCGGCGACCTCGTCAACACCGCCTCCCGCCTCCAGTCCGCGGCGGCTCCCGGCACGGTCCTGGTCGGCGAGTCCACGTACCGGGCAGCGCTGCATGCCATCGCGTTCGAATCGGCGGGGGAGCACCAGCTCAAGGGCAAGGAGCTGCCCGTCCCCGCCTGGCGGGCGCTCGCGGTCGTCGCCCGTCGCGGCGGTTCCGGCCGCGCGGCGCAGCTCGAGCCGCCGTTCGTCGGCCGCGACGAGGAGCTGCGTACCCTCAGGGAGCAGTTCCACGCGACGGCGCGCGAGGGCAAGCCACGCCTGGTGACGATCGTGGGCCAGGCAGGCATCGGCAAGAGCCGGCTCGGCTGGGAGCTGGAGAAGTACCTGGACGGCGTGGTCGAGAACATCTTCTGGCACGAGGGCCGCTCCCCGTCGTACGGCGAGGGGATCAGCTACTGGGCCCTTGCCGAGATGGTCAGGGGACGGGCGGGGATCGCCGAGTCGGAAGATCCCGAGACGGGGCGCCATCGGCTCGGCGAGATGCTGGAGCAGTTCGTGCCAGATGCCACGGAGCGCCGCTGGATCGAACCGCGGCTGACCGGGCTGCTCGGTCTCGACGAGCTCCCCACCGAATCCCGGGAGGAGCTGTTCGCGGCCTGGCGCACCTTCTTCGAGCGGATGGCACAGCAGGCGACCGTCCTGCTCGTCTTCTGGGACCTCCAGTGGGCGGACCAGGGCCTGCTCGACTTCATCGAGCACCTCCTGACCTGGGCGCGATCATCCCCGATCTTCGTCCTGGCGGAGGCTCGTCCCGAGCTCTTCGAGCGGCGTCCGGGTTGGGGCGCCACGGTCCGCAGCTCGACCTCGATCCATCTCGAGCCGCTCTCGGACACCGACATGCGTCTGCTCCTGGCCGGGCTCGTCCCGGGCCTGCCGGAGCATGCCCTGAAGGCAATCGTCGCGCGCGCCGAGGGCGTTCCGCTCTACGCGGTCGAGACACTCCGCATGCTCATCGACCGCGGAGTGCTCGAGGCTGAGGCCGATGGCGCGCAATACGCGCTCGTCGGCGAGCTCCCAGAGCTTGCCGTGCCCGAGTCGCTGCATGCCCTCCTCGCGGCCCGCCTGGATGCCCTCCTGCCGGAGGAACGGGCGCTCATCACCGATGCAGCCGTCCTGGGCCTCAGCTTCAGCGTCGACGCGCTGCGCGCTCTCGGCGACATCGACCCCGATGCCATTGCAGCGCGCCTCGACTCGCTCGTGAAGCGCGAGCTGCTCGTGCTCGATGTCGAGCCACGCTCGCCCGAGCG
Source organism: Chloroflexota bacterium (assembly GCA_030774475.1). Taxonomy (GTDB): domain Bacteria; phylum Chloroflexota; class Limnocylindria; order QHBO01; family QHBO01; genus CF-82. The sequence goes on along the minus strand of JALYLB010000026.1, from coordinate 15,851 downwards.
GGGTCAATTCCACTTCGTCCAGGGGGTCGTGCGCGAGGTCGCCTATCAATCGCTCGCCAAGCGGGAGCGACGGACCAAGCACGTCGCCGCGGCCCGCTATTTCGAGTCGCTGGGCGAGGAGGAGCTGGCTGGAGTGCTGGCCAGCCACTACCTGGCGGCCTACCGGGCCACGCCGGCCGGGCCGGAGGCCGACGCGCTAGCCGCCCAGGCCCGCGTGACGTTGCGCGCTGCGGCTGATCGCGCATCGGCCCTGCATTCGCAGTCCGGCGCCTTGCAATACCTCGAGCAGGCCCTCGAAGTCACTGCGGACGCCTCGGAGCGCGCGGCGCTCCACGAGCGAGCGGCGACCGCGGCGACCGTTGCCGCGCGGACGCATGAGGCGACAGCGCACGCGCGCAAGGCGGAGGAGATCCTGGCATCTGTCGGCGATCGACTGGGGATCCTGCGGATGCGAACGCTCGATGCCTGGGTGAAGCTCTCCGAACACGGCGACCGGGCGGCGATCGCCACCCTCGAACGGGCCCTGGCGGACGTTGCCGACATGCCGCCCTCGCCGGAGATCGCTCGAGCACAGGCGGAGCTCGGGCGTGCATTCATGGTCGCCGGGCGCGATGAGGGCCTCGCCTGGGTCGACCGCGCGATCGGGAATTCAGACCTCCTGAGCCCGGGCGACCTGATCGAAGCCCTGGTGACGCGCGGGACGATCCTGTTACAGCTCGGACGGGTGGACGAGGCCGAAGTGATCCTGCGCGGAGCCATCGCCGTGGCGGATCGAAGCGGGAACTTCCTGACCGCGCTGCGCGCGCGGAACAACCTGCAGGGCGTGATCGAGGGCACCGACCTCGAGGAGTCGCTTGCCGTTGTCCGGGAGTCCTACGAGATCGCTCGACGGTATGGCCATACCACGTGGGTCCTGCAGGCCATCGGCGTCGGGTTGCGCGTCAGCTTCGAGGCCGGCAAGTGGGACGACTGGGTCGATGAGGCGCGGTCAGAGATGCCGGCGGGGGCGACGTTCTATCGGCAGTGGTACGAGGGCAGCCTGGCGGAGCGCCTCGCGTACCGCGGCGGCGCGGACGAGGCGATCGGCGTGCTCCAGCGATCGCTCGAAACGGACGCAGTGCGAGAGAGCGATCAAGCCCAAGCCGGCATCGCGTCGCAGATGGGCGATGTGCTGATGACCAAGCAGCGCTGGTCGGAGGCGATCGAGGCGACGCGTGCAGGGTGGAATCACAGCGACATGGCGCGATACGCGACCACGACGGCCATGTTCGCGGCGGCCGCAGCTGGGGACCCCGGGGCGTTTGCGCAGGCCCGGAAGGCATTCGACGCTTCCGTCGAAGGCCCACGGCTTCCCGCCTCCATTGCGGGGGCGCGCATTGGCGATACGCTCGAGGCGCTGCTGGAGGGGCAGTGGGAGGCCGCTCGGGCCACCTATGTTGCCGCGGCGAAACTCCTCGAAGGGATCGGGAATCGTCTTCTCCTCGCCCGCCTGCAGCTCGCGGTGTGGCACCTGGCCGAGGGGCGCTTCCCTGAAGCGGCGGACGCCGGACGGGAGGCACAGGCATTCTTCCATGACCAGGGGGCGGACGCGTACGTCCTCGGCTACCGGTCTCACGCGGCGACCGTTCCGAGCGTCCGAATCGCCACCCCTCAGGGCCGCTCGGACATCCCGTCGCCTTCCGCCCGAGACGCCTGACTCCCACAGCTCCTGGCCGCCCCGCGTCCACCGCGGCTCGCTGAGCGGCGCCGCGCCATCGGTTCAGCCGATGAGTTAGCGCGCAAAGGGCAGCGGAAGCCAGCTCCACGCCTCGCCCCATCGGCTCAGCTGATGAGTCAGCGCGCAACGGGAGGAGGAACCCATCGCCACGCGTCGCGCCATCGTCTCAGCCGATGAGCTGCCGCGCAAGGAGGCCCCAACGGGCGTTCCCGGGCCCTCAACGCGCTCACTCATCGGGCCAGCCGATAGAACTGCTCGGGAACCGGGCTGAGGCGCCGATTCATCGGCACAGCCGATAACGGCTCGACAGCGGGGACGAGCTACCGACTAGTTGACGGAGGCGAGCTGGACGAACCCGTGGCCACCCATCACCCGCCAGCCGATCCCGTCGTGCTCGAGGTGGTAGATCGCCGGCATGGGCATGGCGAGGTGGAAACGGAAGTCGACGCCGCTCTCGAGGGCCTGGAGGATGAGCGAGATCAGGTTGCCGTGGCTCGCGACGAGGAGCCGGCCCCCATCGGGATGTCGAGCGCGCATGAGGTCGAGGACGCGCAGGCCCCTGCGCTGCGCGGCTCGCCCGGATTCGGTGTCCGGAAGGGCGAAGTCGGGATCTGACCAGCTGCGCTCCAGGATCTCGCGCCAGTCGGGCCGTCCGACGGCGGCGAGCCGCCGCTCCCGCAGGTCGGCGAGCTCGGTGATCTCGAGGCCCTGCCGCAATGCGATCGGCTCGATCGTCTGCCTGGCCCGCGGGTACGGGCTCGAGTAGGCAGCCGTGAGCGAGTAGGCCTCCAGTTCGTCGGCCAGCTCCACCGATGCTCGCATCCCGGCCAGGCTCAGCGGCCGATCATCGTCACGATCTTCCCAGCCGGGCGTTTGGAGTGGCACGGCCTCCGCGTGGCGGACGAGGATCACGTCCAGGCGGCCAAGTCGCATTAGGCCGGGGGGTGGCTCGAGCATCAGCCGACGGAGCCGATGGAGCCCGAGCCGATGGTGGCCAGCGATGGCTGGCGCCCAGTCCGGCGCAGGCGCGAGGCGACCGCTTCCGCCTCGCGCATGACCCGGAGCACGTTCTCGCCCGCCAGGCGGGCGAGATCGCCATCGGTCCAGCCGCGGTCAATAAGCTCCGCGAACAGGTTCGGATAGCCGGAGACGTCGCGCAGGCCATCGGTCTGGAAGGTGGAGCCGTCGAAGTCGCCGCCCAGGCCCACGTGTTCGACGCCCGCCACCCGGGCGGCATGCTCAACGTGGTCGGCGACCACAGTGATCGGGGGGATCGGTACGTCCAGGGTGTCGACCACTTCGCGAGAGATTGCTCGGCGCTCGGCTGCGTCCGTGACGCCCACCAGCCGGCGCTCGACCTCGGCGATGGCGGGCACCAGGAGGGCGGCGGCAGCCGGCGACACGAATCCCGCAACAAAGGTGACCATCACCACCCCGCCGTTGGCCGGGATGCGCGCGAGGATCTCGTCCGGCACGTTGCGCGGGACGTCGCACAGGGCGCGCGCCGAGGAGTGCGAGAAGATCACCGGCGCCTCGGTGACGTCGAGCGCGTCGCCCATGGTGCTCGGGGCGACGTGGGAGAGGTCGACCAGCATCCCGAGCCGGTTCATCTCGCCGACCACCTCGCGCCCGAAAGGGGAAAGGCCGCCGTGGCGCGGCTCATCCGTCGCGGAGTCGGCCCAGTCCGTGGTCTGGTTGTGGGTGAGGGTCAGGTAGCGAGCGCCCAGCTCATGGAACCCGCGCAAGGCGCCCATCGAATTCTCCAGGACATGCCCGCCCTCCATCCCGAGGAGTGACGCGATCCGGCCCGCGGCAAACGCCGCGCGCACCTCGCGTGACGACCAGCACGGAGCCAGGTCGCGCGGGTAGCGGGCGATCATCCGCCGCGCCAGGTCGAGCTGCTCGAGCTGGGTCCGCGCGAACCCCGCGCCACCCCGTTGACCCGGCACGAAGACGCTCCAGAACTGGCCACCCACCCCGCCCCGGCGCAGCCGCGGCAGGTCAGTGTGGCCGGGGGTTCGGCGCCGGAGGTCGTACGCCGCGATGTCCCCGGCGTGGGCTTCGGCGTTCCGGATCTCCCATGGGAGGTCGTTGTGCCCATCGATCAGGATGTGCCGCTTGAGCAGGTCGCGCGCGTGCGCGAGAGCCGTGGTCGCGGTACGAGCCATTCGTCGCAGTCTAAGCCGATGGCGCCCGCGCCCTCGGCGCCGAGGCGCCGGTGGAGACACGCTGCGTAGAATCGACGAAGGTACCTGCCGTGCTGCACCGGAGGCTCGACCCATGCGACGCCCAACGAACATCCCCCGGACCCTGGCCTTGGCCGCCCTGATCGCCCTGCTGTTGCTGGCCCTGACCGCCACCCTCAGCGTTGCCGCCGACTTCCTTGGCGGCAAGGTCAGGACCGGGGACTCCATCACCGTGCCGGCGGGCGAGACCGTCGACCACGACCTCTACGTCTTCGCTGGCACCGTAACTGTTGACGGGAAGGTGAATGGCGACCTCGTCGCCGCGGGCGGCACGATCCGCATCAGCGGCCCGGTGACCGGGGACGTCCTCGTCGCCGGCGGCACCGTGCAGCTTGCCGGAGACGTGACCGGCGACGCGCGGATCGGCGCGGGCCAGCTGACGATCACCGGGAATGTGGGCGAGGACGTCGCCGCTGGCGTCGGGACTCTTGACGTTGGCGGCGACGTGGGTGGCGACCTCCTCTTCGGGGCGGGCAACGCCACGGTGAGCGGTCCGATCGCCGGCTCCATCCAGGGCAGCGCCGGTGCCTACTCCCGCACAAGCACCGTCGGCGGCACCGAGCAGGTGACCATCAACCGGGCGCAGCCGGCACCGGCGCCGGTGAGCTATCCGGTGATCGACGCGATCCGCCAGTTCGTGGTCGTCTTCATCTTCGGCGCGCTCGGGTTGTGGCTCCTGCCGCGCGCGATCGCCGCGGCCGAGACGGCGCTCAGGCGCAGGGCGCTGGCCTCATTGGGGTTCGGGGTGGTGACGGTCATCGGCTACGTGGTGACGGTCGTCATCCTGTTCCTGGCCATGGTCCTGCTCGGAATCCTGTTCGCGATCCTCACCTTGGGGGCCCTCGTGGCCATCGACCTGGTCGGCGGGATCGTCGCGTTCCTCGTGCTCACCCTTGGTTTCGGCCTGGCCGCATCGTTCTTCGCCGATGTCCTCGTCGGCCTCACGATCGGTCGCCTGGTGCTGCCCGCCATCGGCCTCCGCAGCGGATCAGACCGATGGCAGGACCTCGGCGTCCTCGCCGTGGGCGCGGCGCTGGTGGTGATCGTCACGTCGCTGCCGGTGGTGGGCTGGTTCGCCAAGCTGCTCGTGGTGCTGTTCGGCCTGGGCGCGATCACCATCGCGGCCTGGCTTGGGTGGCGTGGCCGTTCGGGGACACCCGCCGCTCAGGCGCCTCCCTCGGCTCCGGATCTGCCGCCCGCGGCCCCCGCGGCGGGTTAGCGCCTGCGCTGGTAGCGCGCGGTCAGCTTCCCACTGGCGAGGACCTTGCCGTTCATCGCCCGGTCCAGGTCATCGCGGCTGAACCCTGGGGCGAGTCCCAGCGCCTTCGATAGCGCGAAGACCTCGAACACGTACCGATGCGACCCCGACGGCGGGCATGGCCCGCCATACCCGGTCGCCCCAAAGCCGTTCCGTCCTTCCGAGCCGATGGCGCCGGCTCCGCTGGCCCCCTCCCCGAGGCCGGCGCTGGTGACCACGTCCGAGGCGAGCCAATGAACGAAGCCGCCCGCATCCAGGTCCGTCACGACGATCGCGACAGCCGCCGCATCCGCGGGCGCGCCGGACCAGGCGAGAGGCGGAGACGTGTCGGCCCCGTCGCAGGTGTAGCGGGCGGGGATCTCCCCGCCGTCGCTGAAGGCTGAGCTCCTGACGGTGATCATCGAGACCGGACCTCCGGACGCGGATCCTGCTGGCTGCGCGCATGCGCCAAGGATCACCGAGAGCAGCATCATCGGTGCCGCCGCCGCGCGCATCCCGCGAGTCTAGGCTCGACCCAAACGTGCCACCTCATCGGCTGAGCCGATGAATGAGCACGCGGGGCGGTCCTTCACCGCCTCGCTATCGGATGAGCCGATGAGTAAGCGCGGCAGCTTCCCGACTGCGGCAAGTTCGGCGCCTCCACGTACCAGCTCATCGGCCGAGCCAATGAAAGCGCGCAAGAAACGCACGATCGGGGCCATGTGAGTCCCTCCAGGCGCTAACTCATCGGCTGAGCCGATAGGGCGCCGCCGCTTGGCCTTTCAGGTGCGAATTCATCCGCGGAGCCGATGAGGGAGCTCAGCGCCACACCCCCTTCGGGAAACCGGACCCGGGGCGTACGTTTGGCGCCTCGATGCGGACGTTCGGGCGGTTCCCGAGGTGCCGGAGCGACCGTACCTTTGGCCACGCGCACTGCCCCAGCCCGGCCTGACTGCGCACGAGGAGACCGTCCCCTGATGGCCAAGGAGATTCGCGACCCACGCGACGCGAGCCCGTTCGACGCGGTGCCCGCAGTCTCCCCGTTGGCTGCACCCTCCCGCCTGCCCACGCCCTCCCGGCTGCCCGCACTCATCGGCCAATCCGACACCGCCTGGAAACGATTCCTCGCCATCGCCCTGGTCATGGTGCTCGGGTACTTCGCCCTTCCCAGCCAGGACGCCCAGAACATCACCTACCAGGTCCCCGAGATGCTCGCCGTCCTGGCGGTGCTCGCCGGCATCTACCTCCACCGCCCAGCCAATCCGCGCCCGTGGCTGCTCCTCGCCGCCGGGCTGACGCTCAGCACCATCGGCGACTGGATCTGGGTCGTCCTCTCGATGGGCTACGGCCTTGAGCCGTTCCCGTCCATCGCCGACGCGTTCTACCTGGGCGGTCAGGGCCTAATCGTGGTGGGGCTGCTCATCCTCCTGCGCGGACGGGTGCCGGGCGGCGACCGCTCCGCACTCCTCGACTCGCTCGTCATCGCCGTGGGCGTGGGCCTCCTGAGCTGGGTCTTTCTCATGTCACCCACGGTGGCAAACGGCGGCGGCTCGTTCGAGGAGATCGCCGTCGCGCTCGCCTATCCGATCACCGATGTCCTTCTCCTGGGCGTCCTTGCGCGACTCTTCCTCGTGCCCGGGCGGAGGGTCCTCGCCTTCTACCTGATCGTCGCCGCCGTCGTCTCGACCCTGGCCGCCGACTCGATCTACGCCTTCCTCGCCATCGGCAACACGTACCAGACCGGCCAGCTGGTCGATGCCGGTTGGCTCCTCAGCTTCGCCTTGTGGGGCGCCGCCGCGCTGCACCCGAGCATGCGCGAGGTCGCCGAGCCGATCGAGCCCGGGGAGATCCGCTTCTCCTTCTGGCGCCTTGCCGTCCTGGCCGGTGCCTCCCTCATGGCCCCCGTCGTGCTCGTGGTCCAGTGGGCGCTCGGCAGGCCGCTCGATGTGCCGGTCATCGCCGCTGGCTCCGTCGTCCTCTTCCTTCTGGTCATCGCTCGCCTGGGCGGCTTGGTTTCCGACCTGCGGACCACCCTCCGTCAGCGCCGCGTGCTGGAGGAGGAGCTCGAGCGCCAGACGCGCACTGACCCCCTCACAGGACTCCCCAACCGGGTCCTCTTCCACGACCGCCTCGAGCACGCCCTCGCCTCGCGCGACGGAAAGGCCGCGGTCCTGTTCATCGACCTCGACGACTTCAAGACCGTCAACGACGCGTACGGACACGACGCAGGGGACACTGTCCTGCGCTCCGTCGCGGAGGACATCCGGCGTGCCATCCGCCCCGGCGACACCCCAGCCCGGCTCGGGGGCGATGAGTTCGCGGTGCTGCTGGAAGGCGGGCTCGACGCGTATCGGTCCGGGCTGGTGGCCGAGCGCGTGCTGGCTGCCATCCAGACGCCCACCCCCATCCTCACCGGGACCGAGGCCAGCCGCGACTATTCCATCGGCGCCAGCATCGGCATCAGCCTGGGCTCGCACGAAACCTCAAGCGCGCAGCAGCTGATGCGCGAGGCCGATATCGCCATGTACGTCGCCAAGGGCCAGGGCAAGGGACGCTTCACCGTCTTCGAGCCGACGACTCACGCCCCGGTGCTGCGCTCCCTGGAGCTGCGCACCGACCTGGAGCAGGCCATCCGCGACCACCAGTTCGAGCTGCACTACCAGCCGATCGTCGACATCGCCACCGGCGATATCGCAGGACTGGAGGCGCTGGTCCGATGGCGCCACCCCACCCGCGGCCTCCTGTTGCCTGCTGAGTTCATCCCGCTCGCCGAGGCGACCGGGGCGATCGTTCCCCTGGGCCGATGGATCCTGGAGGAGGCGGTGAACGAGGCGTCCACCTGGCGCCCGCTTCCCCACGGCTCAGCTTCAGCCCTCAAGGGACCGATCCCGCCGCCCACCTCGCCGCGTGCCGGATCCTTGAGATTCCACGGGACGGCGATGATGGGAGTCGCTCCACGCCGCCCGTTCATGAGCGTCAACCTCTCGGCCATCCAGCTCACCGAGAGCGGATTCGCCGATGCCGCGGCCCGCTTGCTGGCGTCGAGCGGCCTCCCGCCGTGGGACCTCGTCCTGGAGACGACCGAGAGCACCCGCCTCGACTCCGAGACCGCCTCAAAGGCGCTGCGGCACCTCCGGTTGCTCGGCATCCGGCTGGCGATCGATGACTTCGGGACCGGGTATGCCTCACTCAGCCAGCTGCGGCGGGTGCCGTTCGACATCGTGAAGATCGACCAGAGCTTCGTCGCCGCGCTCGGCCCCGGGTCGCGTGCCGAGGCGATGGTGAGCGGCGTTGTCGACCTGGCCTCGCACCTGAACATGCTCGTCGTGGCAGAGGGGATCGAGACGGCCGACCAGTTGGCGCGGCTGCGCGAGATGGGCTGTGTCCTGGGTCAGGGCTTCCAGTTCGCCGCAGCCATGCCGGCCACCGAGCTCCGTGCTCGGCTGGGAATGCCGGCTCGTCCGCGGTCGCTCACCGATGCGGTCGGCGCGGCCAGCGGCGACCGTCCGCGCCCCTCCTTCATCGCCCGCCCCCTCCCCGAGGCCTAAGCCGCCGGGTACCTCTCGGCCGCTGCCGCCCGATTCATCGGCTCAGCGGATGAGTTGGCACGCAGCAGCTCGCCGCCTCTTCGGCGCCGGCGCGTTATCGGCTCAGCCGATGAGTGAGCACGCAGCAAGGTCTCAATGGCGCTCGCAGCCAGTTGCCGGTGCAGTCCCATCTGCAGAGCCGATGACATCACGCGCGCGCAGCCGCTCAAAGGCCGCCGGCGGTCGTCCACGCGCGGACTCATCGGCTGAGCCGATGACCAGGCAATCCTGGCCGCGTCCAGTCGGCCCCCGTGCAGTCTCATCGGCTCAGGCGATGAGTGAGCCGGATTCGACTAGTTCGGTGCTGGCCCGAAGTCCTGCTGCTTGGCGATGACCCAGTCACCCTTTCCGCCGGCGGCGCTCGGGTCGACGCGATAAAACGTCACGAACTGATGGACCAGGTCGCCATTGGCGTCGAACTTGACGTTCCCGATCGCAGTCTCATCGAACTGGTGCGAGACCGCGTAGGCACGGAGCGCTTCCCGGAGGCCTTGCGACGTGGATTTGGTCGTTGCCACCGCGCGCAGGGAATCCACGATCACTTCGACGCAGGCGTAGGCCGCGGCGGCATACTCATCGGGCTCCACGTCATACGCCCGCCGGAAGCTGTCCACGAAGCTCGCTGTCGACAGCGGTAGCGACGCGTGCGAAACGTAGGATCCGACCGCGGCCGCCGTGCCCACTGAATGGATGTACGTGCCGTCCGTGGCCCCTGGTCCGTCATAGAGACCATCCCAGCTCAAGAGGGGAATCGCGGCGTGTCCACTTGAGACCATTCCCTTACGAAGGGCCGTGCCGCCCGTATCGGTGAAGCCCCCGAAGAAGACGAGAGCCGGCCCGCTCGATCCCTGTGATAGCGGACCCAGGACCGATGCCGGCTTTGTCCCAGCCTTGAGCGAAGCACGGAGGACCTGACCGCCATCGGCTTCATAGGCGTGCTGGAATTCGTCCGCGATCTCGGTGCCGTCCGCGCCGTCATCGACCACAAGGGCGAAGTGCGCTTTCAGGTCATTGAATGCGAACGAGGCGAGCGCGGGCGCCTGGATGTCGTCCCTTGGCGCAAGCCGGACATAGCTGATCCGGTCGGGGTGAGCGAGACGAAGTTGCTTCGCCTCCGGGAGCTTGGTGAGGAATGGGTCGGTGTTCGCGGGGCTGCACTCGAGGAGCCCAGCCGCGCTCGTCACCGGGATGACGGAATTCGCGACGCGTGAACCCCACGGGCCGACCATGGCCAGGGTCATCGGGTCGCCGACCATGGTCTGCGCATTCGCCGCGCCCTTCTTGGGGTCCTGGCCGAGGGGCGGTCCTGCACCGTCGTCGAACACGGCCAGATCGAGCTTCGCGCCATTGATGCCGCCATGGTTGTTGGCGTAGTCGATCGCCAGCTTGACGGCATTCCGCACCGGTATCCCCCGGAACGAGGCGTCACCGCTGAGCGGCATGTCCAACCCGATCTTCCAGGTCCCCGTCGGGAGGCCGGCCACTCCCGGGGCTGCGCTGGATCCGGGAGGGGATGGGGCCGCCGATCGCAGGACGATCCCGATGACGATCGCAGCGCCCACGAGTCCTGCCAGCGGGATTCCCAGGAAGAGGGCGCGTCGAGCTGCGGAGGCCGGGCGTCTCTGCGGTTCGGCCCAGGGCACGGCACCTGGCGAGCTCTCGATCACCGCGTACAGCGGGATCGGTTCGGCGATCCCCTTGAGCGCCCGCCGGCCACGGGCCTCGAAACAGACCGGAAGCAGGGTCCTCGTCAGCGCGCGCACGGTTTCGCTGACGAGCACCTCGTTGGGTCCCGCCTGGGAGCAGATCCGCGCGGCGATGTTCACCGGCGAGCCAACGTAGCCCTCGGCGGTCTCGATCGTCTCGCCGGCATGGACCCCGATCCCCACCTGGATTGGTGCGTCTGGATGCACCGTCGCGTCGGCGATTGCGTTGCCGGTGATCACCAGCCCGCAGCGGACCGCATTGCTGACCGAGGTGAAGACGACGTAGAAGCTGTCACCCTCGGTCTTGATCTCGGCGCCACCGAACCGCTGGATCGCCTCGCGGACCAGGGCCCGATATCGGTCAAGCAGCGACGACGCGGCCGCCGCCCCGTGCGTCTCCACGAAGCTCGTGTACGCGCGCAGGTCGGAGAAGAGGAAGCCGCGCGTGATCGAGTCGGGGGCGGGGGCCGGCTCGGCGGGCACCGGCTCGGCGGGCACCTCGGAGGGCGGTGGGCTGCCGTTCTCCGCGTCGGTCTGCATCTGAGCGCCGATGCTAGTCCTGCCCCGATGCGCCGAGCAACGGAATTGCCCTCATCGCACATTCATGCCGTCGCCTTATCGGCTCAGCCGATGAATGAGCCCGCGGCAGCCTCATCGGCTCTTCTGCGCCGCCTGCTTATCGGCTCAGCCGATGAGTTAGCGCGCGGCTGCTCCAATGTGACCCTGCCAACCGCACTCCGGTACGGTTCCATCGGCTAAGCCGATGACAACGCGCACAAGAAGGTGCCGACGTGGTGTGGGCGGTCATCTATGCGCGGACTCATCGGCTCAGCCGATAACCCGACCGTCGCCGAGCCGCTGCCGGACGCCCCTGGGCGGACTCATCGGCTCAGCCGATAAGACTTCGAACACCGCGCAGTAACTGTTCATGCGGATCATGCTGCGGATGCAACCCCTGCGCCCTCGGAAGTCGGACACGGCGCGCCGCCAGGCGGAAGATCTCGTCCGGCGCCTCGGCCGCGAGCTGCGCGTGGCCAGGGTGAGCCTTGGTGTCAGTCAGGCGGAGCTTGGTCGGAGGGTGGGTCTTCCGCAATCTAGCGTCTCGGAGATGGAGCGCGGCCGGCTTGCTGCCGACCTCGCGACCCAATCGCGTCTCGCGGCTGCGGTTGGGCTGCAGCTGTCCGTGCGCCTGTATCCGAACGGACATGTGCGCCTGCGCGACAACGGCCAGCTCTCGATCGCCCAGCTCCTGATTGCCCAAGCCGATGCTGCTTGGCGGCCGATCCTCGAGCACCCCATCGGATTGGCGCCGGACCTGCGCGCGGCCGACCTCGTGCTGGTCTCCCCAGCTGAGGTAATCGATCTGGAGATTGAGCGCAATCTGGCGGATCTCCAAGCACAACTGCGCGCTGGCATGCTGAAGCGCGACGATCTTGCGCATCGGTTTGTCCAGCCCGTGAGGTTCGTTCTGGTGCTGCGGGATACCACGCGGTTACGGCAAATCGTCCAGGCCTACGCACCTGCGATCTCAGCTGCGCTGCCCAAGAACTCGCGGGAAGTCCTTGCGGCGCTGCGCTCCGGCGTGCCACTCGGCGCGGACGGCCTGCTCTGGGTCCGTGAAGGCACCCGAGGCCGTCCCGTTATCGGCTGAGCCGATGAGTGAGCGCGTAAGCCGGCCGCCACGCGCCAACGTATCGGCTGAGCCGATGAGCTAGCGCCCGGGAGCGGCGCTATGCGCCAACGTATCGGCTGACCCGATCAGCTAGCGCCCGGGAGCGGCGCTATGCGCCAGCATATCAGCTGACCCGATAAGCATGCGTGGAGGGCCGCTCTGGACCTATCCACAGGGCGTCAACATGTGGTCCACATCGGCTCCACAGGTGTCGTACGCAAACCCAACAGGTTGTGGCCTGCCCCTGGTGACCGCCACTACATGTTGTGGTTTTGGCCTTGACGAACGACGCGCGCCGTCCTACACTTCTTGTCCTGACCTTGGCGTCCAACGGCCACATCCAGGGCCGCAAGGACGCCAGCGAAACCTCGGTGCCAACGGCGCTCCTGGCCTCTCCAACCTACCCGCGGGTAGCGCGAGCTGTGTCCCGGAGAGACCGCCGGCGGCGAAGTGAAGAGAGGATGAGAGCACCCATGGCACCCCCCGCGACCCCCAGCACCGATGCCGCCAAGGCGAACGGCCACACCAATGGCGACAATGGGCATGGCAACGGAAACGGCCATGACCACGGCGGCCACGAGGGCCACGAGGGCCGCAGCGGCCGCGAGGGCCCCGAGGGCCAGGGTCGCGGCGAGGCACAGGGCGAGCCGCAAGGCGAGGGCCAGGGGAAGGGGACCGCAGCCACGGCACAGACCGCGACGACGAAGACCGGCTACCAGCAGCTGACCCCGGGCGAGGCCCAGACCTGGCGTGGCCTGACCATCGAGCGGCGCTACACCCGCGAGGGCGTGGACCCGTACGACACGCTCGAGTGGGACACCCGCGAGGCGGCTATCACCAACGAGCACGGCAAGGTCGTGTTCGAGCAGAAGAACCTCGAGTTCCCCAAGTCGTGGTCAGCTCTCGCCACGAACGTGGTCGCCTCGAAGTACTTCCGCGGCCCCATGGGCTCCCCGGAGCGCGAGCACTCCGTCAAGCAGATGATCGACCGGGTGGCGAACACCATCGCCGACTGGGGGATCAAAGATGCCTACTTCGCGACGCCGGCGGACGCCGAGGCATTCCGCGACGAGCTCAAGGACATCCTCCTCAAGCAGCGCGCTGCGTTCAACTCGCCGGTCTGGTTCAACGTCGGGATCGACGCCCGGCCGCAGTGCTCCGCGTGCTTCATCAACTCGGTCCAGGACACCATGGAGTCGATCCTGACCCTGGCCAAGACCGAGGGGATGCTCTTCAAGTTCGGCTCCGGCACCGGCTCGAACCTCTCAACCCTGCGCTCCAAGGAGGAGCAGCTCCGCGGCGGCGGCTCCGCATCGGGCCCGGTGAGCTTCATGAAGGGCTTCGACGCGTTCGCAGGCGTCATCAAGTCGGGTGGCAAGACCCGGCGCGCCGCGAAGATGGTGATCCTCAACATCGACCACCCCGATGTCGAGGAGTTCATCGACTGCAAGCTGATCGAGGAGCGCAAGGCCTGGGCGCTCATCGATGCCGGCTACGACGGCAACTTCAACGGAGGCGCCGCGTACGAATCGGTCTTCTTCCAGAACTCGAACAACTCGGTCCGGGTCACCGACGAGTTCATGCGAGCGGTCGAGACCGATGGCGACTGGACCACGCACGCTGTGGTGGACGGCAGGCCGATGCAGACCCTCAAGGCCCGCTACCTGCTCAACAAGATGGCCGAGGCTGCCTGGGTCTGTGGCGACCCGGGAATCCAGTACCACGACACCGTGAACGCATGGCACACGAGCGCCAACACTGCGCCGATCAACGCCAGCAACCCGTGCAGCGAGTACATGTACCTCGACGACTCGGCCTGCAACCTCGCGAGCCTGAATCTCATGAAGTTCCTGCGTGACGACGGCGAGTTCGACACCGAGGCCTACAAGCACGCGGTGCGGATCGTGTTCACCGCCCAGGAGATCATCGTCGACAACGCGAGCTACCCCACGCCGCAGATCGGCGAGAACAGCCGCGACTTCCGCCCGATCGGCCTGGGCTACGCCAACCTGGGCGCCCTGCTCATGAACCGCGGCCTGGCTTACGACTCCGACGCGGGCCGCGCCTACGCCGCGGGCGTCACCGCGCTCATGCAGGCGGAGGCGGCGCTCCAGTCATCCCGCATCTCGCGCGACCAGGGCGGGCCATTCGCCGGCTACGCCATCAACCGCGAGCCGTACCTGAAGGTGATGGGCATGCACCGAGACGCGGCCTATCGGCTCGACCGGCAGGCGATCCCGACTGATCTGCTCGACAGCACGCTGACCGCCTGGGACGAGGTGGTGGCGCTGGGTGAGACGGCGGGATTCCGGAATGGGCAGCTCTCCGTGCTGGCCCCGACGGGCACCATCGCCTTCCTCATGGACTGCGACACGACCGGGGTCGAGCCGGACATCGCGCTCATCAAGTACAAGCGCCTGGTCGGCGGCGGCTACCTGAAGATCGTGAACAACACCGTCCCGGCGGGGCTCAAGCGCCTTGGGTATTCGGCCCGGCAGATCGAGGAGATCGTCGCCTACGTCGACGAGCACGAGACGATCGAGGGCGCCCCGCACCTGCGCGACGAGCACCTCGCGGTCTTCGACTGCGCCTTCAAGCCGGCCAACGGGTCACGCTCGATCCACTACAACGGGCACCTCAAGATGATGGCCGCGGTCCAGCCCTTCATCTCCGGCGCCATCTCCAAGACGGTGAACATGCCGGAGCACTCGACCGCGGCGGAGATCGCCCAGGTCTACATCGACGGCTGGAAGCTGGGCCTCAAGGCGATCGCGGTCTACCGGGACAACTCCAAGCGCAGCCAGCCCCTCAACACCAAGCGGGAGGGCGGCGACGCCGCGGTGGCCGATGCCGGGCTTGCAGCGGTCCAGACCGTCTACCGCCCGACGCGGCATCGGCTGCCGGATGAGCGGAGCGCGATCACCCACAAGTTCAACGTGGCCGGTCACGAGGGCTACCTGACCGTCGGCCTCTACGAGGACGGGCAGCCGGGCGAGCTCTTCATCCGGATCAGCAAGGAAGGGTCCACCGTCGCCGGGATGATGGAGGCGTTCGCCATCGCGGTGAGCGTCGCCCTCCAGTACGGCGTGCCCTTGAAGGACCTGGTCAACAAGTTTAGCCACATGCGGTTCGAGCCGGCCGGGTTCACGAGCAATCCGGATGTGCCCATGGCCAAGTCGATCGTCGACTACATCTTCCGGTACCTGGCCTCCAAGTTCCTCAGCAGGGACGAGCAGGACGTGGTCGGGGTCATCAATCGACAGATGTCCCTGTCGGAGGCCACTCCTGTTACGGGGGAGGCTGCAGCGGAGACATCCATCGCCTCAGGCTTCGCAACTTCGGCGACGGACGCCTCCGCTGCCGCCCTACCAGGTGCAGACACAGCTCCCGAACGGGGAGATCAGGGGAGTGAAGAGTCCATCGCGTCCAGCGCGGCCGCGGAGGGAGTGGAGGCCGGTGGGGAAGAGGCGGTCCACGAATCGAACGGGCTGTTGGATGGTCTGAAGATCGTGGCGCAGGCTCGCGACGAGAGGCTCTCAGTCGGTCAGCCGACCGTGATCTTCGACACCGCGGACTCACCAAGCTGCTCGGAATGCGGCTCGATCATGGTGAGGAACGGCAGCTGCTACAAGTGCATCAACTGCGGCGCCACATCGGGCTGCAGCTAACCATCGCCCGAACGCGTA
>JALYLB010000025.1 GCA_030774475.1 Chloroflexota bacterium | reverse complement strand
GAGCGGGCGCGCCTATGGGCCAAGTGGGTCGGCCTCGGCGAAGGAACCGATGCCTATGCCGCCAGGAGATCAGGGGAGACCGCGGTCGTCATCCTGGAGCCACGCGAGCCGTGAAACCGAAGGCCATGCCTCCCGCATAGCCGCGGTCCGGCGTCGAGTCGTGCTCGGAAGCCGTGGCATGGGGCGAGGCTGGGACCCGCCGCTGAGGATTTCGGTCAACCATGCCGTTTCGCTGCACGCCCGCGCAAATAGAACATCTGTACTGGCGCGCCCGACAGGATTCGACCGCCCGGATCCCATAGATCTCGGGATACCGATTGAGGGGGCCGCAGAAGTCTCATTTCGTTCGAGAGCGCCTGACCCATCCCCTCGGACACCCTGTGAGCTGCCACGGTGCGGCGCGTTGCTCGGGCGCGCGTGCCAGTCCGGGAGCCATCCGGCGATTCGCCCGATCCGGTTCCACGCGACGTCATGATGTCGCGATGCGATGAGCCCGGGTCCAGTTCTCGGAGCGTGATGCCGCCGCGTGCTCCTTCACTCTCCCCGGAACGACGCTCTCTCGAATTCCTTACACGACCACCGGCATCGTGCTCGAGACGCCCGCGATCGCCACCTGTAGGTCGGTCAGAATGGAGGCCTCGGTGCCGGTGAACGCGGGGGGTCTGCCTGCCGCCGCCTCGCGAGCCTGCCACGAACCGACCGCCGCCCCGCCGGCCTCCAGCGCCTTCGCGCTCGTCCAGAACGTCAAGGCGATCCGCGTCGCGCTGTCCGGAGTGCGCAGGAAGTAGGCCTGGCACAGGCCTGGCAGCCGCTCGAGCATAGGCCCGAAGCCTTCGACCCCCCAGCGCTCGGCACCGGCCTCGACCCGACCCGGGGCGAGCGTCAGGTAGCCGAGCCGACCTGCCGTGGGAACCTCGTCGCGAACGACGGAGGTGACGACCTCGTAGAACGTGACGGCGTCCGGCGTCGGCAGCATCTCGGGGACCTGGCCGTCGAGGAGTGGCTGGGCGTTCATCGTGATCGCCGCCGCGTCGGCCGACTCGCGATCCTCGAACAGGCTGATCGAGACCGCCTCGAGCTCCCCGGTCCGACCGTAGTAGATCGCCTGGAAGCCGGGCTGGCGGGCGAGCGATGGGCCGACCCGGACGGAACCGTTTCGCTCCGCTTCCTCACGATGCCGAAGGTCGGGGAACCTGAATTGGGCGACTCTCGCGATCATCTGGGACGCCTCCGTGCGTTGGTTTGGCAACAAATAGTAAAGTCCCTTGTCGATATTCGTCAAGCGCCTTGTCTATACTCTCGCCATGACCGACGACCCCGAGAACCGTCAGGCGCTGATCGGCGCGCTGCTCGCCATCCCCCACTACGAACTCCAGCAGCGGGTGCAAGCTGGCTTTGCCGCAGCTGGCCTGCCCGAGATCCGGCCAGCCCACAACGCGATCTTCCAGTGGCTGCCCGTCGAGGGGGCGCGCGTGACGGAGCTTGCCCAGAGGATTGGCACCACCAAGCAGGCGGTGGGCTACCTGGTCGACTACCTCGAGACCCATGACTTTCTCGAGCGGGTGCCCGACCCGCGCGACCGCCGGGCGCTCATCGTGCGCCGCACGGAGAAAGGCTGGCTCGTGAACCAGACCGCCCGCCAGCTTGTCGAGGACGTGCAGGCCGACTGGGCCGAACGAATCGGGCCGGCCAACATGACGCAGCTGCGCAAGTTGCTCGGGGAGCTCGTCCTCGCCCTCGGTGTCCGCTACTCGTCGCGGCTTGGCGGCGTCCGAGAGGAGATCCCATGAGGAGTCGGCGTCCAAATAGAACATGTGTTCGTGGCGCGCCCGACAGGAGTTGAGCGTGCAATACCGATTGGAGGTTGCAAGGCGAACGCCCGTTGAAGGCGTCACGGAAGCCGTCCGCCGCCGACGCCTGAGACGTAGTCATATGCCCAACGCAGATGCCCACCGGGCTCAGGCCATGAGGTCTGAACCCTTATCTGAACCCTTATGAGGATTGATCCATGCTGCCCATGGCGCTCTAGGACGTCCAAAGCAAGCTCTGTGGGTCGCATGCGACAAGCCAACAAGCATCCGGTATGCGGTACCAGCACTCAGCGATCGGCCGGATTCGTGCTCATATCGAGCCGGAATGGCTCCGATTCGGTGCCGTCTGAACCCTTATCTGAACCCCTTCCACCCGTTCGCATGAGCGGGGCAGATC
>JALYLB010000024.1 GCA_030774475.1 Chloroflexota bacterium | reverse complement strand
GCACGACCGCCGCGATCGCGAGCGCGATCCGCTCCGCCACCACCGCCACGACCCGGAGCGCCGACGTCTCGCCGCGACGCGCCGCCGCGAAGACCCGCCTGGCCGACAGCGGCGGCGCCACGCCGAGCTGCCGGGCCACGCCCACCACCCCCCTCGCTCCAACGGCCTCCTCGAGTGCGCCTCGCCGCAGGTTCCCGGCGTCGTGCGGGTCGGCGGCCGCGAGCGGTAGGTACGCGATCTCACCCGCCGCGCCCCTCGAGCCACGAAACAGCTCACCGTTCAGTACCAAGCCCATCCCGACGCCTGTGCCGATGTGCAGGTAGACGAAATTGGCGACACCGCGGCCCAGACCATGCTGCTGCTCTCCCACCGTGGCGAGGTTCACATCGTTCTCGAACACCACGTTGGTCCCGAGCTCGGTGCGCAGCGCCTCCACGACCCCGTGGCGGCTCCAGCCGGGAAGGTTGTATGCGAGCTGCACCTGGTCGCGCTCGGGCTCGAACACACCGGGGCTTCCGACCGTCACGAAGCTGACCTGCCGCCAGCGGACGCCGGCGTCCTCCGCCATGCCGCGGGCCAGCTCGCCCGTCTGTGCGATGAGCGACCGGGCGCTGCGGGCCTTCGAACGCTCATCGCGCACGGCGACGACCTCACCGGTCAGGTCGGCGAGCGCGGCCCGGACCCGGTCGCGCCCCACGTCGAGGCCGGCAACCCACCCGGCACGTGGGTTGAGCTCGTACAGCTGCGCTGTTGGGCCCTTGCCGCCCGAACTCCGCCCCGCCTCACGCACCAGGTGGGCTCGAGAGAGGGAGGCCAAGGCCTGTGACACGGTGGGCTTGGATAGTCCGGAGTCGCGAGCGATCTGCGCGCGAGAGACCGGGCCCGTCTGTCGGATGAACGACAGAACCGCGCGCTCGTTGATCGCCCGGAGCAAGCTGGGGGTTCCCGCCGCGTAGGTCTGTTCCGCGCCCGTCCTTGACCTCCTCCCCGGACTGTAAGGGAACTTTCCTAACTGAACGCGGGCGATGCTACGCTCCCCCGGAGGGCGCGGTCAAGCTTGACCCGCGTGGTTCAGGGCTGATCCACGGGGATGCTGTCGCTGGGGAAGAATGCAGGAAGGTACCCGCGGTTGACGTCCAGCAGGGCCTCCAGCAGGGGCGCGGCGATGTCGTAGTCACCCACGAGCGGGTTCGTCATGAGTGCCCGGAGCGCCAGCTGTCGGTCGCCACCCGTCGCCGCATCGATCGTGAGCAGCTCGTAGGCCTTCACGTGCTCGACCAGACCCAGCATGTCGGGTGCGAGTGGCTCCAGCGGCAAGGGATGCGCGCCCTCGCGGTCGATCCTTGCAGGGATCTCTACGACCGCGTCGTCCGGCAGATTCGCGATCGCGCCGTCGTTGCGCACGTTCACCACCTGCACGTCGCCGGTGCCGGCGTGCAGAGAGGCAACCAGGGCGGCCGCCGCCTCGGAGTAGAATGCGCCACCTCGCTCCTCGAGCAGCTTCGGCTTCGTGTCGAGCGCGGGGTCTCGGTACAGCTCCAGCAGCCTTGCCTCGATCTCCATGACCTCCTGGGCACGAGGCCGGCCCACGCTCTGTTCGGCTCGAACGCGGTCGGTGAGGTAGTAGTAGTGGAGGTAATAGCTGGGGATCGCGCCGATCGCACGGATCAACTCCGTCGGCATGTCCGTCTCGTCGCTCAGATCGTCGATCCCGTCGGCAAGGATCTCCGGTAACCGATCCACCCCGTCCACGAACACCTTGCGCTCCCACGTGAGGTGGTTGAGCCCCACGTGCTCGAGCTGGACGCGCTCCGGCTCGACGGCGAAGAGGCTCGCGAATCGCCGCTGGAAGCCGATCGCCACGTTGCACAGACCCAGCGCGCGATGTCCTCGATCGAGCAACGCTTGGGTGACGAGGCCGGTCGGGTTCGTGAAGTCGACGAACCAGGCGCCCGGTGCGCCTCGGCGCGCCGCGAGCTCGGCGAGCTCGAGTACCACCGGCACGGTGCGGAGCCCCTTCGCGAAGCCGCCGGGACCGGTCGTCTCTTGACCGATGCACCCGAACTCGAGCGGGATGGTCTCGTCGACCAGGCGGGCCTGGTTGCCTCCGACGCGCAGTTGCACCACGACGAAGTCGGCGCCCTCGAGCGCCTCGTCGCGGTCGGCGGTGAGCGTGAGTGTGCCCTCCCATCCCACCTTCGTCAGCATCCGTGAGGCGAGACCTCCCACGATCTCGAGGCGGCCAGGGGCGATGTCGAGCATCGCGAGCTCGTCCATCGGCAGCCGGTCCCCTCGGCGGGCGAATCCCTCGACCAGCTCGGGGGTGTAGGTGCTTCCAGCACCGACGACCGCCACCTTCACACCCATGGTCCCGGCATCGTACACTCGCGACATGAAATCGTTAGGAAACTTTCCTGACCCATTCCTTGCCGAGATCTGCGCCCAGCCCGACGCTCTGCGCCGGGCCGCGGCATCCCTGGTCGAGCAGCGGGAGTCCCTCG
>JALYLB010000023.1 GCA_030774475.1 Chloroflexota bacterium | reverse complement strand
ATGCGGCGCAACGCCGCGGCCCATCAGTACCTTCCGCCGAGCTTACGGTGGTCCCATGTCGAGATCCGGAGCGCCCGGAAGCGGATCGCGACCCGCTTTGCCGCCTGCGCCTTCAGCGCCTCGCGGGCATCGCCTTCGAGCGAGTCGATGCCGTCGGCGTATCGCAGCGTCAGCTGCTCCGCAATCGAGAAGACCGTGTCGATGTCGCCATGGATCTCCGCCTCGGCCTCGACCATCACCCCGCGCAGCTCCGCGTACTCGTGCCCGGTCTCGATCAACAACGTGGCGCGTGAGTCGCGCTCCAGGTTGCGCACCTTCTGTGACTTCGCGTAGGTATAGATCCACACCTCGCCGTCGCGGGGCACGTACCAAAGGGGCATCAGGTGCGGCCAGCCCCGCGGACCGAAGCTGCCCACGACCACCACCCGCTGGTTCTCGATCAGCTCGCGTTGCTCGTCGGGGCTGAGCTGGATCTCGGCGCGCCGGCTCACGCCTGTGGCTCGAGGGTGAGGGTCTCCCATGGCCCCTCGCCGGCCATCGGCTGCGTGCGTCCCTCCAGCCAGTCCTGCTGAAGATCGTCGTAGTGAGGGCTGGCCGGGTGACCCGACTGGCCGGTGAACATCTGCCAGCGCGAGCTGTCCGGGTCGCCGGGGTCGGCAACCATGCGCCAGCTCGGCGCCCAGACGGCACGATACGGGTGGTTGGGGTCGTAGGCGATCTGGCTCACCGTCTCCTCTGCCCCGCCGGTCGGCAGGCGGCGATTGAGCAGCCGACGCAGCAGCGGATTGGCCCCACCGAGCGCGTGCGGGAACTCCATCTCGTGCACCCGCCCCCAGGTCCATCCCTCGGGGTCGGGGCCGAAGCGGTCGCCGAGCTCGTCGAGGGCGCCGCGCAGCGCGTCGGTCACGAGGTCGTCCCAGGGGCGCCCGATCAGCGCCTCGTCGGCCTGCGCCCAAAGGGTCAGCAGGTGCGACTGCCAGCGCCAGGGCGAGGTCGTATGCGGAGAGAAGCCGTTGTCGGCGCGGTCGAGGTAGCGCTCCGAGAGGTCGCGGTCGCCGATCGCCGCGCGCGTGAACTCGCGCCCGAGGCGCAACGTGAACGCCTGATAGATCGTCGCCGCCACCGAGCTGGCGGCCATCGAGCCGTCCCAGCTGCGCAGCCGCTCGATCGCCTGGACCTCCCGCTGGCCCGGTGGAGTGAGACGGGCTAGCCGGCGCGCGGTCTCCACTCCGGGTATCGAGTGCAGGTCGGACTGCATGCGCTCGAAACCGTCGGCGTCGTGCTCGTAGCTTTTCGCCAGAAGGTCCTCGATCCTGCGGGCCCGGAAGCCGTCGAGGTACTCGCTGGTGATGTGGTGCGGGAAGTCGTCCCCGACGATGCGGTTGTTGGCGGTCACCAGGTAGCCGCTCTTCGGATCGATGATCTCCGGCAGCTCCTCGTAGGGCACCACGCCTTCCCACTCGTACTCGCCCGTCCAGCCGGGCTTGGGAAGGTCGGGGCAGCCGCCGCGGCGGATCGGCAGGCGGCCGACCAGCTTGTAGCCGATCGAGCCATGACGGTCCGCCCAGACCAAATTGGAGACCGGCGTCGTGTGCTCGCGTAGCTGCTCGACCAGCTCCGGCCCGGAGGTCGTGTCGAGCACGCCAAGATTGGACGCCGTCACCGTCGGCTCGTCGAGGCTGATCCAGCGCAGCGCCAGGGGCTCGCCCGTGTCGGCGCCGAGTGGCCCGTTGACGATCGGGCCGTGGTGGGTGCGGCGGACTTCCAGCATTTCCGGCTGCGAGCGGCCCCTGACCTCGATCTCCTCGCGGTCGATGTCGAGCGGCAGCCAGTCGCCCTCGAACAGGTAGCGCTCACCATCGATCCGCTCGATGAACAGGTCCTGGACGTCGGCCATCACATTGGTGAAGGTCCAGGCGACGTCGTCGTTCTGGCCCATGTAGATGCCCGGCAGACCGGCCATCGACGCACCGCGCGCCGTGCGGCCCCCGCGCTCGAGCCCGATCTGGAACCAAATGCCCGGCATGCTCGGCGGAAGGTGGGGGTCGCCCGCGATGAGCGGCCTGCCGTTCGCGGTCAGCTCTCCGGAGACGGCCCAATTGTTCGAACCGCTCGCCCCGACCGCCTGTCCAACTGAATTTCGGATCTGGGCGATCTGCTTCGCGGTCGCCATTCCGTCGCCGCTCCAACGCTCCTGGAGCACGATCGGGTTGTCGGCCGGATAGGTGGGATCGAGACGCGCCGCAATCTCGGCCCCCAGCTCGCGAACCATGTCGGCGCGCAGCAGCTCGCGCTCCCAGT
>JALYLB010000022.1 GCA_030774475.1 Chloroflexota bacterium | reverse complement strand
GGACCCCGTAGAACGACCCAGCGACATGGGCGATGATCGAGCGGAGGGTGAGCGGGACGAGCACGGCATGGCGGCGGACGAGCCGCAGTCCCTCGAGGATCTCGAGCCGGATGGGCGTCGCGGACGACCGCGGGGGACGCGGAGGCTCTCGGCTCCGGATCAGCACCAGCGAGATCGCCGAGACCACAAAAGAGATCGCGTCGACGAAGATCGCTAACGGCGCGCCGATCGCCTGGACGAGTCCGCCAGCCAGGCCGGGACCGCCGATCTCGGCAAGCGACGAACTCGTGGCCAGCTTGCTGTTGCCCTCGACAACGCGCTCGACCCCGATGAGCGACGGCACGTAGGCCGGGTAGGCGGCATCGAACAGCGCCCCAAGGCAGCCCTCGAGGAACACGACGACGTACAGCTGTTCGATTCGCAGTACCCCTGCGAGATACGCCGCCGGGATCGAGAAGAGCAGGAGGGCGCGTATCGCGTCTGCCCCGATGAGGAGCGGCCGACGGCGCAGCCGGTCGACCCAGGCGCCGGCGAAGAACCCGACGAGGAGCACCGCGAGGCTGCCCGACACCACGATAAGCGCCATCTCGAGTGGGCCCGCGCCCAGCACGAGAAGGGCGACCAGCGGTACCGCCGTGCGAGTGACCACGGACCCGAGCTCGGAGACGGTTTGGCCGGCCCACAGCCTTCTGAAGTCGGCGTTTCGCCAGAGCGACTCGCTCACCACTCCCGCAGGCCTGCCAACTAACGGGACGCTGGAACGATGACCGTTAGTGCTGCCGGCCGGATCGATGCCGTGATCGGCGTGGTGCCGACGACGCTGCCGTCGATTTCAACCAGCCGACTTGGCTCGGCCCTGATCCGGACCTCGCGTGCCCTGGCTCTGAAGGCGTGTCCCTTTGAACTTTCCCCCAGGTCGCCCTGGCGAAGCGCTTCCCAACCGGCGAGCAGGCCGGGAAGCGGTCCGGATGCCCGGACGACGATCACATCCAAGTAGCCATCATCGGGCTGGATCTCGAGGCGCGGCGCCACCGCCAGTCCAATCTGGCCGAAGTTCGCCATCAGGATCTGGGTGGCCTTCATGGTGCTGTGGACCCCGTCAAGCGTGATTTCGTGGACAACGTTGTGAACTCGCCGCCTTTGCCCGATCGCGGTCGCAACATAGGCGAGCTTTCCCCATCGAAGCTTCTTGCGCCTTGCAGTCGCCTTCATCACCTCGGCGTCGAAGCCGACGCCGCATGCCACGGCGAACACCTCGCGCTTGCCGCCCACCGACAACCGCCCGAGGTCGATCCGGCGGCGCGCGCCGGTCATCACCACCTCTGCGGCGCGCTCTGGACGATGCGGGATCCCGAGGTTGTCGGCCAGGAGATTGCCCGTACCCATTGGGACGATCCCCAGGGCGACCTGCCTCCCGGCCAGCGCCTGAACGACCTGGAGCACCGCTCCGTCACCGCCTACCGCGACGACGATATCGACAGCGGCCTTCACTGCACGGGCGGCCTGACGGCGCAGCTCGCGCTTGCGGTTGACGAGGGCAATCTCGACGGTCCAGCCTGCGGCCTCCAGGTGCTCCTGCGTCTCGCGGACCACCTGCCCGATCTTGCGGCCCTTGCGGCGCCGACCGACGACCAGAGCGTGCGTCATCCGACGGCCGTCCCACCTTGGCCGTCGGGCCCCTTGGTTCGCCGCCCAGCCGCAGGGCCCCAGGGCCACCAATTTGGTCGAGCGCGGAATGCCGCGCCTACCACCAGCAACCACGCGACCCCGGCCATCAGTCCGCCGACAACGTCCGTGAGGTAGTGATAACCCAGGTAGATCCGGCTCACGCCCACCCCCAGCGCGAGCACGACGGCGATGATGAGGGCTACCAGGCCGATCCGTCGGCCGAACACCGACCACACAATGAGGGCGAGCGCGATGTAGAAGACAACCGCGTTCATCGTGTGGCCGCTGGGAAAGCTGTAGTCGGGTAGCACCCGAGCCCAGGCGAGCTTCGGCCGGGGGCGTTCGAAGAAGATCTTCATCGTCGCGTTGAGGACAAGGGCTCCGCCGCTGGCGAGCGCAAGGAAGGCGGCCGTGCCGTAGCGACGTCTCCAGAGCAGCGCGACCATCACCGCCACCAAGATCGGAACAATGACCAGGCTGGACCCGATGTTCGTCAACGTGCCCATCACGGCATTCAGGCCCGGCGACGCCAAGCCATGGAGGAACGGCGTCGCCCAGGTATCGAGCGCGAATACTTCGTGCGCGCGCACGCCCTCGGCGATCGAACCGAGGACGAAGAGGCTGGCGATCAACCCGATAAGACCCACAACGACGGTCAGCGTCGCGTTGCCGAGCGGAGGGCGCGCGACGGTTCCTGGCGGGGCTGGCCCGCCCGGATCCACGTGACCGAGCGGCCCGCCCTCGGTCGTAGGCCCGGCGTCGACCCTCGACCCGGCCGGAGTCATCGATGCTTCGTCATTCACCGATCCGCCAACGGACCCGATCGTGTCGTCCTCAGTCCTGCTCATGTCCTGCTCCAGATTGGGCGAGGAACGCCTCGGACCGCAAGGTGGTACAACCGCTCGGAATGGCCAGGCTTCTCCTCGGACCGATCCTGCGGCATGTCGGGGAGCGCGATGCCACCGTGTGGGTCGAAACCGACGAACCCTGCGAGGTGGAGGTCCAGGCCGCGACCAAGAGTGGCCGCGAGCGGACGTTCACGGTCGCTGGCCACCACTTTGCGCTGGTCGTCGTGGATGGGTTCGAGCCCGGCTCGTCGACTCCGTACGAGGTGCGACTCGACGGTGAGGCGGCGTGGCCATCGGCTCAGTCGACCTTCCCTGCAAGCCGGATCCGGACGGTGGACCCAGCGAGGCCGATCCGCCTCCTCTTCGGCTCGTGCCGCGAGGTCCCGTCGGTCCACCGCCAAGGCCGGAAGCTCGACCCGGACGTTCTCGACGCCTATGCAACGCGAATGGTCGGCCAGGACCACGAGCAATGGCCGGACCTGCTGCTCCTGGTCGGCGACCAGGTCTATGCCGACGAGACCTCGCCCGCGATCCAGGACTACATCAGGACACGGCGGGATATCAGGCGCGAACCCAAAGCGGAGATCGCCAACTTCGAGGAGTACACCCGGCTCTACCGCGAGTCGTGGAGCGAACCGACCACCCGCTGGCTCCTGTCGACGTTGCCGAGCTCGATGATCTTTGACGACCACGACGTGCGGGATGACTGGAATACCTCGCATGCGTGGCGCGTCGATATGCAGCGCACCGCCTGGTGGGAGGAGCGGATCACCGGGGCGCTCATGTCGTACTGGATCTACCAGCATCTCGGCAACCTGTCGCCAGCCGGCCTCGCCGACAACGAGATGTACCGGACCTTGCGCGACCTGCCCGATGGCGAAGCGGCGCTGCGCGCCTTTGCCCAGGCGGCAGATCGTGAGGCGGACGGGGCGAAGGGTGCGATGTGGTCGTATCGGCGCGACTACGGGCCCGTGCGGCTGCTCGTCATCGACTCGCGGTGTGGCCGCATCCTCGCCGATGCTCGCAGATCGATGATCAGCGACCCGGAGTTCGACTGGATTGAGCGCCAGGTGGAGGACGGGACCTTCCAGCATCTCGTCGTAGCAACGTCGATGCCCTGGCTTCTCCCTCGCGCGCTCCATGACATCGAGTCCTTCGACGAAGCGCTGTGTGCGGGATCGCGCGGACGTGTGCTCGCCCGAGTTGGTGAGTCCCTCCGACGTGCCGTCGACCTTGAGCACTGGGCTGCCTTCCGCAAGTCCTTCGACAGACTCGCGCGCGTTTTCGAACGGGTTGGTCGAGGCCAGAATGGCGGAGAGGCCCCCGCCACGATTTGTGTCGTGTCCGGCGACGTGCACCACACGTACGTCTCGGAGGCCGATTACCACGAACCGCTCGAGACCCGGGTATTCCAGATCACCTGCTCGCCGATCCACAACACGATCCCCCTGTTGATGCGGTTGGTGTTCCACGTCGGCTGGAGCAACACCTTTGAGGGCGTCGTGCGGTTCCTCGCTCGCTGGACGGGCGTGCCGCGGCTGCCTATCCATTGGCACCATCCGTCCGGGCCTCATTTCGGCAATACGCTGGCGCTGTTGATCTTCGATGGCCGATCCGCACGCGTTGTGCTGGAGCGAGCCACGCGTTCCGAGGCGTCGGATGGGCGCGAAGCCGGTCCAGACATGAAGATCACCGATGACTTGTCGCTCACCGAATTGGCGCGGGTGATCACGTAGGAGCCCGCCTGGTGGTGTCGGTGCCCCGGTGCAACTCGGCCGGGGGACTATCGGCCCACGAGCCCGGCCTCGTGAACCACGCGTAGAGGCCCAGCGCGCCGATGCCACCAAAGACGCCGGCGAGGATATCTGTCGGGTAGTGCGCGGCCAGGGCCATCCGGGCGACCCCCACGAGCAGGACTTCGATCGTCACGACGATGGCGGCAGCCAGCCGGACCATGCGCGCCGATCGGCTGCGCCAGATGCGAAGGGCGACGAACCCGAGGATCGTCAATGCCTCCAGCACGTGCCCTGACGGATAGCTGTATGGAACTCCCGGGATCCCGGCGGCTGTGCCGGTTTCGGGCCGTGGCCGGAGGGTGAGCTGCTTCAGCCCTTCGCTTCCCGCGGTGACCGCGGCGAACATGAGGAGCACCAGCATCGCCTCGCGCCGCCGCTTCGTGACGAACAACCAGATGACGAACCCAAATGCGATCACGATCAGCGGGATGTTCGCCGTCTCCGATAGCACCTTCCAGACGGCCGGGTTCACATTCCAGCCATGTGCGAGCGCGACCAACGGTTGATCGAACGAAAAAACGACCCTGGCCCGCACAGCCGCCGTGAGCACCGCGAGGCCGAGGAGCGCCACGAGCGCGACGAGTAACCATGCAGCGTTCGCCCTCTCGTGTCGGGCGTCCTTCTCTGCGCGTGCCGCGCTCACGTCGACGCTCGCGCCGCCGCGATGGTGCGGGCCTCAGAATGCTCAAGGTCTGGAAGGGCCGTCCACGAAGCCGACCGAGCGAGGAGGTCGCGCTCGATCTGCAAGCGCATGCGATAGAGGATGTCCCATTCGTCGGTCGAGACTGCCAACTCGAGGAGTTGGCGATCGATCGCTTCGAATTCGCCCCGGGCAGCGGTCCCGATGATCCCACCAGGATCGCCCTCAGACCTCGCCAGCTCTCCGAGCCGGTCCTCGACCTCCTGCGCCTCTGCGCTCGTGGTGAGGTGGGCGGAGGTCGTGGCCAGTCGACTCACCATCGCCGCCCGCGCCCGCGTCCGGTCCTTGGCCTCGCCCGAGATGGCGATGTCCGATGGGTACACGCCGATCTTCATGCTCGGCCCAGTCAGCTCGATCAATCGGTCCGGCCGCAGCTTGCGGACATTGTCACCGGCCACGCTGCTAAGGAGCAGCGCTGGCACGGTGAGGACCCAGGGGGCGTCCTTGGCGGCCATGGGGAGGTCGGCGCTGGCGAGGACGTCCTGGAGATCGGCGACGAGCTGATCGTAGCCGTCTGGCTTAACGACGATCGGGACGTGCGTGTCGGACCAGCCGTGTCTCAAGCTCCGTATCTTCCTCGCGGTCCCAACACCCGCGAGGAAGATCAGCGCGCCGCTGATCAACGGCGCGAGGAGGTAGCCGCGGAGGAGCTCCAGAACGATTGCCAGGCCCGACGGACGTTCACCCTCGGCCGGCACGAGATAGCCCGCGAGGCCGACGCAGAGCGGCAGGAGGATCACGCCGAGCAACAGGGCGGAGGCCAGCCATACGTGGTTGACGAACGGCGGATGGGGCGTCTCGGCGAGGAGGAATGATGCGATGCTTGGTACCACCAGGCTGAGCACGAACACGATCCAGAGGAAGGCTGCCGCCATCATCACGATGAGGTAGATCTGACGGGTCCGGGGCACCCGGCCGAACAACAAGCTGCTGGCCCACGCAAGCGCGCTCGTCAGCAGATCTCCCGTGAATCGGCCAATCATCCCGATGACCGATACGACCATCGTCATGACGGAAGCTCATTCGTCCGGCCACCGGTGCGCCGCGGGCCCATCTCACGTCCAATGCCCGAGGGCCCTGGCATGTCAATACCCGGCTGAGCGCGGGCTTGGGCATCGTCACCCCCGCGTCGCGGACCGTCCCTCTGCGTCACGGTTTTCTCCTCATTTCTCGGGCCTCGGGCTGACTGCGCACATGCCATCGCATCCCAAGCAGGAAACATGCCGAGCGTGGCGACCTCCCCGCGTGATGGCCCGAGGCCGGCACCGATTCCGCGCGCACGGTGGAGATCGCGATGCTCGGCAAACGGACGTTGCCCGTCCACGCCGATGGCGCGCTCGTTGGCACTACGCCGGTGCGCCTCGCCGTCGTCCCGTCCGCGCTTCGGGTATTGGCCGGGGATGGGCCGAGCGCGGCCGAGGAATAACCACGTGAACAAGCTGCGGGTCGCCAACCAGACAGCCGGGCCCTAACTCTGAGGCTCGCTCACGAGCAGCTTGCGTGGGGGAAGAGTTCGGTCGCCTAGGCTGCGTTGAACAAACGACCGATGAAGAAGCCGATCGCGGCGGCCCCGAGGCCGATGCCGACCATCTTCAGGCCGCTGCTCCGCCAGTCGCCGACGAGCGTCAGCGCGGAGTAGACGCCGACTCCGAAGAGGGTCACGGCGCTCAACGCGATCCCCAGCACCAATGCCGGCGTTCGCGGCAGAACGACGAACGGAATCAACGGAATCAAGTGACCGACGAGCGTCGCGATGGTGATGACGAGCGCAGTTCGCAGGATGTCGAGGGTCTGGACTGGCTGCAGGTGCAGCTCCTCGTCCATCATGGTAGCCAACCAGGTCTCGCGGTTGGCGGTGATCGTGTCGACGACCTCCTCGAGTAGCTGCCCGGAGAAGCCCTTCGTGGCGTAGATGTCCCGAATCTCCTGGCGCTCCGCGTCCGGCACGGTGGAGATCTCGGCTGCCTCGCGCGCCTTCTCGGCCTCGTAGTAGTCGCGCTCGGAGATCGAGGACGTGTACCCGACCGCACCCATCGAGATCGACTCGGTGATTGCGGCGGCGAAGCCAGCAGCGAGGAGCACCGTGTCCGAGCCACCCCCGGCGATCACGCCCAGGATGATGCCGAGAATGTTCACCAGGCCGTCCTGGCCGCCGAGGATGACGTCGCGTAGCCAGTTGCTCTGGCGATGGCGCTCGCGATGTTGTCCCGCGGCGACGCCGGCACCGTCGGTCGTCGCGCGTACGGCGCGGCCGAGTCGGGTGGCCCCGCGGCTGTCGAGTTCGGCGTTCATCGCTTACCCCGCCTCAATCCACGCGTTGTGGACCACACGATAAGTCCCGCTCGCCGAGATGAGCACTGTCCGGAGCGCAGTCGGCTGCTCGGCTCTATCGTTCCAGCATGCATTGCGGCCGCCCGATACAGCTGTGATCGGCGGTCGAAGGCTTCCGCCGACGACGATCGGCGTAGGCGTCGCGCTCGTGGCGCTGATGACGCTGGGCCTCGCATCGAGCGATATCCCGAAGCCAATCGTTCGTCCCCCGGCGTTCACCCACATCTGGGTGATCTTCATGGAGAACCATGACTACGGCCAGATCATCCGCAGCCCCAATGCGCCGTACATCAACCAGCTCGCGCGCTCCTATGGGCTCGCCACCCAGTATTTCGGCGTTGTCCATGGCTCGCAGCCGAACTACGTCGCCTTCTTCAGCGGTGAGCAGTACGGGGTAACCGGCGGCAGCACCCCGAACCTCAATGCCCCCAACCTCGCCGACCAGCTCGATGCCGGCCACCGCTCGTGGCACGTGTACGCGGAGAATTTCCCCGGCAACTGCTTCAACGGGGTCACTTCCACAGGGGGCGTCGACGGCCCTGGCACGTATGTGCGCCGTCACGTTCCGGCGATGGCCTTCCGAGACATTCGGCTGAACCCGCAGCGCTGCTCGAGGGTCACGAACTTTTCGAGCTTCGATCCTGCCGCGGCGGACTTCGAGCTGATCGTGCCGAACCTGACGAACAACATGCACGACGGGACGATCCAGCAGGGGGATGACTTCCTCCGCTCGTTCGTGCCCCGGATCACGGGCTCGGCGCTATGGAAGGACAACGGGGCGCTCTTCATCGTGTGGGACGAGGGGCGTGAGAAGGGTCCGAACCGCGTTGCAGCGCTGGTGATCACTCCGGGGGTGA
>JALYLB010000021.1 GCA_030774475.1 Chloroflexota bacterium | reverse complement strand
GCCGCCGCCGCCGATCGGCACCACGACGCTCGTGAGGGCGGGCAGGTCCTCCGCGATCTCGAGGCCGACGGTCCCCTGGCCGGCGATGATCTCCGGATCGTCGTACGGCGGCACGATCGTGTAGCCGTGCTCGTCGGCAAGCGCCTCGGCGACGCGGCGCCGTTCGTCCGAGCCCGGCGGGCAGCGGACGATCCGGGCACCGTCGCCCTCGACGCCGGCCACCTTCACCGCCGGGGCGTCGTCCGGCATGACGAGGACCGCCTGGATGCCCAACAGTCGGGCCGAGCGCGCCACCGCCTGGGCGTGGTTGCCTGACGAGTAGCTGATCACGCCGGCGGCTCGCTGCGGGTTGGTGAGCGAGGTGATCTTCGCGTGGGCGCCGCGGATCTTGAACGCGCCGATGGGTTGCAGGCTCTCGGGCTTGAGCCACGTCCGCTCGTCCCAGGCCAAGAGGGGCGTTCGGACGGCGACGCCTCGGATGCGGTCGGCGGCGGCGCGGATGGCGTCGATTCCCACCAGACCAGCTCGTTCGGTGACCGCCCCCGTCAGGGCTTGCCCTCCCCTCGGCGGCGGAGCAGGTCGAGCTGGTCGGCGTGCTCTTCCAGGTGGTCGACGATGAAGCGCTCGACGATCTCCGGCAGGGTCATCGGCCCACGGGTTGGGTGCAGGCCGACCGCGCTCCAGGCTTCCGATGGCAGTCGGACCAGCTCGGCGTCCGCTGCCTCGAGGTCGGTCGTCACACGTGCCAGCAGGGCGGCAGGATCGGTGTGGCGGTCGCGTTCGATCGCGGCTCCCCGCGTGGGATCGGCGCGGGTTCGACCAAAAGGAATCGGTTCCGGCGCGCCTGCCTCGCGGCGGTCGAGCAGGGAACGGATCTGGCCCAGCCAATACCCGGGGAACTCCGCCATGTGCGCCCAGACCTGGCCGGCCTCCCAGCGCTCCTCTTCGCCGGCGACGGGGTCGGTGAGGCCTGGCGGCAGGCCCTCCGCGGCGTGCTCAGCCAGGCGACGGCGCACCGCGCCGAGCCGCTCGAGATAGGGATCGGCCGCCATCGGCTCGCTCATTGCGTGACCAACGCGTGCCGGCTCGCGGGCCGGTCGACGATGGGCGTGGTCAACGTCCCGAGCCGCTCCACCGCGAGGGTCACGGTGTCCCCGGGCTCCAGGTAGCGCTTGAGAAGCTCGTCGCGCACCTCGAGCAGGCACCCGGTTCCCACCGTCCCTGAGCCGATGAGGTCTCCGGGCCGCAGCCGCGCGTCGGCGCTGGCGCGGGCCAGCATCTCGCCGAAGCTGAACTGGATGCTCGACCACGCCCCGTGGCTGGTCTCGAGCCCGTTGACGTGGGCCGTCATCTGCAGGGCGTAGGCCTCGCCGGCGCGTGCGTCGGCCAGCTCGTCGGGGGTGACGAGCCAGGGTCCGATCGAAGTGGCGAAGTCCTTCCCCTTGGCGGGCCCGAGGCGGACCGCCGTCTCGTCGCGCTGGAGGTCCCGCGCCGACCAGTCGTTGAGAATCGTGTAGCCACCGACGGCCTCGTCCGCCCGGTCCGGCTCGAGGTCGACTCCCGGCGTGTCGACCAGCGCGGCGACCTCCAGCTCGTAGTCGAGCTCGTCGCTGCCGCGCGGGGCCCAGACCGGGTCACCCGGACCCCGGATCTCGCTGACGTTCGAGAAGTAGAAGATCGGCAGACGGTACCAGGCCTCCGGCACCGTCCCTCCGCGCCGCTCCCACATGGTCTTCACGTGGTGCTCGAAGGCGTAGAAATCCCGCAGGGACGGCGGGCGGAGGATGGGCGGGCCAAAGCGGAGGTCGGTCGCGGCGAGGATCGCCTCGTCGTCCGGATCGGCCTTCGCATAGCCCTCGGTGATCTCGCCCAGGGTCTCGACGCGCAGCCCGCGCGCGAGATGATCGTCGAGGGTCGTCAGCGGCTGACGAAAGAGCGGCGAGTTGTGAGCGCGGCGAGGGTCCTCCACCACCAGCCCCTGGCGTGCCTCCTCGAGGTCAAGCCAGCGTCCGGCGCCAGGGTCCAGGGCCGCGGCCAGGCGCCAGGCGCTGCCAGCGGGCGCATTGCGCTCTCGGACATGGGCAATCTTCATCTGCGGGCGGCCGGACCTCGGCAGTGTTCGAAAGCTACAGGTTGCCGCGCTTCGCCTGCTCGCGCTCGATCGCCTCGAAGAGCGCCTTGAAGTTGCCGACCCCGAAGCCGCGCGACCCGTGGCGTTCGATGATCTCGAAGAAGAAGGTCGGCCGATCCTGCACCGGCTTGGTGAAGATCTGGAGCAGGTAGCCCTCTTCGTCGCGGTCCGCTTCGATCCCGAGCTCCTCCAGGACGTCCATCGGCACACCTACGTCGCCCACGCGCTCGGGCAGTGCCTCGTAGTACGCGTGCGGCAGCCCCAGGAACTCGACGCCGCGGTCACGCAGGGCGCGGACGCTGCCGACGATGTCGGTTGTTCGGAGGGCGATGTGCTGCGTCCCCTCGTCGAGGTAGTAGTCGAGGAATTCCTGGATCTGGCTCTTTTTCTTGCCCGATGCCGGCTCGTTGATCGGGAACTTGATGCGCCCGTTGCCGTTGGTCATCACCTTGCTCATCAGCGCCGAATACTCGGTGTGGATGACCTTGTCGTCGTAGTGAATGAGCTGCGCGAATCCGAGGACCTCGCGGTAGAAATCGACGAAGCGGTTCATGTCGCCGAGCTCGACGTTGCCCACGCAGTGATCGACCTCGAGGAGTGTCTGGCCCGTGGCGGCAGGTGCCGGGCGTCGGATCTTGTGGTACCCCGGGGCGAACGTGCCGTGATAGTCACGGCGGTCGACGAAGGAATGGATGACCTCGCCGTAGGTGTGAATGGCCGAGCGGCGCAGGACGCCCTTCTCGCCCTTGAGCTCGGTGGGTTCGAGCGCTGATCGCGCTCCTCGCTTGGTCGTCTCCTGCCAGGCCGATGTCGCGTCGTCGACGGAGAACGCGATGTCGTGAACCCCATCCCCGTGCTTGTGGACGTGCTCGGCGAGCTCGCCGTCCGGCGTCAGCGGCCCGGTGAACACGAAGCGGATCTCGTTCTGGACCATCACGTAGCTGGCGCGGTCACGGACCCCGGTCTCGAGGCCCGCGTATGCCACCGGGGTGAATCCCCACAAGGCCCGGTAGTAGGCCGCAGCCTGCTTCGCGTTGGCGACCCAGAACTCGACGTGGTCGATGCCGTTCAGCGGCAGGAAGTCCTGCGCCTCGGCGGCGGCATTGGGGTTGACGTGGGCGCCCGCCTGGTTGGCGGCGCCGCGGGTGAGGATCTCAGTCATGGCGCGGATCGGCCTCCTGCTCGGCTGCCTCTCGGGATGAGGTCGATTGTAGCGCTGCCGGTCATGGCGCCGGCCGCCGGCAGATCAGCGAGGCCGGTGCTTGAGACGCTCGACCGTCGGGGCGGCGATGAGCGCCACCTCGATCATCTTGTCCACCGCAGCCGCGAGGTCCTTCGGTGAGAGATACGTCTCCTCCGAGCTGATGTCCTCGGACAGGACGTCGCTCACGGTCAGCATGCAGGCAGCCTGGATCCCTGCTCGAGCCGCGAGGTAGAAGAGCGCGGAGGCCTCCATCTCGAACGCCAGCACACCGCGTTCGCGCCACTTCGTCGTGTAGTCAGGATCAGTGTTGTAGAACACGTCGACCGATGCGACGGGCCCCACCCAGACCGGAATCCCGGCCTCCTGGGCTGCGTGGTAGAGGGCGTGGGTGAGCGCGAAGTCGGCGGTCGGGGCATAGCGATCCCCATGCAGGTACGTCGCGGTGGCGCCGTCCAGCGGGCACGACGAGATGGCGATCACCAGGTCGCCGGTCTTGACGTCAGGCGCGATCCCGCCGCATGTGCCGACCCTGATGAGCTGCTCGGCGCCAAGCCGCAGCAGCTCCTCGGCCACGATGGAGAACGAGGGGGTCCCCATCCCCGTGGTCTGCACGCTCACCGGGCGTCCTCGATAGGAGCCGGTCCAGCCATCCAACCCGCGGTTCTCGTTGACCATCTTCGCGTTCTCGATCCCACCGTCGAACCGCTCGGCGATCCGGCGGGCACGCACCGGGTCGCCGGGCATCAAGACGAGCGGCGCATAGTCGCCGGGCTCGGCGTGGAGGTGGATCTGCGGCATGCCGCGAGGATAGCGTGAGGTGCAATCGGGCTAGCATGCCGGCATGCCTCCAACCGACCCTCCCGCCCCGTCGAAGTGGTCCGAGGAGCTCATCTTCGCGACCGAGCTGGCCCGCCGCGCGGGGGCGATCATCCAGGCCGGCTACGGCAACCTCCAGCGCGTCGAGCACAAGAGCCGCCGCGACGTGGTGACCGATGTCGACGTCCGCTCCGAGGAGCTCGTCATCTCCGAGATCCAGCGCCGCTTCCCCGGGGACGGCATCCTCGCGGAGGAGTCCGGCAGCCATGCCGGATCGGGAGGAGGGACGAATGGCCGGACCTGGGTCATCGATCCACTCGACGGGACCGTGAACTACGCGAATGGCATCCCGTTCTACTGCGTGAGCATCGGCCTCGTCGCGGATGGCCAACCGGTGGTGGGGGTGGTGCTCGATCCGGCGCGCGACGACCTCTATGCGGCGACCGCCGACGGCCCGGCAGCGCTCAATAGTGAGCTGGCGCGAGCCTCGACCAAGGAATCGCTCGCCGACTACGTGCTGTCCATGGCGATCATTGGCCGCGGCGGCATCTGGCGCGAGCGGCGGATCGCGCGGCAGATTCGGATCAGCCGCCGGATGGGTTCGTCCGCCCTGGCGCTGGCGTACGTGGCGTCGGGGCGCTTCGATGCCATGGTCCAGAACGGTGGGCTCTCGGTGTGGGACGTCGCGGCCGCCGGACTCATCGCGGAGCGGGCCGGGGCGCGGGTGAGCGACCTCGTCGGCGGTCCGTGGTGGGAGATCGGGAAGAAGTCAGGATCGGTCACCATCGTCGCGTCGCCCGAGCCCCAGCACGCGGCCCTGCTCGATCTCATCGCGCAGGTTGGAACCGCGATGCACTCGCGGCGTCCGTAGGCCGTTTCAGGCGCCCTCGACCCCGGTCATCACCGTGGCAAACATCGCCAGGCTGCGGGCGGTGGCTCCCCAGATGCGCTCGCCGGCGTAGCGGTAGACGGCGGCTCGAAGCCGAAACTCGCGGATCTCGATGACCTCCTCGGTCACGGCATCGGGCTCGAGGAGCCGCCGCACCGGCAGCTCGACGATCGCCGCCACCTCCTCCGCGCGCGGCAGCAGCCTCGGCCGGCTCGTCATGGCGCCGACGAACGGGCGCAGATCGAAGTTGCTGACCGGGATCCAGATCGCGTCGAGCGTACCGAGGATCCGGATCTCGGCCGGGTCGACCCCGACCTCCTCGAACGTCTCGCGCAGCGCGGCAGCCTCCGCGCTCTCCCCGGTTTCGAGGGCCCCGCCGGGAAGCGAGACCTCGCCGGCATGGGAACGCAGCTCTGGGTGGCGCACCGTGAGCGGAACCGTGAGCTCGCCGTGCTCACCGGGATAGAGCAGGAGCAGCGTGGCGGCTGGCCTCGCCGGCGGAAAGGCGGATCGGTCGAAGCGCGGCAGGTTGGGCTGTCCGGCGCCCTCCCGAGGCGCGAAGCGCTCATCGGCCGCGATTGGACGCGGCACGGCAGTGAGGGCACGCGCCACCGCATCCTCCCACCCCGCATCTGCCCGTAGAATCCGCTCCATGACCTCCCAGCCTCCGGCGCCCACCGATCGCGACGAGCGCGTGCGCGCTGCGATCTACCGTACCCAGCTTCTCACCAACCGAACGCCGCACTTCACCGTGCAGACGCGCCGGGAGGCGAACAGTGCACTGGACACCCTCGCTCGTCAGCTCGGCCGCAACCAGGTGAGCCTGGGTGATTCGGTGGCGGCCATCGAGAAGCTCATGCGCGCTCACGCCTCCCTGGCCTTCGGGCTCCTGCGCGACCCTGACTTCGCCGATCGCTTCGCTGCGGCCCTTCGCCAGCTCGGCCTGCGCGGCATCACCCAACGGCTCGACGAGGTTCCGGGCTCGGTGATGGCCGAGCCGATTCCCGGCCCGACGCGAGGCCGTCGCCATCGTGACGAGCTGCCCGCGGATCAGCGGTTCGACGCCGACGGCAACCCCCTCCCCCCGCCGCCTGGCTACTACTGAGCCTGGCCGGGTCGTTCGCCCGGCAGCAGCGCCTCGACGAGGGAATGGTCGGTCGGTGTCGATCCGAGCTTCGCCCGCGCACCGATGACCGCGGCGAAGGGCGGCTCGAGGTAGGTGCTCGCCAGTTGTTCCCAGGCGGCCTCCCCGAAGACGACCTCCGGCGTCGCGTCCAGCAGCAGCTTCCCCGCGCGTAGCACGATCACGCGGTCGAACTGCTCGGCGACGAACCGCATGTCGTGGCTGACGGCGATGACCGTGCGGCCTGCGGCGTGCGCCCGATCGATCACCGACCGGACCCGAGACACCCCGCGCTCATCCTGCCCGGTGGTCGGCTCGTCGAGGACCAGCACCGGCGTCTCCATGGCCAGGACGGACGCCAGCGCAAGCAGCTTGCGCCGCGCTCCGCCCAGGTCGTAGGGATTCGTCTTCGCCTCGTCGTCGAGGCCCACGGCTGCCAGAGCCTCATCGACCGCAGCGCGGAGGCTCGCTCCCGACCTGCCCAGGTTGCGCGGACCGTAGTCGACCTCGGCGCGGACGGAGCCGGCGAAGATCTGTCGGTCAGGATCCTGGAAGACAAGCCCGACACTGCGCGCCAACCGCGCGACCGTCGATCCTTTGGTGTCGACCCCATCGAGCATCACCCGGCCCGCGGTGGG
The DNA here is from genome assembly GCA_030774475.1 of Chloroflexota bacterium. Taxonomy (GTDB): domain Bacteria; phylum Chloroflexota; class Limnocylindria; order QHBO01; family QHBO01; genus CF-82. Next base: position 9,476 of record JALYLB010000021.1, on the reverse strand, counting down.
TCGCAGCAGCCCGTTGAGGTGGCGGACGAGCGTCGATTTCCCGCTGCCGTTCTGCCCGACGATGGCCACCCGCTCCCCCGAGCCGATGACGAGGTCGATCTCGTCGACCGCACGCACGCCAGCGTCGGCGTAGACGTGAACGAGGCCCTCGAGCGCGATCTCAGGCATCGGCTCGTTGCCCGCCGCCATCGGATCCGAGCCGGAGCGCCTCGTCGAGCCGCCGCTTCGGAACACCGGCCTCCGCGGCAAGCCGCCGCAAGCGCACCGCAGAGGGTTCGGCCACGCCGAGCTCGCGGATGCGCGGATCCGCCAGGACCGCAGGCGCCTCCCCCTCGATCGCGATGCGCCCGCCGTCCAGCGCGACGACCCGACGGCAGAGTCCGACCAGCAGGTCCACCTTCTGCTCGACGATGAGGATGGAGGCACCCCGCTCCGCGAGACCGCGGATGGCGTCCGAGACGAGGCGCGAACCCGCGGGATCGAGCTGGGCGGTCGGTTCGTCGAGGACGAGGTGGCGGGGTGCCAGCGCGAGCAGGCCGGCGATCGCCACCAGCTGCTGCTGTCCCCCGGAGAGCCGGTCGGGAGATCGTTCGGAGAGCGGGTGGATGGCGAGCGCGTCGAGCGCAGCCTCTGTGCGGCGGATGACGTCGGCGCGCGCCATCCCCAGGTTCATCGGACCAAAAGCGACCTCTTCATAGACGGTCGAGGCCACACCGGAGAGCTGGGTGCCGGGATTCTGGAAGCCGATGGCGACCTGCGTCGCCAGCTCGTGCATCGGCCTGTCGGCGACATCGGCTCCGTCGATCAGGAGCCGGCCTGCGAGCCTCCCGCCGATCGTCCGCGGCGCCAGCCCGCTCGCCACCAGGCAGAGGGTCGACTTGCCGGCCTCGCCTGCCCCCACCACGCCGAGGACTTCGCCATCTTGCAGCTCGAGGTTGACGTCGATGAGCGACGGCCGCAGCGCGCCGGTGTACCGATAGCTGACCGCCTCGAGCGTCAGCACCCCTCCACGCTCGCGGTCAGCCGATCAGGCGGGCGAAGCGAGCGATGATCACCGCCAGTAGTCCGAGCAGGAGTGCCCATCGGGCGATGCTCTCAGTCGAGGTATCAGACGGGGCCCACAGCAGCGTACGCCGCCCGGGCCGGGTGAAGCCACGCGCCTCGAGCGCCATCGTGCGCTCCTCGACCTCGCCGATCGAGCTCAGGATCACCGGTCCCACGATGGGCACGATGCCCCGTATGCGGCGGAGGATGCTGCCCTCGGTGTCGAGGCCGCGCGCCCGCTGCGCCGCGGTGATCTGCTTGGCCCGCTCGACCATGGCGGGCACGGTCTGGACCGAGGCGTTGGCGATGAACGCGACGCGCGCAGCAACGCCGCGGCGCTCGAGGTCGAGGACGAGATCCTGCGGCCGGGTGGTCAGGTAGAACAGGGTGACCGCGCCGGAGATGGCCATGATCCGGATCAGGATCTCGAGGGCGAAGGCCAGGCCCTCCGCCGTGGCGGCGATCGGTCCGACACGGAGCAGAACCTGCTGCCCGCCGGGGTAGAAGAACAGGTTGATGAGGAGCGCCGAGAGGGCGATCGGCAGCGAGAGCAGTAACGAGGTGCGCACCAGGCGGCCGAGGACTCCCGCAGCCACGGCAGGCGCGACGATGGCGACCGCGACGATGGCCAACGGCCCGGGGATCCCGCCAACGACCACGGTGACGATGGCGGTGACCGTCGCCAGGGTCGCCTTGGTGAGCGGGTTCAGGCGATGGAAGGCCGTAGGCCCCGGGCGCCCAAGGAACACAGGGACGCCCGGGAGCGCGTCCTCGGCGATCTCCCCGGGGACCTCCGACGCTGGCGTCGTCAGGCCAGCCCCTCCATCTCGCCGGTCTCGATGAGGGCCTCTCCCTGCGGGAATCGGGCCTTGGTGCGGCGGGCCATCGCATTGAGGATGAGGTAGACGGTGAAGAACGTCACGAGCTTGTCGACTGGATCCGAGAGGAGCCCCTGCTGGAAGGTCGCATCCCCGATCGAAGAACCCGCGGAACGGAAGGCCGCGACGAGGAAATCAGTCCCGGCTCCAGTGACGCCGCTGAAGACGTTGGCGGCGATCGGCGCGCTGATGAGCGCGGCCACCATCCCGGTCGCGACGCCGGTGACCACCACGTACGCGACGGTGAGGTCCCGACGCAGGAAGAGAAGTGCCAGGAAGCCGATGAGCGCCGCGGCGAAGAGCGCCGCGACGAGCCAGCCGAAGATCACGAAGACCGCGTCGGTCTTGGACAGGTCGCCAAAGAAGGCGAAGCCACCGGCCCTGTAGTAGCGATCGTAGGCGTAGAAGGCCATCGCCCCGACCACGGCAATGGCCACGATGGCGCCGATGGCGAGCGAGCTGATCGGCCGGTTCGGCCGCGGGCGCATGAAGCCAAGGCGTCCGGCGAAGCCCGCGAACAGGCCGATGACCGCCGCCACGATGGCAAACGCAGCCGACGCCGGGCCCTGGAAGGGCGGCGGCACGACGTAGCTCCACAGGATGTTGGCAAGGAAGCCAGTCAGGGCCCCGGGGATTGGGCCGGCCAGGACGCCGACGAGAATGGTGCCGATCGAGTCGAGGTAGATCGGGATCTTCAGGGCCGCTGCCACGGTCTGGCCCAGGATGATGTTGATGGCGATCGCGAGAGGCATGAGCACGATCGTGCGCGTGTCGAACTGGCGCGCGATCGACTCGAATCGGCCGGTCTGCAGGAACTCGACGAGCGCATAGGCCACGAAGCCAGCCACGAGCGCGATGGCGAGGATCAGCGCGAAGGAATTCGCTCCGGTGACGTTGACCCCGTTCGCATCAGGGGCGCCGCTGAAATTGCCGAACGCGACGACCCCGACGTAGGTGATGACCGCGAAGACGATGACAGCGGCGATGATCCGGATCCAACGAGCGGACACTGCGAACCTCCTGTGGCGGGGACTCAGCCGGGAGGGGCGCCAACTGCCTGCGCGAGGCGCGTGAGCAGCTCTGCCTTCATCCCTGGTGCGTCGATGGCTGTCGCGATGGTAATCGGCGCCCGATCGGCGCCATCGGCTCGGTAGAGGCTGCCGGCGACCGCCGAATCCTCGCCGATGTCGCATGCCAACCGCTCGCTGACCGACTCGGTGACCAGGTCGGGCCGCAGCAAGGCCCCGATGAGGGTGACCGGGTCGTGGAGGTAGCACCCGTCGATTCCCTCGACCCGGCGGTGGAAGCCGACGTAGAAGCGGATCGCGTCACGCACGATCCCCGCAAGGTGGGTGTCCGGCAGGACGCGCAGGTCGTCCATGGTGAAGATGATGTCCTGGGTCGCGTCGAGTGGGAAGAGGCGCTTTATCGCGCCGGTTGCAAGGCACATCTCGGCCGCCTCGGGGTCGACGCAGGCGTTCCACTCACCGGTCTCGGTCGTATTCCCCCGCTCTTCGAGCGTGCCACCCATCCAGACCAGCTCGCGCAGGCCGGCGGCCAGGTCGACGCCCTCGCTGATGGCCGCGCCCAGGTTTGTGAGCGGGCCGAGCGCCACGACGCTCACCTCTCCGGGATGCCTGGCAATGTGCGCCGCGATGTAGCGCGAAGCGGGGATGGGGGTGTAGTCGGTCGTGCCCAGCGCGCGGTCCTCGCCGCGCATCTCGACGTAGCCGGTCCCGGTTGGGCCGTGCGTCTCGTACGCGGTCCGCAGCCGGCGGGCGAGGGGTCGCGCCGCTCCAATGCTCACGGGCACGTCGCCACGGCCCACGAGGCGCAGCACCTTGCCCGTGTTGCGCGCCACGTGCTGGAGCTCGACGTTTCCCGCCACGCAGGTCACGCCCCGCAGGTTGAGCTCCGGCGCGGTGGCCGCGATCAGCAAGGCGACCATGTCATCGATCCCGGTGTCGACGTCGAGGATCACCTGCCGCGGCGACGGGTCGGGCGCCGGCTCGGGACGCGACGGCTCGGCGGTGCCGAGCGGCTCGGGCTCGTCCATCGGGCTCATCCTAGCGACGCCGGCCAGCCTCCGGCGCGTCCAACCTTGCTGTCGAGCGATTTCCCGAGCCGTTCGGCGATGAATCGCGCCGCCACCAACACCCCGTCGAGCTTGACCCCGTGGCGCACCCCTTCACGGTCGAGGAGGTAGACGAGGTCCTCGGTGGCCAGGTTGCCTGCGGATCCCGGTGCGAACGGCGACCCACCGGTGCCGCCAGCCGAGGCGTCGAAGGTCCGGCAGCCGAGCTCCAGGGCGGTGATGACGTTGGCAAGGGCGGTCCCCCGGGTGTCGTGGAGGTGGAGGCCGATGGCGTCGATTCCGATGCCCGCCTCGGCCAGTGCGGTGATCACCCGCCGAACGTCGCTCGGTCCTGCCATGCCCACCGTGTCGCTGATGGCGAGCTCGTCGACCCCCAGCGCCAGCAGCCGCTGACTCACCTCGACGACCGCGCGCTCTGGAACCTCGCCCTCGTAGGGGCAGCCGAACGCGGTGCTCACGTACGCCCGCGTCCACAGGCCGCCCAGGCGCGCCGTGGCGAGCACCGGGGCGAACGCCATGAGCGAGTCGTCGATCGACATGCCGATGTTGTGCCGGACGTAGCTCTCCGTCGCCGCGGTGAAGACGCACAGTGCGTCCGCGCCGGCGGCGAGGGCGCGTTCCAGGCCGCGCGCGTTCGGGACCAGCACCGGGTAGCGCACGCCGGTCCGGCGGTCGAGGCGGATCATCAGCTCATCGGCGTCCGCGAGCTGCGGGATCGCCGTCGGTGAGACGAAGCTCGTGGCCTCGATCTCGACGAGGCCGGCATCGGCCAGCAGGCCGATGAACCGTAGCTTGTCGTCGGTGGCCACGACGGTGGCCTCCGCCTGGAGCCCGTCGCGAGGGCCGACCTCGTAGATCCTGACCTCCCGCTGGCTCATCGGCTCATCCTAGGCGGAGACCTCGGCGAGGAGGTCACCACGTTGCACCTGCTGCCCCTCGTGGACCAGGACCCGGGTCACCGTGCCCGCCAGCGGGGTGGTCACCGCGTGCTCCATCTTCATCGCCTCGATCACCAGGAGCGCGACATGGGCCTCCACGCGGTCGCCCTCGATTGCGCGCACTGCGATCACCCGTCCAGGCATGGGGGCCACGAGGAGGGCATGATCCTCGGCGGTGGCGGCGTGCCGCACCGCTTCCTCGACGCTCGGTGGCGCGGCCAACCGGAACTCGACCGTCTGGCCTTCGACGAGCACGTACGCGTTCTCGCCATCCATCGCATGCGGCAGGGACGCCGTCCCGTCGTCGGCGGCATCTGCAGGCACCTCGACGCGGCGCTCCTCCTGGCCCGTCGCCAACCGCAGCGAGGCGGCGGCATTCGAACGCCATCCGCCACCCCACGGACCCATGCCGCCGGCCCCCGATCCCAGCAGCATCCGGCCGGCAGTCTCCCAGGCGAGCGGGGGGATCGCTGCCCGCGGCTGCAGGTCGAGATCCGCGAGCGTATCGGTTCGCATCTCCCCGTCGCGCAGCACCGGCTGGTCGAGCAGCCAGCGAAGGAATCGGAGGTTCGTCCGGACGCCAAGGATCATGGTCTCCTCGAGGGCTCGTCGCAGACGGAGCATGGCCTCCGGGCGATCACGGCCGTGGCAGACGATCTTGGCCAGCATCGGATCGTATCGGTCCGAGACGCGGTCGCCGTCGCGCACGCCGGCATCCACGCGGACCCCCGGGCCGGACGGCCAGGCCAGCCGCAGGATCGGTCCGGTCGCCGGCAGGAACCCCGCCTCCGCATCCTCCGCGTAAAGGCGCACCTCGACCGCGTGCCCGGCCAGGCGGACCTGCTCCTGGTCCAGGTCAAGCGGCTCCACCGATGCAATCCGCAGCTGATCCTCGACCAGGTCGCGCCCGGTGACTGCTTCGGTAACTGGGTGCTCGACCTGTAGCCGCGTATTCATCTCGAGGAAGAAGAACTCGCCGCCATCGGCCAGGAGGAATTCGACGGTCCCTGCTCCGGCGTAGCCGATCCCCGATGCCAGCCGAAGGGCGGCCTCGCCCATCTGCTCTCGCAGTCCCCGCGAGACGGATGGCCCCGGCGACTCCTCAACGATCTTCTGGTTGCGGCGCTGGGTGCTGCAATCGCGCTCGCCCAGGTGGACGCCGTGGCCGGATTGGTCAAAGAGGACCTGGATCTCGACGTGCCGTGCTCGCACCAGGAACCGCTCCAAGATGAGCCGATCGTCCCCGAATGCCCGCCTCGACTCGCGTCTCGCGACGGCGAGCGCTTCGCGCAGGCTGGTTGCGTCCCGGACGACTCGCATCCCCTTGCCACCGCCGCCGGCGGACGGCTTGACGAGCAGCGGGTAGCCGATGCGCTCGGCTTCGCTCGCCAGCGCGGAGTCATCCTGCGCCTCGCCGTCGTAGCCGGGGAGCGTCGGAACGCCGAGCTCAGCGGCACGCCGACGGGCGGATGCCTTGTCGCCCATGGCCTGCATCGCCTCGGGCGGGGGACCCACCCAGGTCAGCCCGGCGTCGATCACGCTGCGGGCGAAGGCGGCGTTCTCCGCGAGGAAGCCGTACCCGGGGTGGATCGCGTCGACGCCGGCCGCGATGGCGGCACGGACAATTCCTCCGCCATCGAGATAGCTGTCGATGTCCCGGGTCTCGTCGGGGCCATCGGGAGCCCGGTCCTCGCTTGCCCGCAGCCCGATGGTCCGGATGCCCAGCCGGCGGGCCGTGCGGGCGATGCGGGTCACGATCTCGCCACGGTTTGCGATCAGGAGGGAGTGGATGGGCCGCGCGCCCGGCGCCCGCCCACCGGCTGTGGCGGTCGCTCCTGTCACCTGCTCGAGGGACGAACGCGACACGCGCTCGCGGCCGCCGACCCTGGTGGCAGGCAGTCGCCCCTGCGCGATCCAACGCTGGACGGTCCGAGGGGTCACGCCCAGCGCGTCGGCGACCTGGCGCGGGGTCAGGAGCTCATCGGCCACGTCGCGATTGTCGCAGCGATGCGCCAGCCTGTTGCTACGGCTCGTCCTTCATCCACGAGGGAGGCCGCTTCTCCAGGAACGCGGTGAGGCCCTCCTGTCCTTCCGGCGAGACCCGCTGCCGAGCCGCAATCGCGACCACGACGGCGCGCGCCTCCTCCGAAGATTGCCCCCGGAGCTGCCGGATAACTGACTTGGCTGCCCGGGCCGCGGTGGGGCCGGCGGACAGGATCTCGCCCACGACCTGCCCAACGCGGGCGTCGATGGCCGCCTCGTCGGCCATGGCTTCGTGCACGAGCCCGATCGCCAGCGCCCGCTCTACCCCGAAGCGCTCCCCCCCGGGATAGAGCGCACGGGCATGGCTCTCCCCGATCTTCGCGAGCACGAACGGTGCAATGACCGCCGGCAGGATCCCAAGCTTCGTCTCCGTGAAGCCAAACCGGGTCCCGGCAACCGCCAGCACGAGATCGGCGACCGCGCACAGCGCCATGCCCCCGCCGAGTGCGGCGCCGTGGACGCGCGCCACGACCGGCACGGGGCTGCTGTCGATGGCGGCGAGCATGTCGTGGAGACGTCTGGCGTCGGCCTCGTTCTCCTCGAGGGTCAGGCTCATCGACGCGCGTTGCCAGCCAACATCCGCGCCGGCCGAGAAGACGGGTCCATCGCCGGCGAGCACCACCGCGCGCAGCGTCCCAGGAGCCTCTAGGTTGAGTCGATCGAATGCTTCCCGCAGGGATGCGATGAGCTCCGCGTCGAACGCGTTGCGGACCTTAGGGCGCGCCAGCGTCACCTGCGCGACCACGCCATCCGGTCCGGAGCGCTCGATGCGTAGCCCGTAGGTCATCTTCGCCGCCGCCCGTTGCCACGCCGGTAGAACGGCTCCGCCACGCTCCGCACGCTGGACAGCAAAGGTTCCTCGAGCCAGACGACATCGGTCCCGGCTGGCACGTCAACGGTGACGGCGGCCTCCTCGTTTCCCAGCAGCCCCAGCAGGAGGCGAGACTCGCCAGCGTCCTTCGCCTCGACCAGGTACGCGGCCTCGACGCCGCTCACGCGCAACCCGTCGGCGAGACGACGCTCGAGCGAAAGCGCCGTCGGCCCCGGGAGGCGCACCCGCAACGAGCCGCGCAGCGCCGGCTCGAACAGGGCGGCGCCAGTTCTCGGCACCTGTCCCGCGGCAAGCGCCGCGACCTCGTCCGGCTCGAAGCGGTAGGTGATCGGCCCGGCCGGATCGAGGATTGCCGGTTGGCCGTTCGCCGCGAGGTTCGCGAAGGCGATGCGGGCCGGCAACGGCAGGTTGGCGCTCCCGACCGGTGACCAGGCGGCCAGCGCTGCGAGCGAGCCAAACAGGACGTTCACGGTCGTGCCATCGGCGTCGCGCGCGAGCATGACGCTGATCTCGACCTCCTCCTCGTCATCGACCGCCGAGGCCAGGGCAGCCCGGGCCTCCTCGCCGTGATCCGGAGGAACGGGGAGCAGGACCGTCCCGCTCATCAGGGTGCGGTAGAAGGTGAGCAGCGCGCCGGGATCGCCATCGGCTCGCTCCTGTGCCTCACGCGCCGTGAGCATCGCCTCGAACAGGTTCGCCGAGCTCTGCTCCAGGGTGCCGCTCGGCGTCGACCGGTCGTGGGATCCGGGAGCCGGGCGGTCGGGGCTGTCATCGGTCACGACACGAGCCTAGCCGATCCCGGTGCTAGCATCCGCCGCATGGTCACCGGCATCGACCACCTGGTCATCGCCGTGCCTGACCTCGACGCCGCCGCCCACGAGCTCGAGGAGCGCGCGGGCCTGACCGTCACCGGCGGCGGGCGGCACGAGGGCGGCGGAACGGCCAACCGGATCGCCTTCCTCGCCGATGGCGCCTACCTCGAGCTGATCGCCGTCGAGGACCGCGAAGCGGCGCTTCAAACGCCGGTCGGCGCGGCCGCCGTGGCGCAGCTGGAGACTGGGGGCGCCGGGCTGGCAACGTTTGCCCTGCTCGACGACCAGCTGGAGGCGACGGTCCCGCTCCTCCAGGCCAACGGCAGCTCGATCGGCCCGGTGCAGCGCGGTTCCCGGCGCCGGCCGGATGGTGAGCTGGTGGAGTGGGCGACGGCCGCACCGGAGCCGATCGGCCAAGATGGGGTTCCCTTCCTGATCCGGCACGCCTACACCGGTGCCGAATGGGGGCCGGAGGCGGTGGCCTCGCGGCGCGAGTTCGTGCACGCCATCGGCTCGCCCGTGGTCCTCGCACGGCTCGACCTCGCCACCCCCGATCCTCCCGAACTCGCCGCTCGCTACCTCCGAGAGCTCGGGATCGAGTTCTGGGCGGTGCTCGACCTCGCGGTCTGCACCGTGGGCCGGCACGTGATCCGCCTGGTGCCCAATCGGGAGATGGAGGTGCCCGCGGTGATCACCGTCGGTGCCAGGCTTGACACGCCGCGCTCGATATCCCTCCTCGGCCTGCGCCTTGACGTCGAGCCGGTGGACGTTCCCGCGGTGCTCATGACCTAGCCGATCCCAGCTTCCCGTTGCCGCCGGGCACGAGTTATGCAC
>JALYLB010000020.1 GCA_030774475.1 Chloroflexota bacterium | reverse complement strand
TCCGGGAACTCGATGGCGGTATCGAACGTGACCATCCCGCCGCGCGAGTTGCCGACGACGGCCGCCCGGCCCACGCCGCACGCATCCATGACCGCGATGACGTCCGCCCGATTCGAGAACGGCACATCCTCGGTCACGGTGCGCCCGAACCCGCGCATGTCGTAGCGGATCGCGCGATAGCCGGCGGCGGTGAGGTGGGGGACCAGCGCGTCCCACGCGCGCAGGTCCGCGATGCCCGCGTGGAGCAGCACGATCGGCGGGCCGGAGCCCTCATCGAGGGTGTGGAGGGTGGCGCCGGGAGCGGAGATGAGGCGGTCTGTCATCGGGTTAGCATGCCATCCCTGATCGCGGACGAGTTCCAAGGACGTCTGTCACCTTCGACTTCACATGTCGGCACGGGTTCAGAGTCATACCGGCAACGCCGACCTCTCGGAGACTCATCAGGCGACATGTGCCTAAAAGACGTTGACGTGGCGGTTCCGCCACCTTGTGCTGGATTTCCGAAATCCGCCAACTTGTGCTGGGCCTATTTGTTTGCCGTGGCACGCCCCCGGAGTGCTGTAGTCGATCAAAGGTCAGCAGACTGGTCAGGGCGTCTACTCCGTGAGAGGTCGTCCTGCTCAGCGCGCTCGTCCTCGAACCGACCAAGTCGCTCGTAGCGCTCGGCGAGCCTCGCTGCCCTGGCAGAGGCCCCATGCGGCCGTGTCCGTGCGACCGGTGCCCGACCAGCGACGACGATCGCCGAGCGCTTCGCCGGCGCGAGCGGCCGACGCATCCGGCGCAAGCGTGCGGACCTGTTCGGCGGTAAGCGTGAGCATTTCTCTCCGGCGACGTTCCGTGAGCGGTGGCCACAGCGTAGCGATCGGCGACGAGCCGGACGTCGCCCCTGGATGTTGGGCCGGGACCCTCCGCGATGGACGGGAACGTCACCGGGTTGCCGCGGCAGCGTGTTGCCAGAGCGCAGGTAGTCTTGAAGCGATGTCCCTGCGCTCACGTGTCAGCCTCTGCGTCCGCTCGTCACGCGCGCCTCGGCCTTCGAATCCCGCCTGGATCACCCTGCTGCTGCTGAGCGCCTGCTCGCCCGTGGCCAGCCCGTCCGCCACGCCCAGCCAGCCGGCGCTCGGGCTGCCTGCGTCATCATCGGGCGTCTGCGAGGCTATCGGCGCGCTGCCCGACGTGTCCGCGGCCCAGCGCGCCTTCACCAACCGGGCGCACGACCCTCTCCACCGCCTCGCCGCCGACCCTCGGCTCGGCCGCTCGATGTCGGCGCGGGTCCTCGAGAAAATGGAGAAGGTAGAGGCCGATTTCAACCAGGAACCTGATGTGGCGGTGCTGACGGACGACCTGGCGGAGCTCCACGCATCCGGGAATGCGGCGCTCCAGACGCTCGGCGAAGACGCGCCGCCATGCGCGTCATGAGCGCGCGACGGCGGCAACGGTCCGGCCGGATCGAGTTCATGGCGCTGCTCGTCGTGGCGCTGTCGAGCTGTGTCGCGCCGGTGCAGAGTCCGGTGACGACGCCATCCACCAACGACCAGAGCATCGTTGCCGAGGTTGCCACCTACCAGCTTGTCGCCAACCAGCCCGGGCGGCTGCTCGTGGCGCTCGTGACCGGGGATAATCGGTGGCTCAGTTTCGGTAGCGTCGGGGTGAGCTTCAGGTACCTGGGCGACGCGGCGGGGACGCCGTCGCCTGACGTCGTCGCGAGTGATGCGACCGCCCACTTCCTGCCGATCCCCGGGTCGCCCGAGGGGGATGGTCGGCCGCCGACCCTGACGTTCCCGGCCGACGGGCGCGGCGTCTACGCGGTCGAACCGATCAGCTTCCCGAGGGCGGGATACTGGCAGGTCGTCGCTCGTGGTGAGCTCGGGGACGGCTGGCAGTTCAACGCCGAGGCGGCCTTCACCGTTCTCGCTGCGCCGTCCGTGATCGCCGTTGGAGCGCTCGCGCCCCACACCCGCAATCCGGTGATGGGCGAGCCGGGCATCCCGCCCCCGGCGATCGATTCCCGCGCGGCAGGTGGCAAGCCGATTCCGGACCCGGAGCTCCACGCCACCTCGATCGCGGATGCCATCGAGGCGGGGCACCCGGCGCTCGTGGTCTTCTCGACGCCGGTCTACTGCGTCAGCCGCTTCTGCGGTCCCGTCACCGACCTGGTCGCGGAGCTGGCCGCGGAGTATGGCGACCGGGCCGACTTCATCCACGTCGAGATCTACCGGGACTTCGAGGCCGGCCAGCTCAACCAGGCCGCCCGAGACTGGCTGTTGACCGCCAAGGGCGATCTCCGCGAGCCGTGGACGTTCCTCATCGGTGCCGACGGACGGATTGCCGCATCGTGGGACACGGTCGTGACGCGCGGCGAGATCGAACCCCTGCTCGAGTCTCTTCCCGTCAAGAAGGCCCGAGAATCGCTCGCAAGTGCTGCTCCATGAGCGCTGCGGTCAACTGCCCGAAGTAGCGGTCCATGATCACGCCGTTGCCGTTCAGGAAGAAATGGGAGGGCAGCCCCCACGCGCCGTACAGGGCCTTGACAGCGCCGCTGCTGTCGAGCCCGATGGCGTAGTCGAGATCATGGCCGAGGGCATACTCGCGCACCGCCACCGCCGGCTCCTGGACGTCGATGGCAAGCACCGCCAGGCCGTCGCCGCGGTGCGCGTGATACGAGGCCCGAATGTCGCTCGCCTCCTGCTGGCACGGGGTGCACCACGTCGTCCAGAAGACGATCCAGACTGGCTTGCCGGCGAAGTCGTGGAGCCGAATCGGGTTGTGGTCGAGATCCACCAGGAGCGGCTCGTCGTCGTTGGCGCGAACGAAATCCGGAGCCGACTGGCCGATCCTGATGCCATTGACCGCGCTCCCGATTGCGTAGAAGCCGGCGTCCGGCGTCCGCGGGACGGTGGGTGCGTCGGCCACACTCAGCGTCGAGGCGTAAGCCGCCGCACCGACCACCAGGAGCAGGCCCAGCCCGACGATGAACCGCCTTGCGCTCGGAGGCGCGCTCGGTGGACGGCCTGTACGGTCCGACGGGTGTCCGATCAGCTGGTCCTGCATCGAGGCAGATGCTAGCCGTTGCCGGACAGGCGTGGCCGACTAGGTCTCGTCGTAGACCAGGTGATGCTCCACTGCGTAGCGCGTCAGCGCGACTCGACCATGCACGCCCACCTTGGATGCCATGTTCGAGAGGTGGCGCCTGACCGTGTGGGCGCTGATTCCGAGGGCGCGGCCCGTCTCCACGGCGGTGCGTCCCGCTGTGACCAGCCGCAGGACCTCGATCTCGCGTGGGCTGAGGCGGTCGGCCTGCCGCAACCACCGCAGTGAGTCGACGACGACGATCGACGCCACCACCGGGTGGACGTAATGCTGGTTGTTGGCAACTGCGCGGAGCGCCGCGACCAAGTCGGCGCTGGCGGCACCCTTGACGACGTA
>JALYLB010000019.1 GCA_030774475.1 Chloroflexota bacterium | reverse complement strand
AACTCGGACGGCGCCGCTTCCGTCATCGATCTCGTAGGCGAGGCCGCTCGACAGCGAGGTGGGCGTCCCGGCAATCAGGCCCGACACGAGGACCAGGCGGCATTCGGTCTCCTCCCCGACGGAGCCGGTGGGACGCTCGATCGGCGCGGGTTCAGTGGCGGTCCCGATCACGTCGAGGTCGGTGCTCGCAACCCGGAGAGTCCGCTGGGCGTAGCGGTCGTCGACGGTGCCGGTGGTGATGATGCTGTCGCCGCGGGTGAATGCACCGGCGTCGAGCAGGAGGGCAATGCCGGCGTCGCCATCGGTCAGGCAGCCGCCGCCGTCGGTGAAGTCGGAGCTCATCAGAGCGACCCCGGCGACCGTCGCGGTGGTGCCATCCGGGAGCGCGCGCGCTTCGGCGATGGAGATCGGGGTCGCAGTGGGCGTCGGAGTCGGAGTCGGCGTGGGAGTGGGTGTCGGAGTCGGCGTCGGGGTTGGAGTCGGGGTTGGGGTCGGCGTGGCCGAGTCCGATGGCGTTGGGGCGGGCGTGCCCGTCTGGGACGGGGTTGGGGTCGGGGTATCGCTCAGGGTTGGGCTCGGCGACGCGGTCGGTGTGCCGGTCGGAGAGGGGCTGCCGGTCGGCGTTGGCGACGAGCTGGCCTGGATGGGCGGCGCGGCCGCATTTTGCGGATCGGGGACCGCCTGGATCGCGAAGTCGACAACGTTGACGTCGGTATCCTGGCCGGAGCCGAATTGCCCGCCGGGAAGGCGTTCGAGGCTCGATCCGGCGGGCGGCGCGGGCGCCGCTGTCCCTTCCAGCCAGGTACTCGTCGCCGTCCCCCAGCCGACTGCGTCGACCGCGCCTGAGGCCCCCTGGATGCGAAGGGCGACGCTCCCGCCGGTGGCAGCCAGGCCGTTGGTGTAGGTCGCGTCTGCGATCGACGCATAGATGCCTCCGGCGTTGGCGACGAGGAGATGGGCGCGGCCCGGGATCCCGGGGGCACCGGCGACCCACGCGGCCTTGCGTGTGATCGTTGCGCCGCTGGCAGTGACATACACAAGCTCGAGGCCCTCGAGTGGGAGGGTCCCGTCGCTCGGGTTGTAGAGCTCGATGAACTCGTCGGAGGCACTCGCGCCGCCGGTCACGAGCTCGCTGACCAGCAGATGTCCCGCGGACAGCTCGGTGGCGACGTTCGGGCCAGCGGCGCCCATCGGCTCGATTCGCCCGTCGGCGGTCAGTGGCGAGAGGGAGATCGCGACCTCGGCGACGATCGCCGCGACGGCGACCGCGAGGAAGACGGGCGAGCGGACGGAACGGGAAGACACGGCGCACCTCGCTGGCGGAGGCGCGCAGGGCCCCGAGGATGACGGAGGGGCGATTACCGTCCAGTTACCGTCCGATTGCCGAACGCAGCCGGACGGTATCGGGCCGGCTCGCGTACACTCCTCGGCCACATGGCCAACCGCAGCCCGAGCCGTCGACCCTCCCCCCGGACCGCCGCGTCGCGTGCCGAGGCCCGTCGGCGAGCGCGGCTGGCGGCCCAGGACTACGACGAATCCGCGGATGAGGAGGCGGAGGCCCAGCCAGCTCCGCGCGCGGCGACCGGCCTCCTGACGCGCTTCTTCCCGGCGGCACCCCCGCTGAAGGACAAGGGCGACCCGTTCGCCGATTTCCGATACGAGGGCCGTTTCCGCTCAGTCGTCGCCGCCCTCTATCTCCTGCGCCGGAACCCCTGGGCCTGGCTGCTGGCCGGTGCACTTTGGCTCCTGGCGGGCCAGTTCCAGTTCAACGACGTCCTCCTGCTGGTCGGGTCGATCGTCCAGTACGGCGCCCTTGCCGGCGCCGGCTGGTTCGGTTGGCAACGACCCTGGCTGTTTGGGATCGCTGCGGCGATCGTGGGTTGGGCACCATTCGTCGTCCTCCTTTCGATCCGGTACAGCTCGAATCCCGGCTCACTGGTGGCTCCCGGGGCCGCGGCCCCGACCTTCAGCCAGTTCCTCCTTTACCTTGGCGAGCAGACAGTGATCCAGGCCAGCATCGGGTTCATCGCCGGCTGGTACGGCGGCTATCTCCGCCGCCGGCTGGCCGCCCCGGTGCCGGCGGGTCAGGCCGCGCGAGCCCGGCGCCGCTGACCCACGCTTGGCACGCCGCGTGCACTGCCTAGGGGCAAGACGCGTCCGGGCGCGAACGTCATCGTCCGGGTCGAGAGCGGCGCCGCCAACGGAAGCTCGGGCCAGCGGCGGCCCCTGATACCGCTCACGGACCGGACGGCGGCGTCGCCCCGGGCGCGCCTTCAAAGAGCCGCCGCAGCCCGGGAACCCTCCGTACCGGGGCCGCGGCGGTTCTTTGTGTCTGGGTCAGCTCCGATGCGCGGCCGCTGCCGCCTCGGCGAGCACCGTCGCCTCCGCATAGGTGAGGGCCAGGCCCAGCACCTCGCCAGTCGACCGCATCTCGGGACCCAATGCGACGTCCACGCCGGGAAGGCGCCAGAGCGAGCCGACCGGGGCCTTGACGGCCACCATCGGGCCATCCGCCGCCAGGCCGTGCGGCAGCCCCACCTCCTGGAGGGTTGCACCGAGCGCGCAGCGCACGGCCGCCGCGACCACGTCGCGACCGGTCGCCTTGGCGACGATGGGCACCGTCCGGCTGGCGCGGGGGTTCGCCTCGATGACGATCACCCGCCCGTCGCCCGCCACGATCATCTGAACGTTGAGCACACCGTGGAGGCCCAGCGCCAGCGCGATCCGCCCAGCCGCCTCCGCGGCGCGCTCCTGCACCTCGCGAGGCACGACCTGCGGCGGCAGCACCGCCGTGCTGTCACCCGAGTGCACCCCGGGCGGATCAAGCTGCTCGAGGATGCCGGGGACGCACCAGTCGGTGCCGTCCGAGATGGCGTCCACGTCCAGCTCGACCCCTCCGATCATCTGGTCGACACGCAGCGGCCAGCCGACCTCGGTGGCGAGATAGGCGTCAATGTCGCGCGCCGTCCCCAGCACCGCGATGCCCCGCCCGCCGATCACCCACGAGGGTCGCACGATGACGGGCAACCCGAGCCGGGCCACCGCCTCGTGCAGGGCCGGAGGGTCGCCAGCGAGGAGACCAGGCGGACCCTCCAGCCCAAGCTCGTCGAGGAGACCGGCGAAGCGCTCACGGTCCTCGGTGGTCTCGATGGCCTCGGCTGAGAGGCCGGCGATCGGGACTCCGGCGTAGGCCAGGTCCTTCGCCAGGTCGATCGCCGTCTGCCCGCCAAAGGTGAGCAGCACGATCGGCGGCTCGCCGGTTAGCGCCCGCTCGTGGTCGATGACGTCGAGCACGCTCTCGGTGTCGAGCGGCTCGAAGTAGAGGCGGCTGCACGCGTCGTAGTCGGTCGAGACCGTCTCGGGGTTGTTGTTGATGACCACTGCGTCGAGGCCGATGTCGCGGATCGCCCAGGCGGCGCGCACCGAGCAGTAGTCGAACTCGATTCCCTGGCCGATGCGGATCGGGCCGGACCCGACGACGATCACGCTGCGGCGCTCCGCGGGCGGCGGCACCTCCGGCAGCGCATATGAGCTGTAGAAGTAGGGCGTGTCGGCCGGGAACTCGCCCGCACAGGTGTCGACCCGGCGATAGGCAGGCGCGATACCGGCGCGGACTCGCGCCCGACGGATCGCGGCCGGCGGCACGCCCGACAGGGCTGCGATCTCGGCATCCCCGAATCCGGCACGCTTTGCATCGAGGAGCGTGGTGCCATCCAGGCCGCGCTCGGCCTCGACGAGCTCTGCCAGGCGCTCGATGAACCACGGGGCGATTCCCGTCGCCGCGCTGAGCTCAGTGGCGGTGGCTCGGCCATGCCGTAGGAGCGCGACGAGCCGCCACAGCCGGGTGTCTGACGCAGAGAGGAAGGCCTCGAGGTCCTCCGGCGCACGCTCGGCGAGGTCCCAGCCCGGTTCCTCCCAGAGCCAGCCGCGGCCTCGCGGCTCGAGGGAGCGGATCGCCTTGAGCAGCGCGGGCCCGAACTCCCGGTCGATGGCCATCGCCTCGCCAGTGGCCTTCATCTGGACGCCGAGCGAGCGATCGGCGAGCGGGAACTTGTCGAACGGCCAGCGCGGCAGCTTGACCACCACGTAGTCGACCGCCGGCTCGAAGGCCGCGGAGCCGCCTCCGGTCGCCGGGTTCGGCAGCTCGTCGAGGCGCTTCCCGAGGGCGATGAGTGCCGCCACGCGGGCGATCGGGTAGCCGGTCGCCTTGCTGGCCAGGGCGGATGAACGGCTGACGCGCGGGTTGACCTCGATCACTCGGTAGTCGTCGTGTTCGGGCGAGACGGCGAGCTGGACGTTGCAGCCACCCTCGAGCTTGAGCGCGCGGACGATCTTCAGGGCGCATCGGCGAAGGGCTTGCACGAGCGAATCGGGCAGTGTCTGGATCGGTGCGACCACGATCGAGTCGCCGGTGTGGACCCCCATCGGATCCATGTTCTCCATCCCACAGATGGCGATCGTGGTATCCGCCGAGTCGCGAAGAACCTCGAACTCGATTTCTTTCCAGCCGAGGAGGCTGCGCTCGACGAGCACCTGGCCGATGGGGCTGACCGCCAGGCCGTGGGCGATCCGGGAGCGCGCCTCGTCCGGCGTGAAGGCAAACCCTCCCCCGCCGCCTCCGAGGGTGAACGCGGGACGAATGACGACCGGCGATCGGAGAGCCTCAAAGAAGCGCATCCCGTCCTCGACCGCCTCGATGACCACCGATTCCGGGACGGGCTCGCCGATGCCGGTCACGAGGTCTCGGAAGCCGCCGCGATCCTCCGCTGCACGCACCGCCGCCAGCGGCGTCCCCAGGACCCTGACATCGAACCGCCCGAGAACCCCCGCGTCGTCCAGGGCGACCGCCAGGTTCAGCCCGGTCTGTCCGCCGAGGGTGGGCAGGAGCGCGTCCGGGCGGTGCTCCTCGATCACCTGGGTCAGGTAAGCGACCGATAACGGGCCGATAAGCACCGTGCCGCCAACATCGGGGTCGGTCATCACCGTCGCCGGGTTGGAGTTGACGAGCACCGTCTCGACACCCTCGCCGCGCAGGGCGAGGCAGGCCTGCACCCCGGCATAGTCGAATTCGGCGGCCTGGCCGATGACGATCGGTCCGGAGCCGATCACCAGCACCTTGCGGGGAGCCGTCATCAGCGGGTGGTCACCTGTTCGCGACCACGCGTACCGGCCAACGCCTGCGCGATCGCCACGTCGAAAATCCTCGCTGCGTCGATCGGTCCGGGGGCCCCCTCGGGGTGGAACTGGACCGAGGCGATCCTCCCGGAGGCGTGGATCAGCCCCTCCACCGTGCCGTCGTTGAGGTCACGGTGGCTGATCCGGTAACCCGCAGCGGTGAGGGCGGGATGATCGAGGACCGCGACCTCGTGATTGTGTGCGCCGATGTCGACTCGCCCGCTGGCCACCTCCATCACGGCGTGGTTGCCGCCGTGGTGGCCGACCGGCAGGCGCCTGGTGGGAGCGTTCGCGGCGAGGGCCAGAAGCTGGTGGCCGAGGCAGACACCCAGGATCGGGGGGCCGCCCGCCAGGGCACCGGCGGCAAGTGCCTCAACCAGGGCGATCTGGGCGGCCATCCGCGCGGGGTCACCAGGGCCCGGCGAGAGGATCACGAGGTCGGGCTGGAGGGCGGCAACGTCGGCCGGTTGTGCATCGGGCGGCAGGCCGACGATCTCGAAGCCCCGCGCGGCGATGGCGGCGAGCAGCGAGCGTTTCACTCCGAAGTCGACGAGGACGGCGACTCCCCGCCGCTCGCCCTGTGGCGCGACCCGGAACGGCTCTCGCGCCGCCGCGGCCGCCACGTGGTCGACCGACTCCCACGTAGGGCTCGAGCGCGCGAGCTCCACGGCATCGGCATCACTGGTCTCATCGCTGCGGATCACCGCCCGCCGTGCGGCGCCGCGCCGCAGCTCCAACGTGATGGCTCGGGTGTCGACCCCGGTCACCGCGGGGATGCCGGCCGCCAGGAGCAACTCCTCGAGTGACCAGCCCGGGGCTGCCGGAGGCGTGACCAGACGGGTGACGACCAGCGCCCGGGCGTGGACCCGCGACGACTCGAGCTCGGCGGGATCGATCCGGTAGTTGCCCGCCATCGGATGGGTGAGCACCACGATCTGGCCGGCATACGACGGGTCGGTGAGGATCTCGCCCCATCCGGTCGCCGCGGTGGTGAAGATGAGGTCGCCCTCCGCGGCAACCGGTGCGCCACGAAGGAGGCCGTGATGCAGGGTTCCGCCCTCGAGTGCGAGCAGTCCGGGGATCGGCGGAAGCCGGGCGGGGGCGGTGCCCGCCATGGGGCCGTCATCAGCGAGCGGAGCGGGTCCAGCTGCACGCGCTGGATATGAAAAGGACGCCTGCCGCTCGGCGGCCGGCGTCGCACCTTCGATTCGGGGTACCGTCTGCATCGCGCTCCTTTCCGGCATCACCGTGCCGGTCTTAAAGGACCGCCCAGAGTCTAGCGCATCGAGATCAGCGAAATGGAGGAGCCGATGACCGCGACCGGAGTCACCAGGCCGTTCGCACCCGCAGCCACCCTGGCTGACGCCCTCACCGGGGGACAGACGCGATCGCTGCTTCGCGACGTGGTGTTCGTGGTCGCAGGCGCGATTCTCACGGCGCTTGCCGCCCAGGTCTCGTTCGTGGCGCCCTGGAGCTCGGTGCCCTACACCCTGCAGACAGGCGCCGTGCTGCTGGTCGGCACTGCGCTCGGCTGGCGGCGTGGTGCGTTCTCGATGGCCCTCTATCTGCTTGCCGGGATCGCCGGATTACCGGTCTACGCCAGCGGCGCCTCCGGCCTGAGCCGGGTGCTCGGCGCGACCGGTGGCTACCTCATCGGCTTCATCGTCGCCGCGGCCCTCGTCGGCTGGCTCGCGGAACGCCGCTGGGATCGCTCAGCGCTCTCCACCCTGGGGCTGATGGCGCTCGGCACGTTGGTCATCTACGCCATCGGCGTCCCGGTGCTGGCGCTCGTCGCGCCGCTGCCGCTGCCGAAGGCAATCGAGACCGGCGCGTTGGTGTTCCTGCCCTGGGATGGGCTCAAGGCCCTGGCCGCGGCCGGCCTGCTGCCCCTCGCTTGGCGGGTCACCGGCCGCCGGTAGCAGGGAATCCGATGAGCTCGGCGGAGACGCATCCCCTCGACGACGAGTCGGCGCGCGCCGGCATGGCCGCGCACGAGTTCGACCGCGGCTGGCTGGCGGCGCACCTCGCCGATGAACGGCGCAGGGCCAGCTTCCTGGGCGAGATCCGCGAGGCGATCTTCGGAGTCCAGGACGGGCTCGTCTCGACGCTGGCGGTGGTCAGCACCGTCGCAGGCGCGACATCCAACCGCTTGCCGGTGCTGGTCGCCGGGATCGCCTCAGGCCTGGCCGGGGTGTTCAGCATGGGTGCCGGAGAGTACATGTCGAGCAAGAGCCAGAAGGAGATCTTCGACGCCCAGATCGTGGGCGAGCGGCAGGAGGTCGAGGAACGCCCTGGGGAGGCAGAGGCCGAAGTGGCGTACATGCTGGAAGAGGAGGGGCTCCCCGGCGAACGGGCGTCGGCGATCGCCCGAATCTTCGCGGCGCACCCCGAGGTCCTGCTCAAGACGATGGTTGAGAAGGAGCTCGGGTTGACCGCCGGCGAGGCCCAGGGCTCGCCCCGACAGGGCGCCCTGGTGATGGCCGTCTCGTTTGGCGCGGGCGCCGCGGTGCCCCTCGTCCCCTACATGATCCTTCCCGTCCAGGGCGCGATCTATGCCAGCGTGCTGTTGACCGGCGCCGCCCTGTTCGGGATCGGTGTCCTCAAGTCCCGCTGGACGCGGCGCGACTGGCTGCGGTCAGGCCTCGAGATTCTGGGGCTGGGTGCCTTCGCGGGGATCGCGGGCTACTTCATCGGCGGTCTGCTGCCCAGCCTCCTGGGCGCTACCTAGGGGCCGATGGCGGCCAGCCATCCGACCCCGAGCAGGCTGGCGCCGAGGAACAGGACGAAGCGGACTACCCAGCGCGGGCCGTTCTCCTCGGGATCTGCCAGCTCGCGGGGCGCGACCACGAGCATCGTGTAGAAGACGGCCATGCCCGCAACCACCAGGAAGAGGACGAAGATCGCGAATCCGATCTCGCCCGGCGGGGATGCGGCGATCGCGCCCTTGACATCGAGCCCGTCGATAAAGACGGCCGCGAACCCGTTGAAATAGGTCGCGCTGAGGAGGGTGAAGGGCAGGACGAAGGCGCGCCGAACCGGTGACGGGACGACTGGCAGGTGATCGGCCGCCAGGGCTCCGACCAGGATCGCGAGGAAGGCGACGGGCAGCAGCCAGTCCCCTGACCCAAGGCCGAGGTTGGCGACGGCGTCGCTCGAGGTGAAGGCGAGCGCCCCGATCAGCGGCCCGACGATGATCCAACGCGGGGCGTCCTGCTGCCCGACCCGAACGGAGGGTTGGCCGGCCGGACGGGTGAGCAGGGCAGCGATGGCGCCCAGCACCGCCAGGAGCTGCACCGCCCCGACGAGCGGCATCGGGCCCTCCAGGCTGGCCCCGCCCGGCGCGGCGCCAAACCAGGTCCCCGCGATCGGGAGTGCCAGGCTCCATGCGGCGAGGAGGCCGTCCTCGACGCGGACCGCGCGAAGCAACCAGCGGCCCGTCCCTTCCACGCCGGCGAGGATAGCCGCTGGCAGGCCGCCGTCAGGTGATCGTCAGCGTCCCGACCATGCCGTACGCCTCGTGCCCTGGCAGGTGGCAGATGTACTGCAGGGTGCCCGGCTGGTCGAAGACGACCGTCGTCTCCTTGGTGGTCATGGCCGGAATGGAGACCTCCGTTGGCCGGGCGTTGTGGACCGGTTCGGTTCCGGTGCGGTGGCGCTGGTGGAGGGCCGCGTCACCGACGATCCACTCGTGGCCGATCGGGTCGGTGTTGACCAACACGAACGTCACCGGTACCCCGTGCGGGACGGTGATCGCGTCCGGGTCGTAGTGCGAGTAGTGGATGGTGATCACCACCCGCATCGGCGACGCGCCGCCACAGCCGGCGATCCCGGCCACGAGCGCCAGGCTCGCGATGAGCCCGATGGCGGCGCGCCGCGACACGGTTCCCCCTCAAGCCCCGGCGGGCGGCGGCAGCCGGCGCGTGCCGAGGCGCACCAGGTAGACGCCGGTCGCCAGCGGGAGGGCGAGGCCAGCGGCGCTGAGCAACAGCACCCAGCCGATCCACGGGGTGCGTGACGGGGCGGGCATCGGACCGAACGGCGCCAATCCGGCGTCCCGCAGCGACGGCTGGTTGCGGCCGCTGGCGTCGATGGCCAGGTCGAACCGGAGCTGGCTCGCCGTCGCGTCGACCCGCACCTTGCTCAACCAGGCGACCTGAGGCACCCACCTCATCCCCTTATCGGAGCGCAGGTCCTTGAGCAGCCCCTCGCTAGCCGGCTCGCTGACCTGAAGGACCAGCCCGTTTGCGTTCGGAGCCGGAAGCAGGGCCGGGCGGTGGTCGGTGAGCAGGTAGACATCGGCGTCGACTCGCTCGGCACCGGTCTTGCCCAGGGCCAGGATCCGAAGCGGCACCCACGGGTTGGCGGTCGGGATGGTGAGATGGACCGGGGTGCCGTCGCCCACCGCCTGGCCGCGCTGCTTCGCCGCATCGGCGTCGAAGACAGCTGCAAGGAAGATCGGCGAGCGGTTGGCGTAGAAGTCGAGCACCTCCGGCGCGTCTGGCGGCAGGCGGAATCCGTTCTTGGTGGCCCACGCACCGATCGCCGCACCGCCGCCCTTGAGGACGGTGATGTCCAGCGCGTCGATGCGGGTCTGCAGCAGGACCTCGGCGCTGCCGGAGGCGGCTGCGGCAAACACTCGAAGCTCGGGCGACGGTGGATCGGTCTCGCGAACGAGGCGTTGGAGCGTCCAGTCTCCGCCCCGCTCGACCTTGGATGGGACACCAGGGAGCGGCACGATCGATCCGAATGTACCGCCCCCACCGGCGAACTGGAATGCGGTGACGTAGTGCTCGACCCCGTCGTGGTAGCCGGCAAAGGTGGTCGTCCGCAGGAGGTTGACCGCTCCATTGGGGCCGATCAGGCCGCCGCAGGCGAGGGCCTGGCCAGCCGTCAGCAGGAGCGTCGCGACGGCGGTCGCGGGAATGAGCATGAGACGGCGCACTGGCACGTCCTCCCCTATCGCGCGACGGCTGGCACAAAGCTCGGTGCCGTCGGTTGCGCGCTAGACGCCGGATCAGGCCGATGCGGTTCCCCGCGCTTCGTCGAGCTGCCGGACGAGGGCCTTTGGGGCGACCGCTCGGTAGCTCTCTTCGACCCAGGCGGTGAGCACCTCGAGCGGCATGTCCGGGGGCGCCTGGATCCCGACCCAGCCACCGCGGTCGAGGCCGTAGCCCATCGGCCTCGAGAACGTGAGGGCGAGGGCGTCCTCGTTCGAGACCGGCAGCTTGACGCCGAGCCAGCAGCCGCCGTCACCGGGCTGGTCGGTGCCCAGGAAGAGGAAGACCTTCTTGCCGACCTTCGCCACCGATTCGCCCCAGGGATGGTCTTCCCACGCCTCGGGCAGTGAGAAGGCGAATGCGCGGACGTCGTTTGCCAGGGATGGCATGCGGCTGAGGATACCGGTGCTCCACCGAGCGCGGTCTCAGCGGAACAATCGCTGCTGCTTGGCCAGGTCGACGCGGGTCTCGCGCGGGCGGCCGGCGCGCGACGGGACCTCGGCCACCACCGCGTCGACCGCGTGGATGCGCTTCGCCACCACGTTGAGCACCTCGCCCTCGACCTGGAGCGTGCCGTCGATGACGAGCAGCGGATGCTGGTGGAGGAGCGCGCGGTGGGCGGTATAGACCTGGGGCCGGACGGTGACGTTGATCATCCCCGACTCGTCCTCGAGCGCGATGAAGACGAAGTTCTTGGCGGTCATCGGGTGCTGGATGGAGACGGCAAGCCCCGCCAGACGGATGACGGACCGATCACGCCGCCGGGCCGCCTCGGCGACGGTGATGACGCCGCGTGACGCCACCCGCTCGCGGAAGAGCTCGACCGGGTGTGCCGTCGGCGAGAGGCCCAGCTCCCGGTAGTCGGCGGCGATCCGCTCCGCGAAGCTCATCGGAGGGAGGGAGGCGCCCAGGGCGCGCTGGGCATCGTCGGTGAGGCCCAGCGCCGGGCGGGCAGGATCCGCGTCGGCCAGCGTGGTGCGGAGCTGCCAGAGCAGCTCCCGACGTGGGACATCGGTCCAGTCAAAGGCGCCGATGGCGATCAGGCGCTCGACGACCTTCTCGCCCAGCCCGTTGCGCGCCACGAAGTCGCGCACTCCTGTGTACGGACCGATGGCGCGTTGCGCCTCGAGGAGCTCCTTGCTCGCCTCGTCGATCCCCTTCACCTGGCGCATCCCGAGGCGCATGCCGTAGTCCCGGCGTGGGTCGCCGGAGTCGCCGATCCGCTCGGTGCCGTGCTCCCAGGCCGAGGCGTTGACGTCGACCGGCAGGACCCGCACGCCATGGCGCTTGGCGTCGCCCACCAGCACCGAGGGCGAGTAGAAGCCCATCGGCTGGTTGTTCAGGAGCCCAGCCAGGTAGTGGACCGGGAAGTGGAGCTTGAGCCAGGCGGTGTCGTAGGTGATCTTGGCGAAGGCCGCCGCGTGGGCTCGGGCAAAGCCGAACTCGGCGAAGGCGGAGCAGCGCTTGAAGAGCTCCTCGGCATCGGGTTCGGTGAGGCCCGTGCGCATGGCGCCGCCAACGAAGCGGTCGCGCTCCGCCTGCATCTTCTGATGGGACCGATGCGAACCCATCGCCTTGCGAAAGATGTCCGCCTCCATGGCGGAGTAGCCACAGACGGCGATGGCGATCTGCATCACCTGTTCCTGGTAGAGGATTACCCCCAGGGTGTCGGCGAGGATCGGCTCGAGGCTCGGGTGCAGGTAGGTCACCGGCTCGGTCCCGGCTCGGCGACGCAGGTAGGGATGGACGGCGTTCCCCTGGATCGGCCCGGGACGGATGATCGCCACCTGGACGACGAGGTCCTCGAACCGCTCGGGGCGCGCCTTGGGGAGCGCCTGCATCTGGGCACGCGACTCGATCTGGAACATCCCCACGGTATCTGCGCTGCGGATGGAGGCGAACACCTCCGGGTCGTCGTGGGGGAGCGAATCGATCTCCGGGCGCTCGCCGGTATCACGCTCGACGCGGTCCAGGACGTCGCTCACCACGCCCAGGGTGCGCAGGGAGAGCAGGTCGATCTTCACCAGCCCGAGCGCCTCGACATCCTCCTTGTCGAACTCGGTGACCACGCGGCCGGGCATGGTGGCGTGCTCGATCGGGACGAGGTCGATGAGCGGGGTGCGAGTGACGAGCATCCCGCCCACGTGGATCCCCAGGTGGCGCGGGAACCCGTCGATCTCGGAACAGAGGGCCAACAGCCACTGCCAGCGGTTGCGGGGAGCGGCGTGAAGGAGGGTCGGGCCATCCCCACTGCCGCCGCCGCCACTTTCCTGCCAAATTCCCGCCCCAGGAACGTTGGGCAGGGTATTCGGCTCGAGTCCAGACGTAAGGCGGAGATTTGCATAGGTTTCGAGGCCCGGACCGGCGCTCGGAACGCGGGATTCGACCCCATCGGCGCCGGATTCCCTTCCTTGCGTTCCCCTGGCGGGAATTTGGCCAACTTCCGGAACCCCACTCCGGCCGCGACCTGATCGAATGACCTGCGGACGCCGCCGCTCCTCGATGGGCATGCCGCTCTCCGGGTCGACGCGCACGTGCGGGCGCTCCCTGATCGCCCGGTCGAGCACGTTCGGCGGATCATTCCAGGGCCCCGGCGAGCCATTGTCACGCGGTCCGGGAAGGTCGAGCGAGGCCGCCGGCGTCTCTCCGGATTCGATCGGCCTCAACCCCCCGGGACCGTAGCGCTTCTGCTCCCAGCCCTCGTGCTTGACCGACACCACCGACTGGTCGAGCACGTTCGGGCGGCGCGGCGGGTACCAGCCGCTCTCGCTGTATGGGCGGCCATCGTGGTCGTCTGCGGCGTCGCGGGCGCGGGCCTCGGCCGCGGCGAGGTCCGGGCGCAACGTCGGGCGCGGCCGGTTGTTCCAATTGCTGTCGGAGGAGGGACGGACGAAGTCATGGGCCGATGGCGTGGCGCCATCGGCCTGGGGCTGGGCTCGGCCATCCCGTCCGGAGGGTGTGGCCAGGAGGTCCATCGGCACCCCGAGCTCGGTGAACAGCCAGGCGAATGAGCCGTCCAGGGCCAGGTCGCGCGCGACGTCGCTCGCGTCGCGCGTGTCGAGCGCCTTGGCGACGCGGTCGACCGCCTCGGGTGGGAAGCCGAGCGCCTTGGCCACCTCGCGCACCGCGGATCGAGCGCGATAGGTGATGACGTTGCAGACCATCGCCGCGTGGTCGGCGCCGTAGCGGCGATAGACGTACTGGATGATCTCCTCGCGCCGGTTGACGTCGAAGTCGATGTCGATGTCCGGCAGCGCGCGCGCCTCGTTGATGAAGCGCTCGAAGAGCAGCTTGTGCTCGATCGGATCGACCTTGGTGATCCCGAGGCAGTAGGCAACGATCGAGTCGCCGGCACTCCCTCGTCCCTGGCCAATGATGTGATTCGCACGCGCGAACTCCATGAGGTCCCAGACGATCAGGAAGAACTCGGCGAGGTTCGTGCGGTCGATGACGTCGAGCTCGTGAGTCAGCTGTTCGAGCGCCTTCTTGGTAATGGGCCGGTAACGGTGCCGTAAGCCCTCGTAGGCAAGCTGGTAGAGATATGAGAACGGCGTCTCTCCCTCGGGGACCGTGAAGCCCGGGAACCGGTAGCGCTCGAAGTCCATTTCCAGCCGGCAGCGCTGGCCGATGGCGGCCGCCTGCGCGATGCCCTCTGTCCAGGCGCGGCGGGTACGCGGGTCGGGCAGTCCTGCGCCGATGGCGGCGAGCTCCCGACCCGGCTTGACGCGGTACTCCGCGTTCGGCAGGAGCAGCTCGTGGGCCTCGTCGAGGGACGCGCCGTGGCGGATGCAGACCAGCACGTCCTGGAGCCGATGGCCGCCGGCCTCGGCGTAGTGAACCTCGTTGGTCACGACCGTGGGGAGGCCGGCCTCGTCGGCCAGCGCCGCGAGCTGGCTCACGATCCAGTCGTCGTCGGGGGCGAGGTGGTGGGAGAGCTCGATCGCGAAGTCGCCGTCCGGGAAGTGGGCCGCCCAGGCGCGAGCCGCGTCGAGGGCGGTTTGGGCGTCCCCGGCCAGGAGCCTGCGCGGAATCTCGCCGTTCCGGCAGCCGGACAGCCCGATGAGATGCCCCCGTGCCCCGTCCAGGGCTGCCTCGACCAGCGACCGCTCGAAGACCGGGTACTGCTTCTCGCCGGCCAGGTGGCCGCGCGAGATGAGCCGGGAGAGAGAGGTGTAGCCCGCCGGGTCGCGGGCCAGCAGGACCAGGTGGTCGCCCGGGGCAGGGCCGGCGTGCAGCTCGCCAGGCCAACCACGGCTGGCGTTCGCGCCGCGGATCGGGTCGTTGAGCTTGCGGCCGCGTCGGGCGGCGCGCAGCTCCCGCTCGTCGCGGGGAATGACCAGCTCAACGCCGATGATCGGCCGCACCGGGAGCAGGCCCGCCCGACGGGCCTCAGGGGTGGCGGTCTGGGCTGCTGCCTTCCACAGGCGGACCGCGCCGTACATCCCGGCGTGGTCGGTGATCGCCAGGCCAGGCATCTCGAGCAGTGCGGCGCGGGCGACCAGGTCCTCGGGGTGGCTCGCGCCATCGAGGAAGGAGAAGTTGCTGTGGACATGGAGCTCGCAGTAGGCGTCCGGGCCATCCATCGGACCGACAATGATAGAACGGATGTTCTATTCATACCATCCGCCGCGGGAGCCCGTCGTGGCGGCGATACCGCCCCTGAGCCCTCCCGACCGGGACCGAATCGGCGAGGATGGCGGCATGCGATTGCCGAAGCGGATCGCCGAGCGGCTGGGGCCCCTGGACGAAGGCCCCTTCCGGCTGCTCTGGCTTGGGCAGACGACCAGCGCCATCGGCGATTCGCTGATCCCGGTGGCCATCGCCTTCGCCGTCCTGCCGCTGGGCGGGGCAACGGCGGTGGGCCTGGTGCTGGCATCGTTCACGCTGCCCCGCGTCATCCTCATCCTGGTCGGTGGCGTCTGGGCGGACCGGCTTCCCCGACAGCTGGTCATGGTCGCCGCGGACGTGATCCGGGGCGCCGTCGAGCTCGCGCTTGCCTTCCTGCTGCTGTCCGGCGTAGCCCAGCTCTGGGAGCTCGCCGCCGGCGCGGCCCTCATCGGCGCGGCCAGCGCGTTCTTCGTCCCGGCCTCGACCGGCCTGACTCCCCAGACCATCAGCCCCGGACGCCTCCAGCAGGGCAATGCACTCATCAGCCTCTCGCGGAGCGCGACCGGGATCATCGGTCCCTCGGTCTCGGGCCTGCTCGTCGCCGCGGTCGGCCCGGGGTGGGTCTTCGTCATCGACGCGGCGACCTATGGCGCCAGCGCAGTCTCACTCGTCGCGCTTCGCATCGTGCACTCCGTCACGCCTGAGGCCCGGCAGGGGTTCCTCGCCGAGCTGGCGGGAGGCTGGCGCGAGGTGGTCTCCCGCCGTTGGCTGACCGCGGCGATCGTCACCTTTGGCTTCTCGAACGTGGCCATGGCTCCGTTCTACGTGCTCGGCCCGGCGATCGCCAACGATCGGCTCGGCGGTGCGGCCGGCTGGGGGCTGATCGTGACCGCGATGGGCCTGGGCGGCCTGCTCGGTGGGCTGGTCGCCCTGCGCTGGAAGCCGTCGCGACCGCTGGCCGCGGGATTCCTGCTGGGCCTCTCCTTCTCCCTCCCGATGCTGGCGCTCGCTCCGCCCCTGCCCGTCGCGTTCATCATGCTGGCCGGGCTCCTCTCGCTGGCGGCCGTCGAGCTGGGCAACACCTGGTGGTACACCGTCCTCCAGCAGCGGATCCCGCCGCAGGCGCTTTCCCGGGTGAGCAGCTACGACTGGCTGGCCTCGATCGTCTTCCAGCCCATCGGCTTCTCGATCGCCGGACCGATTGCGGCGCTCGTCAGCGCGCCGGTCACCCTGGTCGGCGCCGCCCTGCTGAGTCTCGGCGCGAACCTCACCGTGCTCACCGTCCGGGACGTCCGCAAGCTCGGCTGGGTTGAGCACGCGCCCGCCTCGGCGGCGTCATTGCCGCAGGCGGAAGGCCCGATGGCGGGGCCAATCGAGCTCGACTAGCCCTCCGCCAGGGCCTCGAGCACGGGGAGATGCTCGCTCGACCCGTCCGGCGCGACGGGGATAACGGCCACGTGGTCGGCGCCCTCGCGGTGGAGGGTCGCCAGCGCGGCGCGGAGCTGCGCGGCCGTCCCCCAGGCGACCATGGCATCGACCAGCCGATCCGATCCGGGCTTCTCCCAATCGACCCCGGTGAACCCCTGGAGCTCCCAGCTGGCGTGGTAGTTCGGGGTGCGAAGGTAGGGTCCCAGGTAAGCGCGTGCGGCCGCCCGTGCGGCGGTTGGATCTGTCTCGAGGACGGCCGGCATGGTCACCGCCAGCATCGGACGCGGCCGCCCGGCCTCTCGCGCCGCCTGATCGAGGATCGAGCGGGCCCAGGCGATCCGCTCGGGCGTGAACAGGTAGGGAAAGGCGCCATTCGCGTCGCTGGCGGAGAGGCGAAGCATCCCCTCGCGCAGCGCCGCGAGGATGACCGGCGGCTCCCCATATTCGGGCTCCGCCATCGGGCCCTTGTAGACCGCGGACCGATAGGCTGCCAGGAACTCGCGCATTCGCGTCAGCGGTCGCTCGTACGCGTGCCCGCGCAGCCGCTCGGCCAGGTGCGGATGCGACACCCCCAGGCCAAGCACGAAGCGGCCGGCCGTCGCTTCGGCGAGGGTCAACGCCGCCATCCTCGTGGTCTGCGCGTCGTGGCCCCAGATGCCGACGATGCTCGTGCCGAGGTGCAGGCGGTCCGTCTCGCCGGCGAGCAGGCCCAGCGCCGTGAACGGTTCGCGCCCCACGGTCTCCGGCAGCCAGAGCGTCCCGTACCCGAGCTGCTCGACCCGCCGCACGTACGCGCGGGCCTGCGCGATCGACAGGGTGTCGAGGTGTCCCCAGGCGCCGACCAGCCCGAGCTCGGTCATCGGCCGATGCTAGTCGAAGCGATAGCGCAGGAAGAGCTCGTCCTCGCTGCGGTGGACCGATACCAGGCCGGCCTCGCGCGGCGTCACGGCAAACGGGGAATCGGCGAGGGGCGCGATCATCGGGAGGGCGTCGGTGGCCAGCACTCGGGCACCTAGCGTCCAGTACAGCTCATCAAGGCAGCCCGCGGCGAGGAAGGCGGCGTTGGTCGTCGGGCCGCCCTCGAGCAGCAGCGAGCCGATGCCGCGCGCGACGAGCTGTGCCAGGACCCAGGCAGGCTCCGGGCGGTCGGTGGGGGCGACGATGAGATCCGTCCCGGCGGGAGGTGGTTGCGCCCCGGCGAGCGCGTGCGGCGAGCTCGCCCCGACGACGAGAAGCCGCGGCTGCTCCCAGCCGAACCAGCGCCGGTCGCTGGGTACCGGCGCCCGGCCGGCGATGAGCACCGCGATCGGCTGCGGAGGCCGGCCATCGGCCACGCGACGCTCGGCCAGGTCGGGCGGGACGGTCGACCAGAAGTCCGTCCTGCGAAGCGTCCCGGCCCCGCTTCCAACCGCGTCGAACCCGGTCCGGTAGAGGCGCATCAGCCGGCGATCAGCGCGGCCGGAGAGGCCCTCGGCGGTCCCGCCCAGCTGCGCCCGTCCGTCGAGGCTGGTCACCATGTTGGTCGCGACCCACGGCCTTCCTGTCATCGACTCGGGCAGCGCGAGGTCGGCGAACGCTTCATCGAGGTCGAGATCCCGGGCTGGATCGGGCCAGAGGCGGTCGACGCGGAATCGCTGCCGGCCGGGCTCCCCGCTCACAGGAAGATGGGGGGTGAGTAGGCGAGGTAGCGGTCCATGCGCCCGAACTCGCGATTCGAGAGGAGCACGGTCAGGAACGAGTCGATCTGGAGACCGCGAGCCAGGAGATGGCGGAGCGCGGCGCCATTGGACATCGGCACCTCGAACGTCGCCGATTCGGCGGCCCCGAGGGCGGCCGCCCGACGCAACACCTCGTCCAGGATCTGGGGCAGGTCGTCCGGGTCGTTCGCCCCGATCGGGCCTGTCCCGCGCTCGCTGACGAAGGCATAACCCACGGCCCGGCCATCGCGACGGAAGACGAGCGCCTCGCGCGTTGAAGCAAGCCACGCGAGAACCGGCCCGCGGTCGAATCCTGCGATTGCACGGTCGAGAGCGGCGAGCTCCTCGAGCGGCGCTTCTGGCTCCACGCGCTCCACCACCAGGACCGGATCCGGGCTCGGCGGCGGCGCGGGCGGCGTCGGGGTGCCCATCAGGCTGGCGACCACGGTGCGGGCCGTCATCCCGGCCTTGGCGTAGCGCGCGAGGGCGCGAACGTCGGTCGTGGCGACGATCACCCGCAGGTCGCCGCGGTCAGCGGGAAAGGCTCGTGCGAGGAGCTGGCGACCAACCCCTGCGGCCTGATGGCCAGGAAGAACGAAGAACTCGGTGAGCTCGAAGAAGCCGCCATGCTCGATGCTTCGCGCGTAGCCGATCAACTCGCCGCTCGACTGGTCCTCGGCGACCCAGAACTCGGCGGCAGTCTCGGCAAGGTACTGGGAGATAGCCTCGAAGCGAGCGTACGACGCATCAACCTCGCCTGGGATCGGGTCGCTGCCGGTCCTTCTCGCCAGGTCGTTGATCGCCTGGTAGAGCACCCGCCAGCAGGCGGGCCCGTCGTCGGGGGTGCCGGGACGGAGGGAGATCGGCTCGGCTGGGGCCATGCCGTGAGGATAGTGGCTCGCAGTCAGTCGAAGATCCGCTCGAGATGCCAGGTGCCGCGGATCTCGTCCCAGAACACCGTGCAGAGCAGCCCGTCGCGGGTGACGACCTTGAAGTAGCTGCGAGCCACCGGCTCGCGCCACCAGTCGTCGTCGACGCGCCATCGGTTGCAGACGCCGACCTCGCCGTGGGTCACTCCGTCGAGGCGGAGGCGGGTCGGTGTGCCGTCGACATCGGCCTCGACCTGGATCAGCGGATGATTGGCGTAGAGCCGAGTCACGGCTTGTCCTCCTGGCCGATGCCGTCGAGCCGTGCCTGGCGCTCGGGGAGCGACGCGTTCGGGCGATCCAGCCGGGCGCGCCAGAGGCGGCCCTCCCCGAACCGCGAGCCGACCCGCTCCAGCGCCCAGCGCAGCTCCTCCCAGCGTCCGGCCTGAGCCTCGAAGGCGGGCAGCTGGCGGGCAGCCGGGTCGCTCAGCCGATCGAAGGCCAGGCCGATGGCGACCACCCGCGGCTCCTCCCGGGGTTCCTCCGCCGGCTCGCGCAGCTGGCGGCTGCGAGCCGCCGATTCCATCTGGCCGATGAGCAGGCGCGCGATCCAGTCCGGCTCGAGCGCGGGCTCGGGGAAGGCCAGCTCCACGATGAGCGGCAAAGCGTCCTCCAGGGAGAGCTCCAGGGTCGCGCGACCCGGGGCAAGGTGACGCGCCTTGAGCGCGTCGCACAGCTCCGCGCAGGCACGCCTGAGGACGAGCGCCGTGCCCCCCACCCCCTCCATCGGCGGCTCGAACGTCACGCGGCGGGTCATCCGCTCCGGGCGCCGCCGGGGGACGAGCGGCCGCGGATCCTCGCCCCGGGCGAGGGCCTGGAGACGCTCGCCCGTGGCCCCGAACTGGGCACCGACCGCCGAGCGCGGCAGGGCCGCGAGCTCGCCCATGGTCGTCAGGCCAAAGAGCGCGAAGCGCTGGCGCGTCTCCTGGTCTGCGGGGAGCAGGTCCAGGGGGAGCGAAGCGAGGGCGGCGTGGGTGGCGAGGGCACCGGACGGGAAGGCGTGGAAGGCGACGGGGATCGTGGGATCGGGCCGTGCCAAGAGCGCGAGGCGGGCGGCGAGGACCGCCAGCCAGCGGTTGTCGCCGGTGCCCGCCCTGACGGGGAGCTGGGCCACCTCCCGGGTCAGGGCCACGGCCCGCGCCGCGATGCGGCGCTCGTCGCCCAGGCTCGGCCCCAGGCCGGTAATGTCGACCAGGGCCACTCCCCGGTCGACCGCCTCGACTCGCGGAGAGAGGTCGTCGAGCTGATCGAGCATGGTCGGGACATCGACGCCCGTCGGATCGCGTGTGGCGCCACTCCCCGGTCGCTCGCCGTTCGCCGGCGTGGCGCGCAGGGTCGGCCAGATCAGGCCCAGGATCCGAGTCACTGGATAACCTCAACCACGGCACGCATCTGACTGACACTCAAGCCACTCAGAGCGGCGTCAGGCGGAGAGGACGCGCAGGGCGATGCGTTCCTCCAGGCCCTGTGCGGTGGCGAGGTCCCGCGCAGCCACAGGAGCGAGCCCGGGGGCGTGGCCGCGCGCCGCCGCGACGAGATCGAGCGAGGCTGCGGCGACGGGCACCTCCGGCGCCACGTCCCGGGGAAGGGCCAGCGGCGGGAAGAGCTGGTCGATCCGCCGGCCCTCCGCGAACCACAGGTCGAGGGTGACAGCGGCGCCGGCCAGGGC
>JALYLB010000018.1 GCA_030774475.1 Chloroflexota bacterium | reverse complement strand
GAGGATGCGATCGAAGCGGGCGACAAGCTCGTCCATCGCCTGACGGCCAGCGGAACAATGAAGGGCGACTTCCTTGGCATGCCGGCAACCGGCACGCGAGCGACCTGGACGGAGATCCATATCGGCCGGGTCGTCAACGGGCAGCTCGTTGAGCACTGGGGTCTCGCCGATCAGTTCGGCATGCTCGTCCAGTTGGGCGTCATCCCAGCTCCCGGACAGGTCCCCGTCGGGGTGTAGTTCCCGCCAACGCAACGTCTTGACAAGAGGCCCCCGCGCGCTCGCCGCGCAGGGGCCTCTCTCATTCCCGGGCGATGACTGGCTGGCCCGTGGTGGCGAGCTGCTCGATCAGTTTCGCGGCTCTGAGGGTGCCCGGCGACGCTGCAAGTCGATCGCGCAATGCGGCGAGGCGCTTCCCGAGATATCGGTCTGCGAGCAAGCGGTCGATCGCGGCCATGAGATCCCGCGCTTCACATCGGTACGTGTCGAGCCGTACTCCGTACGCGGTCTCGTGAATGCGTTGCGCGTTGTCGTATTGGTCCCAGAACACCGGCAGCACCACCATCGGCTTGCCGAAACGGAGTGCCTCCGTGACGGTGTTGTTCCCGCCGTGGGTGATCACCAGGTCGACCCGTGGGAGGATCGCCGGCTGCGGGAGGAATTCGGCGCCCGCCATGTTGTCCGGAAGGTCATACAGGTCGGCCTGAGGACCTTTGCTGACGATCACGCGGCACCGCGATTGGCCAAGCATCCCCACGAGCCGTTGCATCAGGTCGACGTCGGCAGACGCGAGACTCCCGAGGCTCAGGTAGATCAGCGGCCCTGGCCGGTCCATCAGATGATCTGGTAGTTCCCACGGTCCATCCGTCGCCCGCACCGCAGAGTCGAGCCGATGCCATGACGGGCCGAGCGGGATTGCGCGTTGGTAGTCAATCTCCTTTGGGTAGAGATACAGGTTGAGCCACCGTGACTGATGGATGAATTCCAGGTCTGGCAATGACGGCGCCCCGGCATCGACAACAAAGGCGTTGAACTGCTCCCAGATGGCCCGATGGGTGCGCCCGTATTCGGCGCGGAATTCAGCCCACCCGGAGCGGTCCGCGGTCGGATAACCCGAGAAGGTCGGCGGGATGGCTGGATCCTTCATCTCCGCTGGGTTACACGAGGCGATACGCACCCACGGCACCCCGTGGGTCACGACCGCCGGGAACGCGCAGACGTTGTCCTCCACGACCACGTCGGGCTGGACCTCCGCGAGGAGCTCTCGGAGCCGCGGCTCGACGTAACGGGCGCCGTCGATCAGCGCTTGCCAGGTCGGAGCGATGAAGGAGGAGAGCTGCTCGATGGTCGGCCGTCGAAATTCGGGTGCCGTGTCCCGGATGAAGTCCTTCCAGAACTGGCCAGGGACTTCGGGTTCGGCAGGCGGCGGCGCCAGGCGCATGAGCCGCTCTTCGAAACCGAGCGCTGAGAGCCGGCCGGCAAATGACTCCTCGATGACGAAGACCACGCGATGACCGCGACGGCGTAGCACGTCTCCCATGCCGACACAGTTATTCGTCGGCCCGTATGCCCCCTCCGGGAAGAAGACGATGGTCGTAGGCAACAGCAATGGATCAGGCTTGAGAGGTGCCGCCCTCGCGGGCGTCGGTTTCGGCAAGCCGGGCGAAGGTCGCCAGCTCACCGCGGAAGCTGCCTTTGTACGAGCCCATGGCGAAGATGCGCGCCATGAGGCCAGCGACCCATCCTTGCGTTTCGAGCCGCTGAGTCAGGCGCGTACCGCCGTCCTCCGGCTCGAAGGTCGCCTCGTTGATCCCGTGCAGGAGGCGATTGCCGAAGCGCGTCCGGATGGAATGCGGAGGGTCGGCGTCGAGCACCTCGGTGCGACTGGCCATGCGGCCGAACCAGACCGTATAGCTCGTCCCGGCACGGTCTGCGGCGCCGGTGACATCGGCGACCCTCGAGACGCCACCGACCCACTCGGGCACGCGCTTCAGGTCAATCCACAGGTCGAAGACCTGCCTCGGCGGTGCTGCGACAAAGATGGTGAACATGAAGCGGCTCATTGCACCACCGAGGATGCCGGCGTCAATGTTGGATCGTCAATGCGCTGGCGGAGGGGGTGGGATTCGAACCCACGAACCCTTGCGGGTCAGCGGTTTTCAAGACCACCGCATTCGTCCACTCTGCCACCCCTCCGCTGCTCAATCTTAGCTTGGGACCCTTATCGAACAGATCCCGAGCTCGATCTTGGGGTGATGCCCACCCCACGCCGTGCTACTCGTCGGCCTGCGGGTGGGCATCCGAGAATTCGTCAGCTTGGAGAGGAACGACTATCTCCGTAGACCTTCCAGGCCAGGAAGAGAGTTACGAGTAGGACGACAACAAAGATGTACTCGAGGGTGTTAATGACGGGCGGGATGGGCACCGAGAAGAAGGACCCAGCCCGGTCTCCGATAATGGGGAAAAAGAAGAGGATCGAGCCGACCATCGCCAGAATCGAAGCCAATCGGACTCTCCTGAAGAGAAGGGCGAGCGACGCTACGTCCAGCGCGAGACCTGTAAAAATCGTACCGATCGCAATGTAGCCAACGGTCTTCAAGTCGGTTGCTGGCCGGGTCTCAAAGCCGAGTGGAGTCAGCAGGATCACCAGCAGGACGTTCACCGCCAACAGAACGGCAAGCGCCATGGCGTTTCTGGAGAGTCTCATCACCAGGAGACCGTAACATCCAGTGGCTTACGCTGTGGCTTACACCGGCCCGCAGCAGGACAGTGCAGCAGTCTTCAGCGTGGCAAAGGTGAGACCTGAGGCGGAAACGTCAATGACAGCCAGTTTCAAGACCGCCGCATTCGTCCACTCTGCCACCCCTCCAGGGCCTGATTCTACCGTCAGGTCTCGGCCCTTCAGGGATTGCCGCTGAACGTGTCGCATCGGTCGGCTGACCCGCTCTGGTAGCCGATCGTGAACCACTTCTGGCGCTGGGCAGATGAGCCGTGCGTCCACGTTTCCGGGGTGACCCGGCCCTGGGTCTCTTGCTGGATGCGGTCGTCGCCGACCGC
>JALYLB010000017.1 GCA_030774475.1 Chloroflexota bacterium | reverse complement strand
CTGCTGATCCGGCACGATCGCACCGTCCGAGAGACCGAAGAGGCGCGACTGAGCCCGGCAGCGGCCCGCTCAGGACAGAGCCGCGGCCGGGTGCGCGAGGAAGAGCCCGACCCGTTCCGCACGGCCTTCGAGCGCGATCGGGATCGGATCATCCATTCGAAGGCGTTCAGGCGCTTGAAGCACAAGACGCAGGTCTTCCTGAACCCGGAGGGCGACCACTTCGTCACGCGCCTGACCCACACCGTGCAGGTCGCCCAGATCGCGCGCTCGCTGGCCGCAGCGCTGACCCTGAATGAACCGCTCGCCGAGGCGATCGCCCTTGGCCACGACGTCGGCCACACGCCCTTCGGCCACACCGGCGAGGAGGCGCTCTCGCCCTACTTCCCGCCGGACGGCTGGCATCACGCGGCGCAGAGCGTGCGGGTCTACGAGGTGCTGGAGGATCTCAACCTGACGTGGGAGGTGCGGGACGGGATCCGAGCCCACTCCTGGAAGATCAGCCCGCCGCCCGCGACCCAGGAGGCGTTCTGCGTGCGGTACGCGGACCGGATCGCGTACCTGAGCCATGACGCTCTCGACGCGCTGCGCGCGGGAGTGCTTCATGCGGAGGCCTTTCCGCCGGCGGTGCTCGCTCGATTCGGAGAGCCCGGGCGAGACTGGATCGCCGAGATGATCGGCGCGGTCATCGAGCGCAGCCTTGAGGTCGGGCGGGTCGAGATGGATCCCGCCACGCTAGCGGTCATGAACGAG
Organism: Chloroflexota bacterium; assembly: GCA_030774475.1. GTDB lineage: Bacteria > Chloroflexota > Limnocylindria > QHBO01 > QHBO01 > CF-82. Next base: position 3,545 of record JALYLB010000017.1, on the reverse strand, counting down.
CTGCGCGACTTCATGTTCGCTCGGGTCTACATGTCGGGCGAGCAGCGCCGCGAGCAGGAGAAGGCGATCGGGGTCATCCGCGAGCTCGTCGAGCACCTGGTGGACCATCCCGCGGACATCCCCGACAGCTACCGCGAGCATGCCGCTGACCCAGTGACCCAGGTGGCCGACTACATTGCCGGTATGACCGACCGCTATGCGCTGGCGACAAGGGATCGCCTCTCCGGCGGCTGACCGCGGCGGAAATCCGGTGGTCAGCTCACGGGGATCGGGTCGGCGATGGAGTCACGGTTGGCACCGTGCCAGCCTGCCGATAGGTCACGAAGGTCCCGTCCCCGCAATCCATGGCGATGACCGTCGGCCGATCCGACGACGAGGCTGACGGAGCACTCCCGGGCGGGCCGAAGAGGTCGCGGGTCGTCAGGCCGATGAAGGTTGTGCCAAGCTTCACGGCCGCGCCCGGCACGCCGGTCTGAGGGCTGGGACCCGGCGAGCCACTGGGCGCGTACGACAGGTCGCGCCACTGGAGACGATCCGGGCACCCGATCCGGCTCGACGCGACGTTGAGGCCCAGGATGCCGATGGCGATGAACACGAGGGATCCGAGCCCGATGCACCCGATTGCTCGCCAGTTCACTGGCGCATGATCGAGAAGCGGCTGAATTCGCCGCTCGCCGGTTCCCGCAGCACCTCGACTCGCTCGACCCTCGCACCCGGAGGACCCCTCCGCACAAGGCGCTCGAGCGCATCGAGGGCCACCGGCTCTCCCTCCGCGACGAGCTCAACCGCGTTCTCTGCGTCGAGGTTCATCACCCAGCCAACCAGGCCCATCGAAACCGCCTGCCGCTGCGTCCAGTACCGGAAGCCGACGCCCTGGACCCGCCCGGAGATGCGTGCAACCAGGCGCTGGCGGTCGGTCACCGGGGTTGGATGGTAGGCCACGCGAGCATCGCCGCCTCGAGCGCCAATCGGGGCGAGGCGTTCTGGGACAGCCCCTCGTGGACGCGCTCGAGCACGTCGATGCACGCCGCCATCTGGCGCGGGTCGATTCGTTTCGCGGCCGCGGCCAGGTCCGGCAACAGCTCACCCGCGGGCGCGACATCGGCCCGGCCCGCCGCGGCGACCATCAGGTCGCGAGCCAGGCCGAGCCAGGCATCGACGAGCGCGGTCGCCCCGACTCGCTGGAGCGAGACCGGGGTCCGCGGGGCCTCCGTGCCTTCGTCGGGGGAAGGCGCCGGCTCGTCTGCGGTTGACGCTCCCGGCATCCGCCGAGCCGCATCATCGAGCAGCTCGCGTGCCGAGCTGAATCGATCAGAGCGGCCGCGAGAGAGCAGACCCAGCAGCTCGGCCTGGACGCGGCGACGCCAGTCGACCTGGTCCTTGTCACGGGCTAGGGCAAGCGCCCGACCGACCAGGCCCCCGGAGATGCGAGCCAGCGCCATTGCGAGATCGCGGGGGAGCTGCTCGCGATCGACGAGCCAATCGGTCAGCTCGACCTGTGGGATTGGACCGATGCGCAGCGGTTGGCAGCGGGAGCGCACGGTTGGCAGGACCAGGCTGGGTTCATCCGCGACGAGGATGTACACGTGGCGGTCCGATGGCTCCTCGAGCGCCTTTAGGAGCGCGTTCTGGATCTGGTCGCCGGCACGGTCGATCCCGTCGATGAGGACCACCCGCCGCTCCCCCGCGATCGGCGCGCCGGCAGCTTCGCCGAGCCACTGCCGCGCGGCGGCAACGATGCTTTCGCCGGTCCCGCGCAGCTCACGCCAGCGCTCCGGCGAGCCGAGTACGAGATCGGGATGGCGCCGGCCGCGTGCCTGGCGACAGCCGACGCAGACATTGCACGGCCGCGCGGCGCGGTCGGCTGCGGTGCAGAAGAGGAGCGCGAGGAGGTCGTCGACGAAGGCGCCTTTGCCAGCCCCGCGCGGACCGAAGACCAGGAAGGTGCGGCCGAGACGCCCATGTCCGGCGCCATGCAGCGCGACAGCCCGCGCAGTCGCTTGCCCCAGGCTCCAGAAGCCCGGCGCAACCCCGGTGGAGAGCATGTCACGGAGTATAGGTGGCCATCCGCTGGGTCGATGCGGGGTCGATAAGGCCGCGGTAAGCGCCCGGTCACGGTACGTCCGGCATGCTGGTCGGGCATGCTCCGCCGGGCCGCCCCGGGTACGCCTGCTGGCGGCCGGCCGGCACCCGAGTCCGCCCGTCGTACGGCGGCCCGCGGAGCGCCAACCGCCCTCGCGTCGGCGCGGGGTGCCGCTCGGAAGGGGAGGGTGGCATACTCCCTGCTACGGGACCATGCCCAAGCAGTGAGGAGACGTCCCATGGCCGGGGAACCATCCAGGACAGCCGATGAGCTGGCGACAGCCATCCGATCTCTCGTCGAGAGAGCCCTCGAATCCCAGACGCGCGACCAGATCGCCACCCGCGGCCGAGAGTTGGCTTCGGCGATCGCAGGGACCGCCGGCGCGGCCGCCGGGCGTGCTTCGGTGATGGCCAGCGACGCATGGCGGGATTCGGCGCCGCAGCGCAAGGAGGCGGCGACATCGGCTCGAAAGATGAGCCGACAGGCATTGAAGTGGGGCCGTGCGACCTGGAAGCGGCAGGTCGGACCCACTGTTCGTAACGCGTGGGACGGGCGGGCGGCGGCACTCGCAGCGGCAGGAATCGCCGTGCCCACCTCGAAGGAGATCGCGAAGCAGGCGCAGAAGCGCCTACGGCTTCAGCGTCGCGAGGAGCGCCGCTGGCGCACGTTCTTCCTGGGAGTGATCATCGGTGCCATTGTCGGCGCCGTGGCAGCGTTGCTCACCGCGCCTCGACCGGGTCGCGAAGTTCGTGACGAGCTCGCGCAGCGCGCCCGCCAGGCGGCGAACAACGCCGGCGAATGGGCTCCGCTGTTCCAGCGGACCGAGAGCATCGAGGACCTCCCCGAAAGGCGGAGTAGCACCCTCGAACCGGCGGCGACGCCCATCGAGGGCGGGACGGACAAGGGCAATGGAGCCCCGCGATCGAGTGCCAGCCCGTTTCCCGAGGAGCCGGGCGAGCCCATCTGAGAATCGCGCGGGGATGCCATGAGGCCGGCCCACGGGCCGGCCTCGTCGTTTCCTGCCTATAGCGGCGCGGACTGCATTGACTCAGCTGGTCGTGCGCCGGGTCGGTCGTCGGCCAGAGCGGAAGCGCTGCCAGATCCCCTCGTCGCCGCCCTCGCCCGAGGCGTTCTCCGCGGTCGGCTCGCCGTCACCGGCGGCCGTGGCCGAGCTCGCGCGCCGCGTTCGACGCGCTCGACTGGGAGCGGCTGGCGACTCGGAGCCGGCCTCGCTGACTGCCGGGTCTGACGGCGCTCCCGACGATGCGCCTCGTGTCCTTCCGGATGTCGTGCCCGCCGGACGCCGCGATCGCGTTCGACGAAGTGGCGGCGCCGCTTGGTCGGCGTCTGCCGGCTCAGCAGCCTCTGCCGCTACGGCGGTCGTCGCCGTGTCGCCGGCGGAGCTCGCCGCTCGGCGACGGCGCGGGCGGGCTGTCGGCGCGACAGCCTCGGCGCCTGGCGC
>JALYLB010000016.1 GCA_030774475.1 Chloroflexota bacterium | reverse complement strand
GCTCAGGTTGAAGACGGCGATCGAGGCTTCTCGGGCTACGTCTGCGGTCAGATCACGGAAGCCGGGATCGTCATCGACCAGCCAGATGGTCCTTGGCGAGCGCCGCGGCCGGCTGCGGCGCGCACCGCTCAGTTGGTGCCACCGCCAGCTGCGGGCTCGCACCCGACCGCTGGGTGCGAGGCGCACTGACACCTGCAACGCCTCCGGGGAGGCGTGTTAGCTCGGACTCGCCGCCGCACTCGCAACGACACTCTGCACGACACTCTGCACCGCACTCGATGACGGGGTGCCACCGCCGCCGTTGTTAAACGCGAAGTACCAGATCACCAGGGCGATGACGAGGATCCCCACCAGCAGGCCGGCGATCATGCCCACCCCCATGCCCGACGATCCGTTCGCCGGGCCAGACGATCCGCTCGCCGGAATGTTGATGTTCTGCTGTCCCATCGGGATTCACCTCCACTTGGGCGTCGGGCGCTCCGCCGCGCTCAGCCGACAGGCGACCGAGACCACGACGGAGGAAGCTGCGTCATTGACGCAGGTCTGGCGGGCAATCAGGTGCGGAAGCGCCCGCGACCGAAGTACCCGAGAAGGAACAGGACGACGAGGACGACGATGATGATCCAGATCAGGCTCATGACAAACTCCATTTCAGGCATAGCGACACGGTTTGACAGGGGTCGCAAACCGCAGCATGGGTGCCAAGTCCCCGAGTGTCATGACGGTTCGTCATCAGACCCGATCAGCAACGGTCTGGCGTCTTCAGGGTCGACGCGAAGCAAGGGCGCAAAGGTTCGGCAACTCTCATGAGTGACTGGTATGCGTTCCCGTTCGCTTTCGCGACCGGTACCAGGCGAGATACTCCAGCAGCTCAGTGCGCTCGTCGTCGCTGAGATCGTCGAATAACGCCGCCGTCGCGCTCCTCGTCGGGTGTGCGCTGGGCTGATTCGGCAGGCGATAGCCGCTCAGGCGCATGAGCTCGGCATACGGCACTCCCAGCGCTTCGCTGAGCTGATGCAGGACGTGGGGCGAGGGCTTTTTCACGGCATCGCCCTCAAGCCGGCTCATGTAGGCCGGCGAGATACGAGCAGCCCGCGCGGCGTCGACCACTGACAGGCCGCGCACGGCGCGCGCCTGTTTCAGGATGGTCCCGAGCGAGGTTGGCATATCAGGGGCCCTCTCCTACAGTGGATGCCGGGTACTACAGTTGACAATAGCAGACTGATCTGCTTCACTGCAAGCCGGTAGTGGCCGGAGTGAACTCCCGGCGGTCGGTTTTGGTGACGCCGCTTCCCCGGATGCCCTGTTAGCGAACTGGAGCGTTCCATGTCAATTGCCGACCCAGTCGACCAGACGGTCGTCACGCAGGAGCCTGCCGCCGTCGCGCCTAGTGCAACTGTCACCCAGCGCCGCAGCACCTACATGCGCCCGGAGAACGCGGAGCTCGGCCGTCGCGTCGTGGTCCTCCTCTTTGGGCTAGTCCAGATCGTCATCGCCCTTCGCGTGGTGTTGCTGGCGCTCAATGCGCGTGAGGGGAACGTCCTGGTATCGGGCATCCTCAACGTGAGCCAGCTCTTCGTGGCGCCGTTCAATGGCGTGCTGCATACCAACGCCCTGCAGTCGGGCGGGTCGATCCTTGATCTGGCCGCCATCGTGGCGCTGGTGGGTTGGACCGTCCTCGAGCTGATCGTGTTGTGGAGCATCGGCATCTTCCGCCGCGAGCCCGCCTAACCCGTTCAGTTGGCGCGGGTGCCCTTGCGGACGGGGCCTAACGTTCGCACCTTCGTCTCGGCCGCTGACGGCCGGTCAAAGAGAAAGGATTGGATCGAGATGGGTTGGATTGCTTGGATCGCCGTCGGTGCGATTGCCGGCTTCATCGCCAGCAAGGTTATCGGCAGCCGAGAGGGTCTACTGATGATGATCGTCCTCGGCGTTGTGGGTGGGCTCCTTGGTGGATTCGTGGCCGCCAACCTGCTCCACGTGGGCTCGGTCAATGGCTTCAACGTTGAAAGCATCGTGATCGCCACTCTGGGCGCGGTTGGAGTGCTGCTGGTCGTGCACCTGGCGACCGGTTCGGGTGGGCTGCGTCGCAGCTGGCGATGATCGTGGTCGACCGATGGCTGATGTGACGGCGAAGGCGAGATCCATGACAACTGCTGAGCGGGAGCCTCCCGTAGTTCCCCTCGGGGGCCTGGGCAATGCGCGATTGGCCGGCCGCAACCGCCGGCCCAGCCCGCCCGCGTACCGACACCCGGTCAACCAGGCGCTCTTGGATGCCGCTCCGTTTGGGGCGAGGCTGGCTGACACGGTGACCGGCTTCATGGGTAGCTGGCGATTCATCGCCATCCAGACGGCCATCGTGGCCGTCTGGCTCGCCGCCAACGTCATCCTGTTGACCAGGCCCTTCGATCCGTTCCCGTTCATCCTGCTCAACCTTGCCTTCAGCACCCAGGCCGCGTATGCCGCCCCGCTCATCCTGCTGGCGGGGAACCGGGCCTCACAACGCGACCGGATGACCCTCGAGCACGCCGCGGACGAAGGCGACCTTGGCGACGCTCAGAACGAGCGCCTTCTCACCTGCACGACCGAAATCCTCACGCGGACCGCCGCGCTCGAGGCACGAATACTCGGCATGGAGGAGACGATCCTTGGCGCGCTCGAGGTCGCACACCTTACGGCCGAGACCGCCTCGGCCAAGGAACGCTCAAACAAGCAGGAATCTCTGAAAGGTGCGGCGTGAAGACGCCCGTTCAGGCCGCTGACCTCGTGCGGCAAAAGGTGAGCTTCGCCAGGATGAGGCATTTGGTGCTGTGGATCGTGGGCTCCACCGCGCTGTTGATAGCTCTCGGCGTCCTTGATCAGGCGCTGACCGTCGCCAAAGTGTGACTAGCACGGACAGTGATGCCACGACGTGGTCCTTGGCTACGGTGACGCAGGTGCTTCCGAGTATCGGCGGTGACAGGGGGCCTGGCTATCTACCTATCGCTGCCCGGTGCCCTAGCTCCGCAGATGGCATCGGTCGGCCGAGAAGATGGCCCTGACCGAGGGCGATGCCCAGGACGCGCAGGATTTCGCGCTCACCTGCCGTCTCGATCCCCTCCGCGATGATCCTGGCGCCAACGGACCGCGCAAAGTGGCGCAGGCCCACGATCATCGCTTGGCGTGCTTGATCTGACTCGAGGTCCGCAATCAACGACCGGTCCAGCTTGATGTACGCCGGGCGCAGCTCGAGGATGTGGCGGAAGCTCGCGAAGCCGGCGCGGCGTCATCGACGGCGAGCTTCGCCTTGGGGCCCAGGTCGACGACCGCTGCGCGCAACGCAGGGTAGTCCGCGATCTCCGTGTGTTCGGTGATCTCAAGCACGACATGCCGCCTCGTCCCTTTCACCAGGGTCTGCAGCGGTTGGTAGGCGAGAATGAGTTCGGGGGAGACGTTGAGGCTGAGCCACGCCGACCGAGGTAACTCCTTGGCGGCCGCGACGGCCGCCTCGAGCGTGGCGGACTCGAGATCGGGACCGAGACCGACCGCCACCGCCTCGCTGAAGACGCCTTCGGGAGCGGCGCCGTCCGCAAAGCGGGTGAGCGCTTCGTAGCCGATCGTCTTGCCTTGTCTGACGTCGACGATCGGCTGGAAGACAGGATGGAACATTCGCCCATCGATGATCTTGCGGATCCGTTCCCGAGCGCGACGAGCGCGCTTCCGATCGGCAACATCGCGGCCAACTAGGGCCGAGGCAAGGTTCGCGAATTCGACGAAGGCCGCCAATGACTCGGTGAAGGACACGTCGTCGACCGAGGTCACTCCGTGGATGACCAGCAAGCCGATGAGCTCGCGGTTCGAGCGCATTGGCGCACACGCCACCAGATGGGGGTGTCGACTCAGGTCGCCGATGTTCTGGTCCTCTCCGTGGGCCGTCCATGACTCGATCCAAGGCCCTTGTGCGGCACGGCTCCGAAGCCGCTGGCTGCGCTCGAGGGAGAGTCGTCGCAGGCCCGGATCAGGGCGGCCGACGATCCCGAACCCGATCGTCATAGCCCGACCATCAAGCTCGAAGATGAGCAGCTGGGCTGCCGCGACCTCAGGCATGCTCAGCACCTGACGGCAGATGATCTGCGCCGTTGCTTGCGTGGTTTCGCCCGCCTGCAGCCCGCGGAGCGTCTGAGCGATGAGCGCCCGCTGCTGCGCGAGCTGCGCGGATCGGCCTTCCATCTGAGCGAGATGCGCCTCGGAAGCCTTGCGCACGCTGATGTTGCGGATCGCCGCCGTGACCAGGATGCCGTCGGCGTTCTCGAGCGGGCTCAACATGATCTCGATGGGAAACCGCGTGCCGTCCTTGCTTTGCGCCGAGAGTTCGATGCCGGTTCCGATCTGTTGGGCGAGGGCCTGGGCGGCCGATCGCAGGTCGTCGGCGACGAGCCGCTCTGCGAAGCCCTGCGGGATGATGTTCGTCACCGGCTGGCCGAGCAGCTCGTCACGGTTGTAGCCGAACTGCTTCTCCGCCTGGAGGTTGAGGAGGACGATTTCGCCGGCCTGGTTGACCACGACCATCGCGTCTGGAGCCGCCTCGAGCAGCCCGCGATACTTCGCCTCAGACTCGCGGAGCCCAAGGTCCTCTGGGCGCTTGATCGTCGGAGGCCGCGAGGGCACGCGGCTGCCACTGCGACCGTTCGCACGCCCAGCGAGATCCGGGCTGCGCCGGCGAGCGGGGGCTTCGGGTGTCTGGACAAGGACGTAGGGAGCTCGAGCCATCTGCCCGATGGTGCGCCGTGGTATCCACCGGCCGCTATAGGACTACCGCCGACGAGGAATCGTCCCGGGCAAACCGCCCACTGCCGTGCCTGCCCCGGAATCCGTCCTATTGCCGAGCTGGAGGCGGAGCCGCACCTTTGGGGGCACGCGCAGGCCCTGGGCCCTGCCGCGCACACCTTCTGAGCGACCTCGGTGGCTCTTGGGGCGTTCCGAGCCCGCCAACCCGAAGAAGGTGACCTTCTCATGGATATCGTCTCTACCAAGCGCAGGCTTGCGATTGGGCTGGGAGCCGCTGCGCTGCTGAGCGCCGCGATTTCCGGTCCCGCGTTCGCCGCCAACACGGTTACCCAACAGATCACAGGCAGTGGCCTGACCGCCAGCGTCGCCGACCTGACCCTCGCCAGCGTCGCCTACCAGAACGCCGCGCATGACGTGACGGGCACCATGGTCCTGACGGTGGACGACAGCACCGGTTCGGGCGCGGGATGGAACGTGACTGTCATGTCATCTGACCTCGTATGGGTCGGAACGGCCAACGGCGGCATCGACATTCCCGCGGCCAGGTTCGCCCTCACCTCGGCGGCCGTTCCGGCGAGTATTGCCGGCCAGGCCGTGAGCGTTGCGCTCTCCACCGGCCCGCAGGTTCCGCCGACGTCGCCCATCGGCACCCTCGACAGCGCCCGCAAGGTGCTCGTCGCGACCGCCGCCTACGGCGCCGGGACCTACACGCAGGCCCTTGGCGTCACGTTGACCATCCCGGCCCAGAGCCGCGTCGGGACCTACACCGGCACCCTCACCACCACCATCACCTCGGCGCCATAGCCGTGGCTGCCGATCGGCGCGCGCGCCGTCCGTCCCATGCGGGACTGGCGGCGGTCGCGCTGATAACGCTCCTCGCCGCTATTGCGCTGCCCGGCGCCGCGCTCGCGGCGGACACCCCGATCAAGCTTGCCCTCCTGCCCGTCGGGCAGGCGGAATCGTTCTTCGACCTGACCATGCACGCCAGCGAGGAGCGCACCCTCCAGGTCGACATCGCCAACGACGGCGGTGACGCCATCGCGGCCCGGACCTATGCCGCCGACGTCTACACGATCATCAACGGCGGCTTTGGTGCGAGCCTGCGCGACCAGCCACGAACTGGCGCGACCACGTGGGTCTTCTATCCAACCAGCGTCGTCCCCCTTGGGGCCGGAGAGACGACGCGTCGGTCGTTCACGATTGCCGTGCCTCGCGATGCCCCGCCCGGCGAGTACATCACTAGCCTCGTCCTCGAGAACAACCAGCCCATCCTGGGCGCTGGGGCGGTCGGCCTCAGCCAGATCGTCCGGCAAGCGGTTGCCGTGGTCGTTACCGTGCCGGGTCTCCGATCGCCTCAACTCGCGATCGGGAGCGCAACAAACCAGGTTCTTGCCGGCAGGTCGATCGTCCGGGTCGCGGTCCAGAACCCTGGCAACGTTCGGCTGAAGCCGCGTGTCGGGTTCTCGCTCATCGATGCCGCCGGCACGCTGGTCAGCCAGTCGACCATCCAGATGGACACCTTCTACGCGCGCACCAATACGTTCGTCGAGTTCCCGATCGCGACCCTGCTCGCGCCCGGGACGTACACGGTGCGGCTCCGACTTGATGCCCCGCAGGGCGCGCATGCCGACGCCGCGATCGTGCTCATCGTCACGGGAACTCCGGCTGTGGTGAGCGGGGCGGCCCTTCCCGATGTCATCGCTGAAGCGCTCGGACCCTGGAGGGCCATCGCACTCGTCTCGGGCACACTGGTCGCGATCGGCTTCGTCTGCCTGATCGTCATCCGACGACGAAAACGTCACATCGCTCCCAGGGTCAGGCACGCGGCGTGAACCCAGGTCGCGCGCAGCTCGCGTACGTTGCCCCAAGCGACGCCGAAGGTCGACCGGGATTGGACCGGCTCAGTCGCTTCTTCCCGGCCTTGCTGGTCCTCACGATCCTCGCCGCCCTGCTCGAGGCGGCTGCATCGGTCCTCCTCCGAGCTCCCGCCCTGGCCGCTGCGGCCGGCTCGACCAGCCTCTTCGCGATGGGCATCATCGCCACCGGCCACCAGATCCGTATGGGACACCCAGCCGGCGCACGCGTCGCGCTCGCGGTGAGCCTAGCGGTCTTCGGTGCGGTTGGGGCGTACCTCATTCCAGGAGTGGGTCCGGCAACCGCGCTTCTCCCGATCCTGTCCACCGTCCTCGTCCTGCCGCACATGCCTCGGCAGCGCCTCGTCCCCGTCATGGCTGCCGCGGTTGGATCGTCGATCGTGATCCTGATCCTGGCCCAGGCCGACCACCACCTTCCCGCGGTCGACGGTCTCGCGGGAACGATCTTCCGGGACTCGATCCTCGTGGGCGTGACGATCCTCATCGTGGCTGCTCTGGCCGACTTTGCGTTGGAGGCGCGGGAGGCGTTCGCGAATCTCCGCGTGTCCACGGATCGCCAGATGCGGGTGACAGCCGCGCGTCTCGCGATCGTCGCCGCCCTCCGGAACCTGCACGCCCTACCGACGCCGGAAGCCACCGCCGGACTTATCGCGTCCGCCCTGAGCGACCTTCCCCTCGTGGATATCGCTGTGGTAATGGAGGCGGCCGAAGACGGTCTTACGGTGCTCGCGGCGACCGGCAAGGGCGTGAACCCGATTCATGGATTCGACAGCGTGCCGGCCATTCGCGCTGCCTATCTGCTCGAACGATCTCGGATCGGTGCCTGGGCTGAGCTGTGGACCGATCGGCCCGGACCGGGGCTTGAGGACCTGCGCCTCACCGAGCTCGGGATCAAGGGCCAAGCCTTCGCGCCCATCCTGGCCGATGACGAGATCGTGGGTCTGATCAGCATCGCGACCAGGGACGACCAGCAGGCGAGGCACCTCGTCGCTGACTTGCCCTCGGTCAGTGAAGCGGCCTCGGTCGGGAGCGCCATCCTCGCCCCCGCGCTCCGAGCGCGTCGCCGGCGGCGGAGCGCGAGTGTGCGAATCGCGAAGACGATCGGGTCGCGTGCGTTCCACCCGGTCTTCCAGCCCATCGTGGATCTGCGAACCGGCCAGACGGTCGCCTTCGAGGCGCTGACGCGATTTGCCAGCGGAGACGCGCCCGATCGCATGTTCAGCGAGGCCGCGGACGTCGGGCTCGGTCCCGAGCTGGAAGCTGCCACGCTCGCCGCTGCGCTTCGGGATGCGGCCGGTCTGCCGGCCGGCGCGTGGTTGAGCCTCAACGTGTCTCCGACGTTCCTGGCCCAGTCCACCCGGCTCTGCGAACTGCTGGCCGTGCGCACGCGCCCGATCGTCATCGAGATCACCGAGCACGAAATGATCGACGACTGCGCTCCCCTCCACGCGGCCATGGGTCGGCTCGGTGCTGACGTGCGCCTGGCGGTCGATGATGCGGGGGCCGGCATCGCGAATTTCCGGCATCTCGTCGACCTGCGGCCCAACCTTGTGAAGATCGATGCCAGCCTCATTCGCGGGTCGAACGCCGACGTCTCCCGACAGGCGCTCATCGTCGGTCTGGTCCACTTTGCCGACGTCTCGGGGGCGCAGGTCCTCGCGGAGGGTCTCGAGACCGATGCGGAGCAGGCGACCGTGGAGCGCCTGGGTGTCACGCTCGGCCAGGGCTTCCCTTCTTGGCCGGCCAGCGGTCGTCGACGAGTGGCTGCCGATCGCGGCGCCCGCGGTGGGGCCACCATCCCTGCTGGCCAACGTGATCCCGATGCGGAAGAGGGCACGGACCGGCTGATCGACGGCTCATCCACCCGCTGACTCTTGTCAGGCTTCCTCGGGCGGACGAAGTGCCCGGAAGCGCTGGTACAGCAGGAGGTCGTACACGATCTTCAGGCCCCCGGCGATGACGAAGGGTAGTCCTGCCAAACCGGCCGTCAGGAAGAGCGGACCCGCAATCAGGGGCGAGACCGCGACGCCTAGGCTGCGCGCGATGTTGGTGACGCCTGCCGCCGCCGAGCGTTCGTCGGGCGCCACGATCGCCAGCGTGTAGGACTGGCGGGTCGGCACGTCCATCTGGCTGATGCTGAAGCGGACCAGCAGCACCCCCGCCGCGAGTGCGACCGTGGGCATGAGTGGAACCAGGATCAGCAGGACGTTCGACGGCAGGTGCGAGAAGACCATCGTGCGCACGAGGCCGAAGCGTGCTGCAAGCGGTCCCGCAGCCAGCGCCGACAACCCCGCCAGGAGGTTCGCACCAAAGATGAGCGCTCCGATCGCGGCCGGGTCAACCGCGAATCGCTGCTGGAACCACAGTGCGATGAAACTCGCCATCACGAAGCCACCCGCGAACGCGTCGAGCGCGAAGAGCGCCGAGAGCCGCAGCACCGTGCCCTGGGACCGATGAAGCCCCAAGCGCCCCCGGATCGGCTCCTCGTCCACGGCGCTTGAGGGCACTTCGACGTTTGCCGATACGCGAGTGAACAGCGCTGCCAGGACGACGCCGATCAAGCCATAGCCGACGATCACGATTCGGTAGGCGTCGGCCGCGTGGGCACCGCGCTGGATCGCCAGTTGCGCGACCACACCGGCGACGAGTGCCCCGGATGCGGTCGCGAGCGATCCAGCGAGCTGGTACCGCGCAAAGACGCTGGTCCGGCGCTTCGCCCCAACGATCTGGCTCAGCGAGGCCTGCTCCACGGCCAGGAACGGTCCCACCTCGTTGCCGCTCGGGCTGATGACACCGATGGTGGCGGCCACCACGAGCACGACGTAGACCGGCGATGCGGCGAAGGCCAGTCCCGCAACGAGCATCAACCCCGCTCCGACGAGCAGGACACGCCGCCGGCCGATGCGGTCCGCGTGGGTCGTCAGCCACAGTGAGATCGCCGCGTCTCCAAGCAAGGTCAGCGCCAGCAGCAGACCGATCTCCGCACCAGACAGGCCGAGCGCCGTGAGATAGAGGACCAGCACAACGGCGAGAAAGCCGTAGCCGAACATCCGCACGCTGCGGCTCATGAACAGGAGGACCACATCGCGGTCCGGCGTTCGGTGAGTCAACTGCCCTCGACCTGGTGTTGTGCCCAGGCGTAGAGGGCGTCGTAGACCGGTAGCTCGAGCTCCAGCTGGCGTTGGTCGTCGATCCCGAGGAGCGCGAAGCCATCGGCGATGGCGAGCAGACCAGCTGATTGAGGTGTCGCGTCGTGGTCCTCTGCGACATCGGCTCCGTGGACGACCCTGGCAAGGACCGCGACCGCCGGGTCGGCGATGTGGAACTCCTCAACGAGCGTCTCGAACGAGCACTTGCCGTCACGATGGGTGTAGGTGGCGCCCGGCGCATCGAAGCTGGTCGCGCCCTCGGTCGCGGCATAGTCGAGCACCTTGTCGCGAGGGACGTACACGATCTCGGCGTCGGGGTCGATGAACTTGCGGATCAGCCATGGGCAGGCGATTCGATCCGTCTTGGGGTGCTCGCGGGTGACCCATTTCATGGCGTCGGCTCCTCCTGTCCGATGGTTCGATGGCCCAGATGATCTCAGTTGCAGCGAATAGCATCTGGATCGTGAAATTCGGGTTCATCATCACCGGCGGTGAGCCGCGGGACCAGGTCGAGTTGGCCCGCGCTGCCGAGGCCGCGGGGTGGGATGGGGTCTTCACCTGGGATGGCATCCACGTCGGCGACCAGATCGAAACCTATGATCCGTGGACGCTCATGGGGGCGATGGCCCTCGCGACCGAGCGCGTGCGTCTCGGCGCCTACGTCAGCCCGCTCTCCAGGCGACGGCCGTGGAAGGTGGCCCGCGAGACGGCCACGCTCGACCGCCTCTCGAACGGGCGGCTCGTGCTGCCGGTGGGTCTGGGTGCCGTCGATGATCGTGGCATCACGGGCTTTGGCGAGGCGACGGATCGTCGGACACGAGCCGAACGGTTGGACGAGGCGCTCGAGATCCTGACCGGCCTGTGGAGCGGAAAGCCATTCGGATACGCCGGGCGCCACTACCAATTCGAGCCCGTGGCCTTCCGGCCGACGCCGGTGCAGCGGCCACGGATCCCGATCTGGGTGGTCGGCGCCTGGCCGAGTGAGCGGTCGATGAGCCGGGTTCTGCGCTACGACGGGCTCTTGCCCTACTGGTTGCCCAAGACGAGCGGTCTGGCGCGGCCGGAGACTCCCGCCCAGCTCAACGAGATGCGCGACTGGATTGCGGCGCGTCGCAGCCTCGCGGGCTTCGACATCGTCATGGAGGGCACGACCTCGGCCGCAGATGCGTCAGCAGCGGCCGCGACGGTTGAGCCATGGGCCGAGGCTGGCGCGACGTGGTGGATCGAGTCGGATTGGTCCAACTGGGATGTGGGAGCAATGCGACGACGCATCGGGGCCGGACCACCCACAATGCGCATCGGCGCACCTTAGGGCTCTGCTCGCGGAGGGTTCACGGATGGACGTCGTTCTGGTCCACGGCTCGTACCACGGCGGGTGGTGCTGGGAGCGGCTGACTCCCGAGCTCGAACGCCTGGGGCATCGGGTGACCGCCGTCGATCTGCCAATATCCGATCCAGCCGCCGGCGCTGCCAGGTACGCCGAGGTCGTCGCCGAGGCGATGGATTCGTCGAGTGAGCCGGTCGTCATCGGCCACTCGATGGCAGGACTGGTGATCCCGCTGGTCCCGGCGCTGCGACCGGTGCGTCGCCTGGTCTTCGTCGCGGCGTTCCTTCCGATCCCGGGACAGAGCATGAACAGCCAGCGGGGCGCGGAGCCGATCGACGGGCGATTTCAGCCGACGACCGCCGAATGGACCGATCTCGGCGACGACGTCTGGATGGTGGGGCCGAACACCGCCACCGAGCTCTTCTTCCATGACGCCCCCGTCGATCTCGCCGCCTGGGCCGTGCAACGGCTCCGGCCTCAGTCCTACCGGATCATGAACGAGCCAAGCCCCTTGCCCGAGTGGCCGAAGGTCGATTCCAGCTACATCGTGTGCCGAGACGATCGCGCGCTCAATCCGGACTGGGCTCGACAGGCGGCCCGGGCGCGGTTGGGCGTCGAGGCGCTCGAGATCGACGGCGCGCACTCGCCGTTCATGACCCGGCCCGCCGAGCTCGCCGCACTGCTGGACCCGCAGCTCGCCTGAGACTCGGCACGAGAAAGAGGCCCGATCCGACGATCGGGCCGGGCCTCACGCGCAACATCAACGCAGAGCGCTAGGCGACGAGATCCGCCTGCTCGGCGGACCGTGATGCGGGCAGCGGCTCGCGAGCGCTCACGCCGCGTGCCACCCCTGCCGGGATAGCCAGCGCGACTACGGCGCTGATGGCCACCACGGCCGCACCGACCCAGACTGCGGGGGTCAGCCCATCGACGTAGGCCTGCGGGTTGAGGTACGAGCCATTCGCCGAGAAGATCGACGCCAGCACCGCGACTCCGAACACCCCACCCACCTCGCGGATGGCGTTGTTCGCGCCTGAAGCCTTGCCCTCCTCATCGGGCCGCACCGCAGACAGCACGACGTTGGCGATGGGGGCGAAGAACATCCCCATCCCGACCCCGCTGACCACGAACGCGGGCACGAGCGTGATGTACGCCACGCCGGGGCTGGTGACCGCGGCCAGCCAGGCGAGGCCGATGGCCATCAGGGCCAGCCCAGGCACGAGGATCGGACGCGACCCGATCCGGCCCGCCAGGAGGCCGGCGACCGGGGCCACGACAGCCGGCATCGCCGTCCA
Source organism: Chloroflexota bacterium (assembly GCA_030774475.1). Classification (GTDB taxonomy): domain Bacteria; phylum Chloroflexota; class Limnocylindria; order QHBO01; family QHBO01; genus CF-82. The sequence continues at coordinate 1,262 of JALYLB010000016.1, read as the reverse complement.
CGGCAGGATCCGCAGGCCGGCCTCGAACGGGTTGAGGCCCTGGACGACCTGGAAGAACTGCGACAGCAGGAAGATCGAGCCGAACATCCCGAAATACATCAGCATCGACACCGCGTTGGCAGCCGTGAAGGCGCGGTTGCGGAACATGTCGAGCGGCAGCATCGGCGCGGTCGTCCGGCGCTCCCAGGCGCCGAACCCGATGAGCAGCACCGCACCCACAGCGAAGGCAGCCACGATCTGCGGGTCGGTCCATCCGCGTTCGTTGCCATGGATCACGGCCCAGACGAGGCCGAGCAGGCCGCCGCTCGCGAGACCGAGACCAACGAGGTCCAGGCGTCCCTGGGGCCCGCGAGACTCATCGAGCCGCAGGAAGGCGAGCGTCACGGCGAGGATGCCAACCGGGACGTTGAGCCAGAAGATCCAGTGCCAGTTCACGCCCTGGGCGATGGCACCCCCGACCAGCGGCCCGACCGCGATGGCCAAGCCACCGATGCCACCCCAGGCGCCAAGCGCGAGGGCGCGGCGCTCGGGCGAGACCGCGGCAGAGAGGATGGTGAGGGTGAGGGGCGTCACGATCGCCCCGCCAACCCCCTGGAGCGCTCGGGCCAGGATGAGGACGCCGCTCGTCGGTGCCAGCGCCGCTGCCGCCGATCCGGCGGTGAACAGCACGAGCCCCAGGACGAACAGACGGCGACGGCCGAACCGGTCACCCAGCGCGGCGCCGGTCAGCAGCAGGACGGCGAAGGTCAGGGTGTAGGCGTTCACCATCCACTCGAGGTCCTGGAGGCTCGAGCCCAGGTCGCGGCGGATGACGGGCAGCGCGGTGGTCACGACGAGGTTATCGAGCGCCACCATGAAGAGGGCGATGGCGGTGATCGCGAAGGTCCAGATGCTCGATCTTCGGGTGCGCGGCATGGTCGCGAGTCCTTCCTAGTTATGGATCACTAAGTTAGGGAGCGAAAAAAGGGGTCGGCCTCAGGCGTCGGCATGGGCGCTCCCTCGAGCGAGCTTCAGGTTGATCGCAGCATCGAGGTCGCCGATGGCGGCGGCCACGTTGAGCAGCATCCCTTCCGCGAACCAGGCGTGCAGCGATGCCGCATCGGCCCCGGAAGCCTGCTCAACGGCGTCGTACAGCGCCGTCCATTCTTCGCGAACGACGGCCTGAATCTGCGGGTCATCGCAGGCGGCATAGGCCTGCAGCTGCATGCGAAGCATGTCCCGATCGCGAAGCAGGTCGAGGTAGGTGTGGCCCATCGCCTTCA
>JALYLB010000015.1 GCA_030774475.1 Chloroflexota bacterium | reverse complement strand
CTCAGTAGAGCCCGCCGCCGATGCGCGCCGCGGCTGGACGGTGATCCGGTCCTCGCGAACGTCCTCGACGCGACCCCACGCGACCTCGTCATGCCGGCCCAACCCACCAAGCCGATGGACGAGGGTGCTGATGCCGAGTCGCCCCGCCCAGCCGAATGAGCCGGTCAGGATGGCGTTCACGCGGTGATGTCGGCGCCCGATCCGAAGCTCCACGACATGGCCGAGCTGCTGGCCGTGGGAATCAACGACCGGCGTACCGATGAGATCGGAGACCCAGATGTCGCCCCGACGTGGACGCTCCGTCGAGGCTGGCCTGCCCCGTCCTGCGGCTTCGGGGCTTGTCTGGCCGAATCCGCTTCCCGGCAGGAAGCGGAGAAGTCGTGCGGCCCAGACGTCGCCGTCATGGAAGTTGTACGCGTCAGCCTTCGCGCGCAGGCGCAAGCTCGGACCGAATTCCACGACCTCGCCAATATTGACGCTTCGCTCGAAGCGTGCCCTGAACAACTGGTGCGCGGCCCAGCCCAGCCGCGAATCGATCCGCCGCAGGCAGGCTTCCGGGCCAAGCGCCAGCGCGATCGCCTTCAGGCTGCCATCGTCCTGCTGCCGGCAGAGGATGTCGGTCGCGCGTCCGAGACGTCGATCGTCGCTCGATTGCAGCTGCACGTCGGCGATGTCGTGCATCGCCAAGAGGTCGCTCACGTCAGCCTCCAGACAGGAGCAGCAGCGGAATCGAGACCACGGCCACCAGAAACGCAATGCCGAGGATCGCGATCGTCGCGACGTTCGTTATGGTGCCGTTTCGCTTGTCGCCCAGATAGTCCGTGTCGTTCATCACAACGAGGAACGGGATGAGCGAGACGGGCAGGACCAGGGCCGTGAAGGCCGACCCGAGGAGTGCCAGCCGCAGCGGATCGATGCCGATCAGCGCGATCACGAACGCACCCAGTAGATAGGCAATCATCACCAGGTTAAAGCGAGGTGCACGCGCCGGCAGCTTCTCCTCGCCCCACTCCCAGCCGAAGCCCTGGGCGACGTTGTATCCCATCGACAGCGAGACCTCCAGGGCGGCACCCGTCGCGGTGGTGAGCAGTGCCACGGCGAAGAGCGTGGCGCCGACCTTTCCCAACGCGGCACTCATGCCCAGGCCGATCTCGGCCAGGCTCGTGCCTTGGATGTGCAGCGGTCCCAGCACCATAGCTGACAGGGCGATGAGCGCGATCGCGGTCGTGCTGCCGAACCCCATGCCGACGATGGCCGTCACCCGATTCACCCCCAGCGAACGGCGGGACCAGCGCTCTTCCCGTGCGCCAGATGAATAGAAGTACAGGAGGTAGGGGCTGATCACTGCCCCCAGGATGGCGGCAGCCAGGAAGAGGTAATTCGCGAGCTCGCCGGAGGGAACCTCCGGCTGCCACAACGTTGCAACCAGTTGCGGCCGAGGACCTCCCAGCGCCACGATTCCAACCCAGAAAGAGAGGGTCACGAGGCCCAGCAGCGCCGGCCCGTTCTCGATGAGGCCGAAGGGCGCGCGCCAGATCAACAGAAAGATGCCGACTCCGGCGATCGGCAGCAACTTGTGCCAGTCAAGACCGGTGAGCAGGGCGATGGCGATGGCGATGCCGCCGAGGTCCGCCGCGAGCAGAACGGCGTTGGCGATGAGCTCACTGGACAGGGGCACGACATAGAACTTGAAGCCGAAACGCTCGCGGATGACCTCGGCATACGTCTTGCCCGAGACCGCCGCCAGCCGGCCCGCCATCTCGACGAGCAGCACGATCGCCAGCGTGCCGAGCACCATCGCCCACACCAGACCGAGGCCGAACCCCGCCCCGGCGCCACCCGCGGTCGCGATGGCACCCACGTCCACGAATCCGCCGGTGGCGGTCACGATGCCGAGGGCGATGGCCAACCACTTCTTCAAGACTGGCTCACGGCTGGCTTGCCTGCAGGAGGTCCTCGCTGACGGCCTTCAGCTGTCGCATCTGCGCCGAAGCATCGCAGCCCGAGCTCGCCAGGCAGGGTGCCTCGAGCAGCGGCTCAGTTCCCTGCAGCTCCCGCCCGAGCTGCCGGGCGCTCCCTGTCCCCGGCGCACCCTCCTCGCGCGGCAGCTGCTCGCCGACTCCGCGAAGCGCCTCGGCGAACGAAACGAAGCTCGCCCGCGCGTAGGCCTCGGTCAG
>JALYLB010000014.1 GCA_030774475.1 Chloroflexota bacterium | reverse complement strand
GTTCACGTAGTTCGTGGCCGCAAGCTCGTCGAGCACGGCCAAGTTGTGTCCCTCTAGGACTTCGGTCATGAACCGGCGGACGACGGCCTTGTTCTCTTCAGTCGACATGGCGGACGCTCCTTGGGGGAAGTGCCTGGGCAGCAAGTATGGCCCGGCTGACGACCTAGCACAGGTCGGCGTTGTGGGCCCCCATCTCTCCGGCGATCGCGACCCGTTTCTGGAAGCGTGACGTCACGATTTCCGTCAGTCCCTGCGTGAACTCCCACCTATTGGCAGGTGGAGCTGCGAAATATCGTTTGGAGCAATGGTCGTCAAGGGGCGTTAATGGTGACGGCGCGGGAGGCTCGGCACGTCTTCATCAGGTCGATCACGTCTCTTTCAGGCGTGCTGCTGAACCTCTGGTCCGTCAGGGTTAGGCCGGAGCCGCGGCGGTCGCTCCATTCGCAAGCGCCGCCTTGTTGGCCAGTTCCTACGCAACGTAAGAGTGGAATGGTTTCGTCGAATGCGGTCTGGTCCGCGAATACCACTCGAGGTTGTGGGCCTCTAAAACATCCCGTTGTCGTTCTTCGCATCCGCCGGATTGGGCAGGACCTGGAGGACGTCCCAGTGTTCGACGATCTTGCCGTTGTCATCGAACCGGAAGATGTCGATGCCCGCATAGTCGTGGTCGCCCGGCCAGTGCTGGTAGCAGTGGAGGACCACGTAGTCGTCCTCGGCAATGGCGCGTTTCACCTCGACCCGCTTGCCGGGGTACTCGCGGGCCATGCGGTCGAAGTAGTCGATGAATGCTTCCTTGCCGTCACCCACGCCCGGGTTGTGCTGCCGGTAGTCCGCGCCGGCGTATCGCTCCTGTGCCTCTCGCGGCTGGTTGTCGTTGAACATCAGCTCGTAGAAGTCGATCGCGGTCTGCTTGTTCGCCTGCGGGTCGCTCAATGGGTTCCTCCGGGATCGGCTCGGTCCACGAGTCTTACGGTTGGTCAGGCGGGGGGGCGGCGACGACCCTTGGGTCACCCCATCCGCTCGACCCACGCGGCTCGCCACGCGGGGGCATCGAATGGCGGGGCGAAGTACCACGTCTCGCGATACACCTTGCCGCCGCGGAGCTGGATCAGGGCAGAGAGGAACCAGGTCGACCCATCGGGGTAGATGCTCGTCCCATCGGCGAACCAGAAGTCGCCGCTACCGACGACGCGATGGATCGTGTTCATCGGCGTCGCGACCCACTGGTCCTCGCTCCCGACGACGCGGACCGCCAAGTCGCTCGGCCGGCCGCCCGGCCAGTTCTCCAGGATCGCCCGGTCGTTCGCGCTGCCGCGGACCCGCTCGCCCGACTGGGGCCACTCACACAACCAGTCCGGGTCGCGCAAGGCGCCGGCCGAGTCGAAGTCATGGGCGGCCCGCGCCTCGTAGTAGCGACGGACGATCTCCTCGTTTGACGGTTTCGCCACGTTCTCTCCCTCGGGTGTGATGAGAAGCAACCGTGATGGCGCCGGTCCGCGCGGTCAAGCCTCATGTGGGGGTCAGGCGACGTGCCGTCGGCATCGGCCAGCGTGCTCTAGCTGGTCGTCATCGGGACCGTATCGCGACTGGTTTCTGGAAGCGTGGCGTCACGAGTCCGTCAGTCCCTGCGTGAACTCCCTCCTATTGACAGGTGGAGCTGCGTGAAATCATTCGGGGCGAGGGTCGTCACGGGAGGTCAATGGTAGCCCGGCGGTCCGGACCCCGGCGGCGAGGTCAGGCGGCGAGCGCGAAAACGCGCCAGGTCTCAGGGACCCCTTTGAGCTGGTGTTCACCGCGGTCCTCGAAACGGAGTCCCGATCCGGCCACGAGGTCCTTGACGGTGCTCGACACGAGGATCTCGCCCGGGCCGGCTAGCGACGAGATGCGGGCGCCGATCGAGACCGCGATTCCGACAAGCTTGCCGTTACTCACCTCGCATTCGCCCGTATGGAGACCGGCGCGCACGTCAATGCCGATGGCCTTCAGCGGCTCGCGGAGGGCCGCGGCGGCGAAGACCGCCCTGGCTGGACCGTCGAATGTCGCGAAGAACCCGTCGCCCGCGGTATCGAGCTCCCGGCCCTGGAACCGCGCGAGCTCGCGACGGACGATCGCGTGGTGCCGCGCCAGGAGCTCGCGCCAGGCCGCGTCTCCGAGCCGGGCGGCGAGGTCTGTCGAACCGACGATGTCCGTGAAGAGGATCGTCGCGAGCACCCGCTCCGACTGTTTTGGGCCCGCGAGGCGCGAGACGAAGCGCTCCGTGGCTTCCATTGTCGCGGCGTGGGCATCCTCATCCACCCACGTGTAGACGCCTCGGAAGGCTGGAAGCTCGACCACCTCGGATCCGCGGATCCGAGCCGCCGTGTAGTGCCCGGGTCCGGGCAGCGCCGGCCGTGGCATTACGAGGGCCGGTACACGGACTGCCGCGAGGACGTCGCGCACATCGAGCTCCATGGCCGTGCGGAATGACGTAAGGGCGGCGCCTGGACTCAGGCTGCGGCGCATGTGCCAGACGAACCAGTCGACGAAGTCCGCCTGGTCCGACACCTCCGGAGCCCACTCCCTGGCGAGGCCTTCGAGATAGTCCCGCGCTCCCCACCGTGTCCGAACCTCGGCCAGCTGCCGCCGCCAGTCATCCTCGGTCTGCGTCCACGGGTAGTCCGTGGAACGGACACCCTTCACTCTCGGGTCGAAGAGGACGAGGCCCGCGCAACGCTCCGGATAGGTTGCGGCGAACATGACGGCGATGCCGGTCGCGTTGCCGCCTGTCCAGATGACCGCGCGCTCGGAGCCGACGGCGTCCATCACGGCCCGGATGTCGTCCATAGTCGTCTCCAGCGACTGGACCTCGCGGACCCGGTCGGACAGGCCCGTCCCGCGCCGGTCCAGCATGATCACGCGCCCGAACGAAGCGAGTCCCTCGACGTGGCGGACGAGCAGTGGCTGCTCCCAGGTGGAGAGCAGATCCCCGGTGATCCCGCGGAGGAAGACGATGTCCATCGGGCCATCGCCGACGAGCTGGTAGGCGATGGCCACGTCCCCGCTACGCGCGTACGACACGTCCGGTGGCTTCACCGCTTGAGTCTGCTGCATCCGGCTGCACGATGCGTGACGCGCGGGCCCCCATCGACGACGACCACGCGTCAGCGGAACCCCACTAAGCGCGGTTTCTGTGGCCCGCCCAGAAAGCATCAGGGGCGCGCCGCGCGGTCGGCGTGGCCGTGCCCACCCGAGGACTAGACTCGGTGACCCAGGCAGCCAAGGAGCTTTCGTGCGGTCCATCGAACTCGGACTCGTGCTCCCGATGGAGGAAACGTGGACGGACGGCTCGACCCCCCGCTGGGTCGCGATCCGCGAGCTGGCCCTCCGGGCCGAGGCGATGGGCTTCGACACCGTCTGGATCCCGGACGAGCTGCTGTGGCGCCAGGCCGACGGCTCGATCCACGGCTGGTGGGAGAGCGTCGCGATGACCGGGGCCGTGGCCGCCGCGACCTCACGAGTGAAGGTCGGCACCTGGATCCTGTCCGCCCTGCACCGCAATCCCGCGATCACCGCGAAGGCGGTCGAGACGCTCGACGAGATCAGCGGCGGGCGGTTCGTCTTCGGTCTCGGTTCCGGGCACGCAGGCAAGCAGGCCCATGCCTTCGGGCTGCCCGAGGACCATGTGATCGGCCGCTTCGAGGAGGCGCTCGAGATCATCGTGCCCCTCCTGCGGGCGGGCCGGGCGGACTTCGAGGGCAAGTACCACGCTGCGCGCGACCTCGAGCAGCGACCGGTCGGTCCCCGCCCCGGCCGCATCCCGATCATGATCGGTGCCGGAGGTCCGAAGATGCTCCGCCTGGCAGCTCGGCACGCCGACATCTGGAGCTGGTACGTCCAGGAGGACAGCCATCTCGCCGAGTTCGCACCGCGGCTCGCCGAGCTTGAAGCGGCCTGCCTCGAGGTCGGCAGGGATCCTGCTTCGATCGGTCGGTCCGCGGGCATCATCGTCGAGCCGACAGAGTTCACAGGAGCGGCTGAGGCGTTGGCGATCCCCCTCCGCGGCTCAGCCGAGGAGATCGCCGACGGACTCCTCGCGTTCCGCGCGGGGGGCTTCACGCAGGTCGAGATCCTGCTCTGGCCGCGGACGCTGGCCGCGCTCGAGGCGATGGCGCCGGTACTCGAGCTGCTCGACGCCGTCTGATCCCGGGAGCCTGGCTGTCCCGGAGAGCGACGGACACGCCACGCCCAACGCGCGTGGGGCGCACGCGAGCCGGATCAAGGTTTCGTGCGCAAACTCGGAGCTATTGACAGGTGGAGCTGCGTGAAGTCGTTTGGGGCGATGGTCGTCAAGGGATGTCAATGGTAGCCCGGAAACGAGGCCGGCTTGCGTTACCGCCGGCTGAGGTGGCAGCTCTACCGTGCGGCCCGCAGCATGGAAACGACGGGCGGGCACGCTCCCGCCCGGGCCTCTCCCATGACCTCGAAACCGTGACGCTCATAGAACGAGATGTTCTTGGGATTTGGGGAATCGAGATACACCGGCAGATGATCCTCGTCAACGATGTTGAGGCAATGTTTCATCAATTCGCCCCCGAAGCCCCTTCCTTGTACGGCCCCGTCGACGCCCAACCAAGCCAGGTACCAATGTGGGAATCTCGGGTGAGCGTCATCCATCTGGCCGAGTACGGCAAGGGTGTCCTCGTGCTTGGCCGGTGCGACGGTCTCCATGAGCACGGCGACGATGGCGTCGCCGTCCAGGTCAACGCGCGGGGGTAACCACAGGGCGACAGCCGAAAACTCGTCGAGCCGCCAGACGGTCCCCGCGGCGAACGCGTTGCCCCCGAATGCCGCCAGGAATTCCGGGAAATGGATCAGATACTGCCGCGCTTCCGGATAAAACCAACGAATGACTGGATCGGCGGCGAATGCGAGGACGAGGGTGTCGATGGCCCTCTGCCGCTCGCTCTCGTGAACGGGCGAGAATGGGGTTGCGCTCATGTCGTCATCCTCTGCCGTCCGCC
>JALYLB010000013.1 GCA_030774475.1 Chloroflexota bacterium | reverse complement strand
CATCCCGCCGAGCGCATCGTCGTCGTCGACAATGCGCCGGGCGGCGTGGAGACACCCGCGACCGTCTTCGCCTGCGACCCAGGGGAGTTGCGGCTCAGGTATGTCGAAGGGAAAGGCGCTGGCCTTGCGGCCGCGCACAACCGCGGCCTGCGGGAGGTGGACACCCCGATCGTCGCCTTCACCGACGACGATGTGCTCGTGGATCAAGGATGGCTGGCGGCGATCATCGAGGCATTCGCGATCGCGCCCCGGGTGGGCTGTGTCACAGGGATGATCCTTCCCTGGGAGCTCGAGACACCCGAGCAGGTCTGGCTGGAGGGGTACGCGGGCTTCAACAAGGGAGACGAACGGCGGCTGTTCGATCTCGCCGACAACCGTCCCGACGAACCGCTCTTTCCCTTCGCCGCCGGGATGCTCGGCTCGGGGGCGAACATGGCGTTCTCGATCGCGGCCCTGCGTGAGATGAGAGGGTTCGATCCCGCGCTCGGAGCCGGCACCCCAGCCCGCGGGGGGGACGACCTGGCGGCGTTCCTCGAGGTCCTCCTGCGGGGCTACCGCCTCGTATATGAGCCGGCGGCGATCGTCCGCCACCGTCACGCGCGCGACTACGGCGCCCTGCGTCGCCAGGTCTACGGCTACGGCGTCGGCTTGACGGCCTACCTGACGAAGAGCGTCCTCGATCGCCCCGAACTGCTCGCGCCGGCCGCGCGGCGATTTCCCCGCGCCGCCGCGTACGCCCTCAGCCCGCGCTCGACGAAGAACGCACGCCGGCCGCCCGACTACCCCCGCGAGCTCTCCCGCCTCGAGCGGCTGGGCATGCTGGTGGGTCCGATCGCGTACCTGAGAAGCCGCGGCCGGGCGAGACGCCGCGAGGGCGCCACGTCTTCGCAGACGGCCGGCCTGCGAGCGCTCGAGGTGCGGGGGAGGGCGCGATGACCGTTCAGCGGATTCCGCTCCTCATCTACCACAGCGTCGCCGACGACTGCGAACCGGGCTTAGCCGAGTGGACCGTAGCGCCTGGACTGTTTGCCGACCACATGTCCTCCCTGGCCGACAACGGGTACCGGGTCGCTCAACGTCCGCAAGTTCGTCGAGCTGAGGACTATCCCGCCGAACTCAAGCGGCTTGAGCGCAAAGGGATGCCGCACGGACCAATCGCGTACCCCTGGAGCTCCGCCAGGCACGCCGATGGAACGGCCTCCGACACTCGTGAGCGGGAAGGCGCGGCTCGTGGTGTCGAGGGCCTAACGGTGCTGCCTGCCCGGGAGCGCGGGCGGCGGAGCATCGGGGTTCAGGCAGTGAAGCCAGTAACCGGGGGCAGATGAGCACGCCCGCCTCAGCGAGCCGCGTACCCGAGGCGCCCCCGCCGGCGGCGAGGAGGCTTTCTCGCTCCGTCCTGTTTGGGCATCTTCGTGTCCCTCTGTACCGGGAGGGCTACGCGCTCATACTCAACTCCGGTCTCACGTCGTTGTTCGGCGTCGTGTACTGGCTGCTTGCGGCGCACTACTACCCGCCGCATGTTCTGGGCCAGAACGTGGCGGCCATCTCGGCGATGATGTTCCTGGCGGGGGTCTCGCAGCTCAACCTCATGAGCGCGCTGATGCGCTTCGTCCCCGTCGCCGGTCGGAAGAGCACGCAGTTCGTGCTCTCCTCGTACCTCCTTTCGGTCTCAATTGCCGCTGTCGTCGCCCTCGTGTGCCTACTGGGAATCGAGGTTTGGGCGCCCGCTCTTCGCTTCCTGGCCTCGAGCCCCGCGTTCGTTTTGTGGTTCACGGCCGCCACGATGGCGTGGTGCGTCTTCAACCTTCAGGACAGTGTCTTGACCGGTCTGAGGGCGGCGGTGTTCGTCCCTCTCGAAAACCTGGTCTACTCGGTGGTCAAGATCGCTTTGCTCGTCGCCCTCGTCGAGGCGTCTCCGCGTTACGGGATCTTCGTCTCGTGGACGGCCGCCCTCACGGTATCTCTGGTGCCGGTGAACCTCCTTATATTCAGGCGGCTTCTCCCCCGTCACGTCAAGAGGGAAGACGACGGGCTGCGGTCGCCGACGCGACGCCAGGTGGTGAGATTCGTCTCGGCCGACTACCTCGGCTCGCTCTTCTGGCTGGCGTCGACCACGCTCATGCCAGTGATTATCGTCGCGATCGAGGGCGCGACGGCGAGCGCCTACTTCTCCTTGGCGTGGATGGTCGCGCTGCCTCTCTACGCGATCACCGTCAGCACGGGCGCGTCGCTCGTAGTCACCGCCTCCCGCGACGAGGCCAGGCTACCCGCCTACGCGCGCCAGGTGCTGATCCAGACCGCAAGCATCGTCATCCCGCTCGCGCTCGGCCTCGCGGTGGCTTCTCGCCATGTGCTGGATCTGTTCGGATCGGCCTACGCTGTGCACGGCGCCGCGACGCTCGCCCTCTTGGCTCTCTCCGCCATCCCCAACGTCGTGAACTTTCTCTATGTGAGCATCTACCGCGTGCGACGCAGGATGTCGGCGGTGGTCATGGTGCTGGGCTCCCTGTGCGGGCTGGCGCTGGTCCTCGGGCTCGTGCTCCTGCAGGTGCTGGGCATCGCCGGCGTCGGTCTCGGCTGGCTACTTGCCCAGTCGGTCGTGGCAGTGGTCCTCCTTGTCACCGAGCCGCGGGCGCTGTGGTCGCCCCGACCGAGCGATCGCTCACGGGGGCCTGTACGTGCCATCCCTCGACCAGTGGGCGCAATCCGCAACCTGGCCGCGGATCTCGGTGCCCTGGAGGTGATGGTGCGCCTCCGCCGCGGGCGGGCAGAGTGGTGGCGAGCACGCCAAGCCAGGCGCGTGACGCCCGAGATCCTCGCACGCATTCCACCGGGTCTGGACGCCGAGCCGCCGATGAGCTGGACGGAGCATCGCTCTCTTCCAACGGTCTCGGACATGACCGTGATCACGGCCGGCCCTTCCAGACAATCGCCACGAGCGGTCATCAAGCTACCGACGACGCCCCCGGCCCTGCGGAGCCTGCGCCGCGAACGCGAGGTGCTCGCCGAGCTCCGTGCAGATGCCCGACTTGGGCACTGGTGCGAAGTCCTGCCCACGATGCTGGCGGAGGGCGAGCTCGCCGGTCAGCCCTACGTCGTCCAGCGGATGGTGCCCGGCGTGGCTGCGAATCAGATGGTCGCCAGCGACGACGGCGCAAGGCAGATCCTGACCGCTGCGGCATCGGCGATCGGCGAGCTACATCGGCGCACGACGGCGCCCGCTGCGGTCGACGGGACCGTCCTCGAGCGCTGGGTCGATGGTCCAGCGCTTGCCGTGCGCCGCGTCGGTTCGCCGCTGGCCGGCGGGGCATCGGCGGACGTGGCGATCGATCGACTGGCCAACGAGTTGCACGAGGCGCTCGAGGGACGCACGCTCCCACTGAGCTGGGTCCACGGTGACTTCGTGCCGAGCAACATCCTGGTGTCGGCCGATGGGGCGGCGGTCGTCGGGATCGTGGACTGGGAACTGGCCGCCTCGGCGGACCTGCCAGCGATCGACCTCGTGGCGTTGCTGCTCTCCACGCGAGCGCATCGGCGGCGCCGGGAACTCGGGCAGGTCGTGCGGGAGCTCGTGACCGGTGCGCGTTGGACGGAGCTCGAGGAGGCTCTGCTCGACTCGGCCGCCTCGCGGCTGTCCGGCGCCCCAGTCGACTCGCGAACGCTGGTACTCCTCTGGTGGTTGCGGCACGTGGCGGCGAACCTAACGAAGTCGTCACGCTATGCCCGCAACCGGCTTTGGGCACGCTGGAACGTCCGGGCCGTGCTCGACGCACTGGAACCGGCATGAGTGCCTTCCCGCTCCTCGAAGTCCGACGGGAGCGCCCGTCTCAGCGAGGCGTTCGCGTGACAAGCCCGGCGCCTCGAAAGCTGTGGGAGGAGGTGCTCGCCTCGGATCCCAATTCCCTTGTGTCTCACACGCCCGCCTGGATCGACTTCGTATGCAGGTTCGGCGACTATGAGGACGCCAGCCGCCTCTACGAGCTCCCCAGAGACCGGCGGCTGGTCCTTCCCATGGTGCGCCGCCGGTGCCTGCCCAGTCCGTTGGCCAGCGAGGCCTCCCTTCCGCCCGGCTGGGGCATCGGCGGAATTGTCGCTCCCGGGGGCATCCAGTTCACGGACGCGGCGGCCGTCTTCTCCGACCTTGCCGAGCGACGAGTCGTCCGGACCTCCCTGCGACCCAACCCACTGGACGCGGAAACGTGGAGCGCCGCTCGGCCTTCCGGAGCCGTTGTCGTTCCCGGCCTCGCGCACGTCCTCGCGCTTGAGGGGGGCTTTGACCGAGCGTGGAAGGAGCGTTTCACCGGGGCGGCGCGGACGGCCGTTCGCAAGGCGGAGCGGTCCAGGCTCACGGTGGAGCGTGACACGTCGGGCAGACTGGTTCCGGTCCTGTACGAGCTCTTTGAGCGGTCACTCGAGCGCTGGGCGGACCAGCAGCACGAGCCGCGGGCGCTCGCGCGCTGGCGCGGTCACCGCCGCGACCCCCGTCGGAAGTTCGAGCTCATGGCTCAGGCGCTCGGTGAGGCATGTCGGATCTGGGTCGCTTGGCGCGAGGGGCAGCCGGCGGCCGCCATCCTCGTCCTTCAGGGGACGAACGCCCACTACACGCGGGGGATGATGGACAAGAACCTGGCCGGCCCCACGCGAGCGAACTACCTCCTTCACCGGTTGGCGATCGAAGAGGCGTGTGCCGCGGGCTGTCGCTACTACCACATGGGCGAGTCGGGCTCCTCCGCTTCCCTCGCCCAGTTCAAGACCCGGTTCGGGGCGCACCCGCATCCCCACGCCGAGTATCACATCGAGCGGCTGCCTATCACGGCGCTCGATCGGCAGGCGCGCCGGGTCATCAAGCGGATCATCGGATTTAGCGACTAGCCACAGGCGGCTACCGTCTGCCGCTCCCTCTTTGGGCTGAAATCATGACGCGCCGACCTCTCGGATGACGCCAAAGAGGTTGCGCCGGCAGGGGTTGCCCTGGGCGTCGAAGGCTCTGTGGAGCCCTAAGTGCCGGACGGTCGAGCTCTCACAAGTTTCGGCCAGGTAGCCGGTCAACCACGAGCGGGCGTTCGGACGCATTTCGGGCAGTCCGAACCATGAGGGCATCTCGGCCTCCCCGGTGTCAAAGAACATCACCTTGCCGGTGCGTGTCCAGATCGCTTTCAGCATCGCGGTCGCTTGCTCGAGTCCGTGCAAACACACGAAGTGATGCCAGACAGACAAGCACAGCGTGCAGTCGGCTGGTGGCACCATGGAGACGTTGTCAGGAGTGAGCTGCAGCGCGAGTACGCCAACCTTTGACAAGCCGGAGCGTCGCACTGCCAGGAGCAGCGTTCGGTACTCCTCCGGGGCGGCCTCGAGTGCGATGGTCGGAATTCCGAGAGACCCGAAATTGATCGAGAAGAAGCCGACACTGGCTCCGATGTCGACCGCGTTTCTGACACTCGCCTCTTCGATCACGGGAAGCATTGCCCGCCACCGCGACTCCGAACCTGTAGCTCTGGTCGCAGCACGAACTGGCAGCGAGGGAACCGGCTGATAGAGCCCTTCGGGATAGGTGTCCAGCTTAAGGCGCAGCCAATCGAGGGCGTCATCCACGGTCTGGCGGCTAACGACCGTTCTCGCCAGACGCGCGAAGAGACTCCAATGGTGAGCGCGGGCGTCCCGGTGCGCTGTCCGCCGCCCTAGCGTAGGTATGCGTAGTCTCACAGCCAGCGAAGCGCTAGGTCCGAGACGACACCACCGGTCGTCAGGGCCCAAAGCCGTCGGCTCACGAGCCCGGCAGCCAGCGAGGGCGCAAAGAAGACCAGTGGTAGGGGATCAGGGTTCGCGACTCGACTAGGTAGATGGCTGTCAGCCCGCCCACGTAGAGGACCGCCGCTGAGACGCTTAGCAGCGCTGCACTCGCCGAGGAGCTTCGGTCTGAGGTGAAGAGCATCTAAGAGGCTCAGCTCTTGCCCGGGGGCTTGGCCAGCGACCAGGTGCCCACCTCTGCGTTCCACCGCGCGGACGCAACACGCGTCGAAGCGCTTGCGCTCCCGGTACCCTCGTGAGAGTAGGCCCAGGCAGTTTGATCCCGTGATCGTGGCCTCTTTTGCATCCTGCTCAGGTGAGGACAATGTTAACGCGCGCCGCTTGCTACTAGCCCTCGTAAGTAAGTGAGGCCGTGGCGCGACTCTGGGGCCCTGCAAGGGACGAACGCCCACCCGATTTCGGTCGAGGACGTGCCTCGTAAGACAGCGGCAATCCAGGCCGGCTTCGAGCCGCCGTACTCGGAAGAGGCGGCCTCGCCCAGCATCATCGGCTTTGGCGGCGACCGCCGCTACGGTCTCAAGTCGACGGCGGGCCTCAGCCCAAGCGCCACCCAAGCGCGCCGGTACAGCCGCCATGCGCGGGTCCCCACGGGCTCCCGAACGGGGGCCGGAGGCGCGCCCTCACCGGCCAGCCACGCGGCGATCTGGGTCGGCGCCGTCGTGGCCCGAACCGTCAGCCGCGCGAGCGAATAGCGGTCGTCGGTGGTGGAGCTGAACGCGTTCTTGACGGCGCAGGCCGACCGGTATCCGGTCTCGACGACGAGGCGCCGGACCCTTGGGCTGGAGTAGCCGTGAGGGTATGCGAAGCTAGCTATGCGGATGCCGAGTCCCTCCTCGAGCAGCGACTTGCAGCGCGCCAACTCGGCGGCGGCTCGTGAGCTTGGGATCGCGTCTAGCTGAGCATGCGAGTGACTGTGGCCGCCGATCTCCACGCCCGCTTCGCGGACGTCGGCGAGTTGTGACCAATCGAGCATGCGCTCGCCCGAGGTCTTTCCGCCGCCGATGCGGCGGCCCACGAATCCCGTCGCGACGTACAGGGTCGCGGCGAGGCGGCGACGGACGAGGGCTGGAAGCGCGTGGTCGTAGAAGTCAGCGAACCCATCGTCGAAGGTGATGAGAACGGGCCGCTCGGGAAGCGCCGGCGGACGACGTGCGAGGGCGTCGACGAATGCAGACACGGTGAGCGTCGTAGCTCCCTGCTCCACGAGCACGTCGAGCTGCCTGCCAAAGGCCTCCGGGGTCACGGCGAAAGGTCGGATCCAGGCCGCAGGGTCACGCGAGATGGAGTGGTAAATCAAGATCGGGACGACGGTCATCGGTACACCACCAGCCAGACGGGCAACAGCCCCACGTTGAGGACGGCGCGAGCGCTTACCACGCCCCGGAGTATGGCGATGCGCTCGGCACCGCCGCTCCCAGGCTACGCGCGTCCAAGCCGTGTCGCCACGGTGACACGACGCGCGTGGGGATGCTGGCAACGGATTTCGTCCGGACGGTGGCGTAAACCAAGAGCGGCCTCGGGGGCGGCCTCGGGGTAATGTGCAATTCGCGCACCGGCACACAGAGGCACTAGAAGCCGCGTTTCCTGGACGTCCTGTGCGAAACATGCGAAAAGATGAGTAGGTTGATCGCAGGGCGGCGGCTTACCGTTGGAGTCGCTGTTGTCACGTTCGGCCTGGCGGCGATCGCGCTTGCGGGTGCCTCTGGCCAGCACGCCCGCCCGCATGCCATGCCGATCGGTGATCTGCCCCGCTGGCACCGAGTATTCGCCGACGACTTCACCAAACGCCTGAACCCGGGGAAGTGGGGTCGTTACACCGGCCAGCCCGGCGGGGATTCGGGCGGCTGGTGGGCGCCCTCGCACGTCGTTGTCAAGCACGGGATCCTCAGCCTCGAGACCTACCGGGACCGCAGGTTCGGTGGCCAGTGGGTGTCGGGCGGCGTGTCCAGTTCGCCGGCGCTCAAGCAGACGTACGGGAAGTACAAGGTCCGGTTCCGCATGGACCGTGGGAAGGGCGTCGCCGTTGTGCTCCTGCTCTGGCCAGTCGCAGACAGATGGCCTCCCGAGATCGACTTCGCCGAAGATGGCGGCACGAGCAACGCCCGACGCGGCATGACCGCGACCCTGCACTACGGGGCGGACAACGAGCAGATCCAGCGCAGTGTGCACGCCGACTTCACCCGGTGGCACACCATGGGCGTCGAATGGACACCGGGCAAGCTCGTGTACACCCTTGACGGGAAGCGCTGGGCCGCCGTGAGAGGCCCGCGTGTCCCCAATGAGCCGATGGAGATGGACATGCAGACCCAGGCCGGAACGTGTGGAGATCGGTACGCGCCGTGTCCTGGCTCGGCCACCCCGGCACGCGTGAATTTGCAGGTCGACTGGGTCGTTGCCTACTCGTACCGACCGCGTGCTGCTCGCTAGGCGGACACCGGCTGACTCGGAGCCTTGCCGGACGCGTGGGCGCCCTGGCAACCAAGATGATCTTCAGTTTCGTAGACCCGGGCCGACGGAAGTAGCACAAGCGCAGCGGACATAACGACCCCTAATGCAGCCGTAATCCGCCTCACCAGCATTGCCGCTTGGAGCGTCAAGCCTCCCTTCGCTCGAATCTGACGTTCGCACGAATCACAGGAGGCGAGTCGTGGCGCACTTCTAGGCCATGACGCAGATCACAGAATGCTTCATGGTGCTTCAACCATGACCCAGCTGGCTGGCGAATTTCCCGTGGATCTCCAGCTGCCCGAAGCGATGGTGGTATGCGTTGACGCCATCGCAGGCATCGGGTGGAACGTCGAATCCGTTGAGCTGAACCGCGGGCGTCGAGCGTCCCACCGCCCAACCCATCGCTACCGGATCGTCTCAAGCGCCAGCATGGGGCCCAGCCGAGATCCGTCGAAGATCGAAGTAGTGCTTAAAGGCACGGAGCAGGCCGCAATTGTGGTCCAAGTTACCGCGACAAACGCGGGCGCCGAGAGAGAGCAGCTGCGTGGTGAGATGAACAAAGTTCGAAGCGCGATTGAGGCTGCTGATAGAGAGCAGCTGCGTGGTGAGATGAACAAAGTTCGAAGCGGGATTGAGGCTGCCGTACAAGAGGCGATTGAAGCTTCCGCTCGAGACTGGCACCAGGGCCCAGGGGGTCCTGAGCAGAGAGATATCTCATCCGCTGCACGCCCAGCCGAAAGTGCAACTGATCTGGCGCCCCTGAGCCGGCACGACGTTCTCCGTACCGCCGTGCTGCTCGTCGCGGCCGCCGCGTGCCTGGTCGCGCCGGCAACGTTGCTTGCCGACGTACACTCGCCGCTGCGCGTCGCCGCCACGCTGGTGATGTTCTGCCTTGCCCCGGGCGCGGCCGCGCTGCCCTTGCTGACGCCTCGGACGGTCCGGGTTGAGCTCGCCATCGTGTTTGCGACGAGCCTCGGCTTCCTTGCCGTCGCGGCCCAGACCATGCTATGGCTGCATCGCTGGGCCCCCGAGACCGCGACGTACGGCGTTGCTGTCCTGTGCCTGGCGGCGATCGGCGCCCAGCTCCTGAACCGGCTCGGCCACCGCTCCGTCCGCCGCGTTGTCCCTCCCTCACCAGCAGCGCAAGCCAGGCGCAGGCCCCTCAGGATGGCTGATTTCGCGGCGATTGTCTTCATCCTCATCGCCGCCGCTTGTTGGGCGGTGGCTCTCCACCATGCCGATTTGGGCCGCATCTCAGGTTACGGACTGCTCGCCGCGCTGCCGCCGACCTACTACCTGGCGCTGGGCATCCTCGCATGCGGGTTCGCGCTGTTGGCCTCACGGCGGCGTGTGCAGCCCGTGCTGCTTGGGACTTATGTCGTCGGGCTGGTCGTCATGCTCCACGCGACCACCGCGATCCTCTATGCGGAGCCGCGCTACGCGTGGACCTACAAGCACCTCGGCGTCATCGACTACATCGCCACCCACGGCGAGGTGCACCGCTCCATCGACATCTACAACAACTGGCCGGGGTTCTTCGCTCTCAACGCCTGGTTCAGCAAGCTGGCGGGCGTCGCGCCGATCGACTATGCGGCGTGGGCCCAAGTGTTCTTCGAGCTCGCCAACGTGGCGGCGATCCTGTTCGCGCTTCGCGGCGTGACGCGCAACCCGAGGCTCCAGTGGACCGCGGCGTGGCTCTTCATCGTCGGAAACTGGATCGGGCAGGACTACCTCGCGCCTCAGGCGTTCACCTTCTTCCTCGTGCTGGTAATCCTCGGGCTCGTGGTCCGCTGTGCTGCGCCGGCAACTCCGCCTCACACGCGGGTTGGGCGGAGGCTGAAGGGGATGATCGATCGGACCGCCGCAGCCGCCCTTCGCGGGCGATCGCTGCGCGAGCCAGAGCGCGCTGGCGGCCAACTCCCCGCTTGGGCGGCCTTGCTGTTCGGTGGGCTGTGCTACCTCGCGGTCGTCGTCAGCCACCAGCTCTCGCCCATTATGCTGATCCTGAGCGTCGCGGCGCTCGCCTTGGCGACCCGCAGGCCTCCGCTATGGGTCCTCGCCGGCCTCGTCGCCATCGAGGCGTGGTGGTTGGCGCTCGGCTACGACTTCGTGTCGAAGCACTTCCAGCTCTTCGACGTCAATCCGTCAGCGAGCGCGCGACCGTCCGGCTACCTTCAGCACGGCCTACCCGGTGTCGCCCTCGGCGCGGATGCCTCTCGGGCGGCGATTGTGGTCATCGCGGTGCTTGCCGTGGCGGGAGTCGTGCGCAGGCTTCGAGCCGGACATTGGGATGTCACGCCGGCCGCGTTGGCCGTCGCGCCAGTAATCGTGGTCACGTTCCAGTCGTACGGCGGGGAGGGACCGCTTCGAGCCTTCCTCTTCGCGTTGCCGTGGCTCGCCTTCTTCGCGGCCGCCGCGTGCAGCCCCGCTCGAGCTGCAAAGACCGCGCTTGGACGCTCGTGGCGCTTGCTCGCGGTGTCGTGCGTAGTCGGAGTCGGGACGCTCTTCGGGTACTTCGGGCAGGAGATGATTAACCACGTGGTGCCGGACGACGTGGCTGCGAGCCGCTGGTACCTCGATCACGCGCCGCGAGAATCGAGCCTGACATACGTCGCTCCGAACTTCCCCGAGCGGCTCAACGCGCGCTACGTGTATCACTTGGCTGCGCCCCCGGCCCTCACCGAGATGCCGGGATTCCGGCCGCACCTGCTCGGCGCGCGGGACGTACACAGCCTCGAGTCGTTGCTCGGTGACGACAACTCGCCGCGGCGCTTCGTCGCGCTCAGCCCGAGCCAGGAGCGCTACGCGCGCCTCTACCGCTTGACTCCACCCGGCTCCTTCGCCCACTTCGCGCGCGCCCTGCTTGCATCGCCCGACTTCGAGCTCGTCTACCGCCGGGGCTTTGCATTCATCTTCCTATTCGCTCCCCGCTCACGAACGCCAGTAGGGCCAGCCGGCCCCGGCGCAGCGGAGCGCAGGTAGCGCGGCCGACCGTTCCACGTCGGACTCCGATCGGCACTCTCCAGGACTCTTCTCGCGCTTCAGCGAGAGTTGGGCCCAGAGTCCCTAACGGCCCTATACACGGGGCCTCTCGCGGAAGCCCCGCGATTTCGAGGGGGCGCCTTACGCGATAGCCGCCACGGAGTTAGGACTCGAGATGATTCGAGTCCGGCTGCGTTCTCCCCGCGAGCGCTGGTCCTTGCCATACACGCAGATCAAACGCGTTGAGCCGATCGACGAGGGGCGTCGAAGCGAGGGCCTCGCCGTCGTGGGCCGGGATGCCGAACTAAAGCTCACGCTCGGTCGAACACAGGCACGAGCCTTGCGTGAGCTCATCGCGAGCAGCAAACAGCGGGTCTCCCTCGCACAGTCTTCGGTCGATGACGTCTGAAGGCGTCAGCTGTGTCGGGGAGGATTCGGCAATCACGCTTAACCCCATGGGATGTTGCGGCTCCGACTGGCGCTTTCGTCTCTATGAAGAAGGGCCGACTGTCAAGTGACGTCGGTGGTGCAGGGTCAGGGCCCCCGAGCGGTGTCGGGGATTGGAGCAGGGCTCATCTCTCTATTGCCTCCTCGGCGGGAGGATCTGGCTTGCAGGCCGCTAGTGCTCGAATACTGTCGCGCAGAGTGTCGCGCACCCTCAAGGCCATCAACTCGGTCACTGAGGAGGTTGAGTCGGCCGCGCTAGCCCCGACCCTTGCCGTTGCCGCCCCCGTTGCCGTTGCCGCCGGCGTTCGGGTTGCCATTGCCTGGGGCGGCACTGCTCGGACTCTGATCGGGGGTCTGAATGGTGTGCGACGACTTGCCGGGCTTGGCCGGATTTGGCTGCTTGACCTTCGAAGCGCCCTGTCCGGTGGCCCCGCCGTTTCCGAACTTGCCGTTACTCGAGCCGCCGCTGAGCGTGCCGTCGGAGTTGGGTTTCGGCTTGCCGCCCTTCTTCGACGCCCCAACCCCCGTCGAGCCGGGATGCGGCTTGGTCTTTCCGGCGCCGTTTGCATGCCCCGTCGAGCCATTCTCGCCACCCTGGGTCTGCTCGTGCCCTTGGCCGAGTGCTTGCCCATGACCCTTGCCCTTGCCGTGCCCCTCACCCTGCCCGTGGTCGGGGACGCCGGGCTGCCCTTCGCCCCCGGGCGAGTCCACTCCGCTGGCGGGAGCCCCCCCGTTGTCGGGATTGGCCACCATCGCTGATGGGAGGCCGAGCCCGTACGCCAGCAACGTAAGACGCGACGGGCTGCCCGTTGCGCCGGCGGCCCCAGCCAGGTCGGGCACCCCCGCGGGTCGGCCGGTCGGGGCTGCGGCAGAGGCCGCCGACTGCGCAAGCCCGCCGCTGCCTGTCGCCGAAGACGCCCTGGGGCCCGCGACGGCGGCCGGTGCAGCGCGCGGGGGCTTCGCCTGCGGGATCAGGCCGCTGCGAGCCAGCGCCGAGCCACAGGCACCAACGCCCACGATCAGCAGCAGCGCGATCAGCCGACTGGCCCGGCCCGACTGAGGC
>JALYLB010000012.1 GCA_030774475.1 Chloroflexota bacterium | reverse complement strand
GGGAGCCGCGAAAGGAGCGCACATGAAGACGAGCGTGAAGGCGCGGAACCTGGAGCTCACCGACCGGTTGCGGGCGACCATCGAGCGAAAGCTCCATCGCCTGGAACGGATCTCGCGTCCGGAATCCGAGGCGACCGTCGAGCTGTTCGCGAACGCGTCACGGGCTGCGGGCGCAAGTCATGTCGCCGAAGTGACACTCATCACAGGCGGCGACATCGTGCGCTCCATCTCGAGCGGTTCGACGACGATCGCGGCCCTTGACACCGTCCTCGACAAGCTCGAGCGGCAGGTCGTTCGGGCCAAGACGAAGCCGCGCAGCGTTCGCGAACGCGTGGCCGACGAGGCGGCCGAGGTCCTTGCGCGAGAGGCCCTTGGAACCGTTGACTCAACGCCGAGCCAGAACGGCACACCGCAGGTCACACGCGTCAAGCGCTTCGACATGGAGCCGATGTTCGAGGAGGACGCGATCACGCGCATGGAGGACCTTGGCCACGCCTTCTTCCTCTTCCTCAATGCCGAGAACGAGCGGCTTTGCGTGGTATACCGACGCTCGAACGGCACCTATGGCGTGATCGAGCCGGTGACGGCCTCGCACTAGCGCGGGAGCCAGAATGGCGGCGCGGCTCCGCGCCGCGCCTGGCGCCATCGGTCAGTGGTAGACGAGCGGAAGGAAGAGCAGCGCTGCGACGGTCAGGATCAGCGAAACGAAAAAGACCAGCAGCGCGATCGTCAGGAGATCCAGGGCCGATTGTGGCTCCTCCGGAGACGCCATGGCACGCACCGTAGCACGCCGCGAGCCACGACGGCGCCTGACCTGGCCCGATGGCGCACCACGCGTCGGGATCCATCTGGGGGTGGCCTCTGGCCTCCTCAAGGCCGGCCGCCGCGCCCGTCAGATCGGCGCAACTGCGCTCCAGATCTTCAGCGACAACCCCACCGCCTGGCGCCGCCGCGACGAGCCGCCGGACGATGCCGAGGCGTTCGTCGCCTACGTCCGGCGCGAGGGCATTGCGCCGGTCGCCATTCATGCCAGCTACCTGATCAACCTGGCGGGAGCCGCCGAGCCCTTCGCGTCTCAGTCGTTGGCGGGACTGATCCACGAGATGCGGCGGGCGCCCGAATACGGTGCCAGCCTGGTCAACACGCACATCGGCTCGCATCGTGGTGGCGGGTCGGAGGCGGGCCTGCGTCGGCTCGCGCTGAACGTGGCAGCTGTGCTTGGCGAAACACCGCCCGGCGTACGGCTCGCGCTGGAGAATAGCGCGGGCGGCGGCGACAACCTGGGCTCCACCATCGAGGAGATGGCCCGCATCCTGGAGACCAGTGCGGCGGTTGCGGGCGATCACGCCGGGCCGCTGGCCTTCTGCCTCGACACTGCGCACTTGTGGGGCGCGGGCTATGACATTGCCACCACGGAGGGGGCGATGGAGGTGCTTGATCGATTCGATGAGCTGATCGGCCTCGAGCGCCTGCGGCTGGTGCACCTCAACGACTCGAAGTCGGAACGCGGTTCACGGACAGACCGGCATGAGCACTTGGGAGCCGGGGCAATTGGGCCCGTTGGCCTCGCGGCTCTCTTGCGCGACCCGCGACTCGCTGGCGGCACCACGTTCGTCATGGAGACCCCGGGCGTGGAAGAGGGATATGACGCGGTCAATCTGCGTCGCGCCTGGCTCCTGTATGGGGGAGCTGAGGACCTGCCCGTGCTGCCGGCGCGTGCCTTTCGGCTGTCGAGGCGCTCCACTCGCACCGGTCCGGCGCGCGGGAGCCACCTCTCGGGTTGAGGGGCGGCGCGAAGAGCGCGGTCTAGGCGCCCCGAGAGAGACTGCCGCTCGTGCCGCCGTTTCGGACGCGGCGCGTGCGAAGGGTGATGTAGGCCTGCATCAGCTCGCGGACATCGTTCTCTGTGAGGAGGTCGTCGCCGCGGAGGGCGTATTCGACGCGGGTGGTCGGCAAGATCTGGCGCGAGGAGACGCTGGCGAAGTAAGCCGGCCCTTCCGACTCGTCGTGGATCTCCCGTAGCCCGCGCGCGAGCTTGGTCGCGGTCCCCAGCGACGGCATGCGGTCGCCCTTGATCAACCGGGAGATGGTCGAGTGATCGACCCCCGACTGGAGGGCGAGCTGACGCTGGCTCATCTTCTTTTCCTTCAGCTGGCCTCGGAGCCAGGTGTTGAAGGATCTGGGCGATTGGAACGTCATATTCATTCGTACGTTCGGGCGCACGCCACTCTGGAGTTCACGCCTGGGTGGTGCGTGCAAGCACCCGCAGCATGGGCCTGGGGAAATGGGCCCTCAATAGGAGGAAGGTACCGAGCGTTCGGCGATCGTCTAGGAGGGCCCAGCTGGACCGGATGAAGCGCTCCCTACGCTGCGGGTCGTCCCGGATGGCTCCGCGGGCAGCTGTCCGGCGCCGTGAGCACGGCGCACCATACCGCTGAAAGCATAGAGGATGCCACCCAGCACGATCACGGTCAGGATCGAGATCGCACGGTCGGTGAGAGCTACGGCCACCGCAGGGTCATGGGGAACGCCGTAGATGAGCAGGGCGCCCACGATTCCCGCCTCCACGAAGCCGATGCCGGCCGGGGTCAGCGGGATGGCAGTCAAGAGCGCCGCGGCCAGGGCCACGAACACCGACGCACTGATTCCCAGCCGCGCCTGCGAGAGGTCGAGGGCCAGGATCACGAAGAAGACGCGCAGCCCCTCGAGCAGCCAGATGAACACGGTGAGGATCACGATCACGGGGAGCGATCGAACGGTGAGTGCCCCCGTGCTCCCCTCGTGGAACCGCTCGTAGAGCTCGGCCAGCCGGGCGGGCAGCAACCGGCCGATGTGAGCCCCGAAATAGCGCAGGGCGACGAGGAAGACGACGAGGGCCGCCGCCACCGCGAACCCGGCGATGAACAAGGCATCGACCTCCGGGCGCTCCCGGCCACGGAAGCTCCAGAATCCGGCGGCGAGTGCAAGGCCAAAGATGACGATGATGTCGGCGATCCGCTCGATGAAGATCGTGCCGACCGTGCGCGACGCCGATCCGCCGTAGCTGCCTTTTAGGAGATAGGCCCGATAGAGATCGCCGAGCTTGGCGGGCACGAGGCAGTTCACGAACCACGACAGGAACAGGATCTCGGTCGCCGGAGCGACTCCCACGCGAGTGCCCGTCCGCCCCAGGATGAACGACCATCGCAGGCCGCGCAACGGGAAGGTCAGATAGTACGCGACCAGTGCGATGAGCAGCAGCCACGGGTTGGCGTGCGCGATCTGCGACCAGGTCTGCCTCCAGTTGACGCCCAGCACGAAGACGAAGAGCAGGACCAGGATGATGATGCCGATGGCGATCGAGCCGATGGTCCGCAGGTTCAGGAAGCGCCGGGCGAGGCTGACCTCCCCCTCGGGGATCTGCTCGCTCGCAGGTGCATCGAGGAACTCGCTCGGCTCGTACAACGACCCGATGTGCTCGTGCGGAGCGGACGGATGCTCGTGTGCGGCGTGCTCGTGGGCGGAGTGTTCGTGCGCGGCGTGCTCATGCGCAGCTTGCTCCGGGTGCTGGCGATCGTCCCTCATCGGGTTCGGTTGTCTTCGACTTCACTCGGTGCCTGAGGGCCGAGGGCGGGCGACGCTGCCGCCGGCCGGCCGAGGCGCCGGTTCAGGAGGTTCAGCCACACCGCGTACCGAGTCGTGAGATGGACGAGGACCGTCGAGCGACTGGCGTGCCACTGGTTCATCGGCAGGACGGCCTTGAGCTCCGCCGCCGTCGCAAATGGCGGCAGGACATTGGTCGACATCGCCACCTCGTAGCCTGCGTGGCTGTCGCTGGCGGCGATGCCGGGGATGCCATGGGCCGCAGCAAACTCCGCCGCCCGGAGGTTGTGGCGCTGGAACGTCACCCGGCTGTTGAAGATTTCCACGGCGTCGATCTTGCCCGCCGCCGCGAGCCGCGTCAGTGGTACTTCTCGGATGTGTGAGGCACGGAAGGGGTCGAACGGGTGCGGGATACTGACCAATCCGCCCTGCGCGTGGATCTCGTCCGCCGTTTCGTCCGCGGAGAGGCCTCGAGGAATCGTGCGCTGCAGGAAGAGACCGACCACCTCGCCATCGGCTGTCGAGACTTCTTCACCAAGGATCACCGTCAGGCGGTTGCTGACACCCAGCGCCCGTGCCGCGTCGCGCACGGCCACTGCGCCCTCGACGTTGTTGTGGTTGGTGACCGCGACATGCGTCAGCCCCCGCTCGAGGGCGGCGCGGATGAACGCCTCCTCCGAGAGGATGGAGTCGCGGCTGAAGCGCGTGTGGATGTGGAAATCGGCAAAGGCTCGTGGCTCCTCCGCCGGACCCCCCGTCTTCTCGCGCGCCTTTGGTCGGGCGGTGGCCACCGGCGCAGCGGCGGTCACGGTAGGCCCGCCCGCGTCACGAGCTGCTCACCAGGCTCTTGCGGAAGGTCGTGAAGTGCTCGAGGGCCAGCCCGGTGCCCACGGCCACGGAGTTGAGCGCGTTCTCGGCGACATGGCACGGGATTCCGGTGACCTGGGTGAGCAGGGTGTCCAGGTTGCGGAGCAGGGAGCCTCCGCCGGACATGACCATCCCCTTGTCGATGATGTCGCTCGACAGTTCCGGCGGCGTCTGCTCCAGGACGTTGCGCACGGCAGTGACGATCTGCTGGAGCGGCTGCTCGATCGCCTCGGTCACCTCGGCCGAGGTGATCGGGATGGTGCGTGGCAGGCCCGCGATCAGGTCACGGCCCTTGACCTCCATCGAGAGCGGCTCGTCGAGCGGCAGGGCGGAGCCGATCTGGATCTTCACGTCCTCCGCGGTGCGGTCGCCGATCATCAGGTTGTACTTGCGCCGGATGTAGTTGGCGATCGCCTCGTCGAAGCGGTTCCCGGCGACCCGTACCGAGTCGCTCACCACGATCCCGCCGAGGCAGATGACCGCGATCTCCGTGGTGCCGCCGCCGATGTCGATGATCATGTTGCCGCTGGGTCCGGAGATGGGCACGTTCGCGCCGATCGCCGCCGCCAGCGGCTCCTCGATGAGGTACGCGTCGCGGGCGCCGGCCTTCAGCGCCGCGTCGCGGACTGCGCGCTTCTCGACGCTCGTCACGCCCGACGGGACGCTGATCATCACGTCCGGCTTGAAGAGGCGGACCCGGGCGACCTTGTTGATCACGTAGCGGAGCATCGCCTCGGTGATCAGGTAGTCGGCAATCACCCCGTCGCGCATTGGCCGGATGGCGCGGACGTTGCCGGGGGTGCGCCCGATCATCTCGCGCGCCTCCTCGCCAACCGCGACGAGCCGGTTGTCGTCCTCGCTGATGGCCACCACGGATGGCTCGTTGAGCACGACGCCCCTGCCCTTGACGTAGACGAGGATGTTCGCGGTGCCGAGGTCGATCCCGATCTTCATCGATGCCCCTGTGGTCCCTGCGCTGCCGGGTCTTGTGACGGCCAGCCACGGCCGAATCGTCGGTCTCGCGGGGCGTCCGCAGTATACCGGCCCGGGACCGCCTGGCCGCCGGGTGGGAGTGGCGTCCCGCATTGCCCGGGGTACGATCCGTGCGTGCAGGGCCTAATCTTCGACCTCGACGGCACCCTGGTCGACACGGTCTACGCTCACGTCTTCGCGTGGCAGCTCGCGCTTGCCGAGGTGAGCCTCCCGATCGACGGCTGGCGCATCCACCGCAGGGTCGGGATGAGCGGCGGCCTGTTCACCAGGGCGGTCGGGCGCGAGCTGGGCAGGCCGCTCGAGCCTGCGGAGGCCGAGCGCCTCCAGCAGCGGCACGGGGAGCTGTTCGAGCAGCTCCTTCCCACCCGGCGGCCGCTCCCCGGTGCCGCCGAGCTCCTGAGCCACCTGACGACCGCCGGGGTTCCCTGGGCGATCGCGACCTCGGGGCGCCGCCCGGAGATCAATCCATCCCTCGAGGCGCTCGGCGTGCCGCAGAGCGCGGTGGTGATCGATCGAGGCAGCGTCGAGCGCGCCAAGCCAGAGCCCGACCTGTTCATGGCTGCCGCAGAGCGGTTGCAACTGCCGTACGCCGCCTGCTACGTCGTCGGTGATGCGACGTGGGACCTGCTGGCCGCCCGCCGGGCCGGGATGCTGAGCGTCGGGGTCCTATCCGGCGGTTACGGTTATGACGAGCTCACCGGGGCCGGAGCGTTCATGGTCTACCGCGACGCCGCGGACCTGCTGACGCACCTGGACGAGCTCGGCATCGGCTAGGGCATGCCCGAGGGGGACACCGTCGCCCGCACCGCCGCGGTGCTGCGGCGATGGCTCGCTGGGAGCTCCGTGCGCTCCGCCCGAGCGAACGCCGGGCCGCTCCTTCGGCACCCGCCCGATCTCTCCCCCCTCGCCGGGATGCATGTGCGCGCGGTGGAGTCGCGCGGCAAGCAGCTGCTCATGACCTTCGAGGACGGGCGACATCGGCTTACCCTGCGGAGCCACCTGGGCATGACCGGCGCATGGCACCGATACCGGCCTGGCGAGCGGTGGCACCTTCCGGCCAGCCGTGCGAGCCTCGTGCTGGCGACCGAGTCCGCGGTGGCGGTCTGCTTCGACTGCCCGACCGCGGAGCTCCTGGCCGATACCGACCTGGCGCGCTCCCGCGCGCTTCGCACGCTCGGCCCCGACCTGCTTGTGCCGGATCTCGACGCCGATGCCGCCGTGGGCAGGCTGGCCGCTGCACCGAACCCGGCGATCGGCGAGGCGCTGCTCGACCAGCGCCTGGTGGCCGGTATCGGCAACGTCGTGCGTAACGAGGTCCTGTTCATGGAGCGTGTGAACCCGTGGACGGCGGTCAGTGCGCTCGACCCCGCCACGTTGCGGCAGCTGGTGGAAGCCGCTGCGCGCGTCCTTCGCAGTGGCGCCTCAACCGGACGTCGCGTGACGACCGGCGATCCCCGCCGTGGAGCGTCGCTCTGGGTCTACCGGCGCGCTGGCCGCCCGTGCCGCCGATGTGGAACGTTGATCCTCGCCGCGCGCCAGGGATCCGGCGCTCGGACCACCTACTGGTGCCCGAGCTGCCAGCGCGCGTGACTCAGGCGTCGATACGGTGGATCTGCGCCCCGAGACCGACGAGCTTGGATTCGATCTGCTCGTAGCCCCGGTCGACATGCTCGACGCCAGAGATGACGCTCGTCTCGGAAGCGGCCAGCGCCGCGAGGATCAGCGTCGCGCCGGCACGGAGGTCGGTGATCTGGACCTCGCGTCCATGGAGCGGGGTCGGGCCGGCGACGCGCGCATGGTGCTCGTCGAGGACCTCGATCACCGCGCCCATCTTGTTGAGCTCCGTCACGTAGTCGAGGCGGTCTTCGTAGATCGTCTCGTGAATCGTCGAGATGCCGTCTGCCTGGCTCATCAGCACCGCCATAGGCGCCTGGAGGTCAGTCGGGAATCCCGGGTAGGGGGCGGTCTCGACCTCAGCGGCGGCGTATCCCCCGCTCGATCGGACGCGCAGGCAGCCACCATCGGCTCTATCGGTCTCGAACGGCACGCCCATCCGCTCGAGCGCCTGCAGGAAGGCGAGCAGGTGCTCGGGCGCGATCCCCCGAATCGTGATGTCACCCCCACTGATGGCGGCGGCGATGGCGAACGTCCCGGCCTCCAGCCGGTCACCGATGACGCGGTGCGTCACCCCGTGCAGCCGATCGACTCCCTCGATCTCCAGCCGGTGCTCCGCGGTTCGCTCGATCCGCGCGCCCATGGCGGAGAGCATGGCGATGAGGTCGTCCGTCTCCGGTTCGCGTGCGGCGTTCTCGATCACGGTGGTACCGACGGCGAGCACCGCGGCGAGCAGCGCGTTCTCCGTTCCCATCACGGTCACGTACGGGAACTCGATCCGCGCTCCGTGCAGCCTGCCCTCCGGCGCCTCGGCGAAGTAGTAGCCGTTCTTGTAGGTGACCTCGGCGCCCATCGCGGTCATGGCGTCGACGTGCAGGTTCACCGGACGCCGGCCGATCCGATCCCCGCCGGGGTTGGAGATGATCACCCGGCCGAATCGGCTGAGCAGCGGACCGAGAAGGATGAAGCTGGCTCGCATCTTCATTGCCGCTTCGAGAGGGACGAATAGCCATTGGGCGTCCCCGGCGCGGATCTCGAGGCCGTCGTCATCCGTTCGCTTGAGCTTGAACCCGATGTCGCCCATCGTCTCGCCGAGGGACGCCACGTCACTGATGCGGGGGACGTTCAGGAGCGTGCATCGCTCGTCAGTGAGCGTGGCGGCGGCCATCAGCTTGAGGACCGCGTTCTTCGCCCCGGCGATGCGGACCTCGCCACTCAACGGCTGGCCCCCGGTGACGATGAACTTCTGCATGGACCGATGCAGTCTACCCGGCACGGACGCTGTTCAGCCCGGCCAGGCCTCTTTCCATTCGTGCGGGCCCGTGTGGTGCCCATCGCACAGGCCGACGCGGCCGGCCAGGTGGCGCGACGGGAGGTACGGCTGCATCCCGGCCTCGAATGCGGTTGGCGCGCGGTTGCAAAGCATATAGCGGCGTTCGCGGGCCCAGGCGTAGAGGTGGTCGGACGAGCAGAACGCGTAGCGTTTCGTGAAGTTCAGCGTCTCCCCTGGGGCGGGATCGGATGCCAGGCCGATGGGGCCCGATTCGCGGACGATCTCGATCCTGACCGGGAGCTGCGGCATCCGCGTGCCGCAGAAGTCACAGGTCTGCATCGACCCCCATCGGCTCAGCCAAGGTAATGCGCGCCGTCATCCTCGCGGTGGTTGGCGACGAAGTTGGGATCAAGGTTGGGATCGGACCCCGGCGGCGAGCCCTTGTGCGGCTTGAAGTCGACCGGGCAGATGAACGGGTAGTCGCGGCTCACCTTGCGCAGCTCCTGCATCCGCCGGAAGCCGTGCTCAGTCTTGCCCTCGGGTCCGCGCAGGTGGGCGCGGCTCGCCTCATCGACCGTCATCTCCTCGTTGCGATCGTCCGCCATGCACCGATGGTAGCGCAGACGCCGTAGGATCCCCCGATGCCGCTCCCGCTCTGGCTCGGACACTTCAACAGCCGATTCACGAACCGGTTGACGCGACCATTCGCGGGCTGGCTGCCCTACTTCGGGATCGTGGAGCACGTCGGGCGCACGAGCGGGCGGCGCTACCGTTCGCCGGTGAACGTGTTCCGACACCGCGACCGAATTGTCTTTGCGCTGACCTACGGTCCGGATGCGCAGTGGATCCGCAACGTGCTCGCGGCTGGGGGTTGCACCCTCGTGACCCGCGGGCGTCGGCTCCGGCTGGTTGATCCCCGGCGATTCAGCGACCCGAAGCGCAGCGAAGTGCCCTGGTTTTTCCGCCGCCCGCTGGGCGCCCTGAACGTCACCGAGTTCATGGAGCTGCACGTGGTCCCCGACGTCCCGTGAGGCCTCGCCTGATCAGCCTCGCAATCGGCGGCGGACGGCGATCCGCTCCCGCATGAGGGCCGTCTGCAGCGCCGCTCGCACCCGCGCAAGGTCGAGTGGATCCTTGGCCTGCTCCAGCTCCGCCTCGGCGCGCTTACGGGCGTCGATAGCGCGTTGCTCGTCGATCTCATCCGAGTGCTCGGCGAGATCGGCCATGACCACGACCTTGTCCGGGCGCACCTCGACGAAGCCGCCGGAGATGAACAGGATCTCCTCGACCCCGCCCTTCTTGATCCGCAGCTCGCCAATCCCGAGGGCGCTGATCAGGCGGGTGTGATGCGGCAGGATGCCCAACTCGCCGTCGATGCCGGGCACCGTGACCATGTCGACCTCATCGGCGTAGGCGCGTCGCTCCGGACTGACGACCTCCAGCTGCAGCGGCATCGGTCAGCAGCCCTCTTGGTGAGGATGGACACAGAGGGGAGCTGACACGAGAGGCTGCCGTGGGGCAGCGACCTCAGCGAAGCCGGTCGCGAAGCCCGGCGAGCTGGGATCGCTGCCGCACACGCCTGGCAATCTCATTTCATGCCCTCCGCGTTCTCGACCACGTCCTCGATCGGCCCCGCCATGAGGAACGCCTGCTCGGGCAGCCCGTCGTGCTTGCCCTCGAGGATCTCTCGCGCGCCCCGGACCGTCTCCTTGCGCTCGACGTACTTGCCGGCGCGCCCGGTGAACTGCTCGGCGACGAACATCGGCTGGCTCATGTAGCGCTGCAGTCGCCGCGCCCGCGCGACCGTCACCTTGTCCTCTTCCGACAGCTCGTCCATGCCCAGGATGGCGATGATGTCCTGGAGGTCACGGTAGCGCTGGAGCGTGCGCTGCACCTCGCGCGCCGTGTCGAAATGGTCCTGTCCCACCACGCGGGCGTCCAGCACGGTGGAGGTCGACGTCAGGGGGTCGACCGCGGGGTAGATCCCGATCTCCACGATCGAGCGCTCGAGCCGGATCGTGGAGTCGAGGTGACCGAAGGTCGTTGCCGGTGCGGGATCGGTGTAGTCGTCTGCTGGGACGAAGACCGCCTGGAGCGATGTGATCGCACCGTTCTTGGTCGATGTGATCCGCTCCTGCAGGTCGCCCATCTCCGTCGCGAGGGTCGGCTGGTAGCCCACCGCCGACGGCATCCGGCCGAGCAGGGCGGACACCTCGGAGCCCGCCTGCGTGAAGCGGAAGATATTGTCGATGAAGAGCAGGATGTCGCGGCCCTCGATATCGCGGAAGTACTCCGCCATGGTCAGGGCAGTGAGCCCCACCCGCTGGCGAGCGCCAGGCGGCTCGTTCATCTGGCCAAAGACCATGACCGTCTTGTCGATGACACCCGATTCGGTCATCTCGCCGAGCAGGTCGTTCCCCTCGCGCGATCGCTCGCCGACCCCGGCGAACACCGAGTAGCCGCCATGCTCGGCGGCGATATTGCGGATGAGCTCCTGGATGATGACCGTCTTGCCGACGCCAGCTCCCCCGAAGACGCCGACCTTGCCGCCGCGCTTGAACGGCGCGATCAGGTCGATGACCTTGATCCCCGTCTCGAAGACCTGCGACTCGGTCTCCATCTGGTCGAAGGCCGGCGGCTTGCGATGGATCGGCAACATCTCGGAGGACTTCACCGCCCCCTTCCCGTCGATAGGGTGACCGAGCACGTCAAAGACGCGGCCCAGCGTGACCTCGCCGACCGGCACGCGGATGGGTGCCCCGGTGTCCACCACATCGAGCCCGCGGGCGAGGCCGTCCGTCGTTGACATCGCGACGGCGCGCACCCAGTTGTTTCCCAGGTGCTGCTGGACCTCTACGACGAGCGTCGGGTCCCCCTGCTTGATCTTGGACTTGGGCCGCTTGATCTCGAGGGCGTTGTAGATCGACGGCAGCTCGCCGGCGGGGAACTCGACGTCGACGACGGGTCCCGTGATCTGGATCACCGTTCCGGTGGCCATGGGTGGTTGGTCTCTCCTCAGCTGCTAGCCCAGGGCCTCGGCCCCGGAGGCGATCTCGATCATCTCGCGGGTGATCGTCGCCTGCCGGGTCTTGTTGTAGACCAGGGTCAGGTCGTCGATCAGCTCGTTGGCGTTGTCCGTCGCGCTTCGCATGGCGACCATCCGAGCGCTCTCCTCCGACGCGTTGTTCTCCAGCACGGCCCGATACAGGTCGACCGCCACGTAGTGCGGGAGGAGCCGATGGAGGACCGCCTCCGGCGAGGGCTCGAAGAGGTACTCATCGTTCGAGATGCGCGTCTCCTCCTCCATGGTTGGCTGGATCACCGGGAGGATGATCCGCACCTCGGGCTGCTGAGAGAGCGTCGTCACGAAGGTGGAGTAGGCGACACCGATCTCGTCGTACTTGCCCTCCAGAAAGTCATCGGTGACCACCCGCGCGATGGGGGTCACGTCGGTGAACCCCGGGCGATTGCCCAGATGCACGAAGTGCGCCGCGATGTGGACGCCTGCCCGCCGCAGTCCGTCGCGTCCCTTCCGGCCGACGGTGATCGCCTCGACCTCGGGCGCGTCGGACCCGGCCTCGTCGGCCCGCGCGGCGATCCAGCGCAGGACCGCCCGTACGGTGTTCGAGTCGAGGGCTCCCGCGAGGCCGCGGTCGGTGGTCAGTACGACCAATGCGATGCGGCGCACGGGCCGCCGCGCGAGCAGGGGGTCGACCTCTTCGCTGACGGCCGCCGCCACCCGGCTGAGCGCCTCGCGGAGCTCGTCCGAGTACGGGCGCGCGGCGATGATCGCGTCCTGGGCACGCTTCATCCGCGCTGCGGACATCATCTCCATCGCGCGGGTGATCTGCGCGATGTTGCGGACCGAGCCGATGCGCCCGCGGATCTCCTTGAGCGACGCCATCGGTCTAGGTCTTCCCTCGTTTCTTCGCGGTCGTCTTCCTCGCGGCAGGTTTCTTCGTGGCAGTCTTCCTTGCCGGCGCCGGTTCCTTTGCCGGCTCGGGCTCATTTGCGGGCTCCGGCTCCGCGGAGGCCTCGTCCCTCGCGGGCTCTGGCTCCTTTGCGGGCTCCGGCTCCGCGGAGGCCTCGTCCATCGCGGGCTCTGGCTCCGTTGCCGATTCTCGATCCGCCGATGCCTCGGCTTTCGCAGAATCCTCCTGCTCCGGCGCGCCCTCCTTGGCGGCGCCCTCCTTGGCAGCGCCCTCCTTCGCGCCGTCCTCCTTCGCGCCGTCCTCCTTCCCGTAGCCGCTCTGCTGCCTGAACTCGCCGACGGCCTTCCCCAGCCGCCCCGTCAGGTCATCGTTGAGTGCCTTCTCCTTGGCGATGGCCGGGAGGAGGTCGGGGTAGGTCGATTCCAGGAACCTGTCGAACTCCGACTCGAAGTCGCCAACGCGATTGGTAGCCACGTCGTCGAGGTAGCCGTTGGTTGCTGCCCACAGGATCGCTACCTGGCGCTCGACCGGCACCGGGTCGAATTGCGGCTGGCGCAGCGTCGCTGTCAGCTTCTCGCCACGGGTCAACTGGTCGCGGGTTGCCTTGTCGAGGTCGGAGGCGAACTGCGCGAAGGCGGCCAGCTCGCGGTACTGGGCGAGGTCCAGGCGGAGCCGCCCCGACACCTGGCGCATGGCCTTGATCTGGGCATTGCCGCCCACCCGGCTGACGCTGATGCCGGCGTTGACCGCCGGTCGCTGGCCCTGGTTGAAGAGATCGGTCTGCAGGAAGATCTGGCCGTCCGTGATGCTGATCACGTTGGTCGGGATGTAGGCCGACACGTCGCCAGCCTGCGTCTCGATCACGGGCAGGGCCGTCAGCGATCCGCCGCCGTTCTCCTTGTTCATCCGAGCGGCACGCTCCAGCAGCCGGCTGTGGGCGTAGAAGATGTCGCCCGGATACGCCTCACGACCTGGCGGGCGACGCATGAGCAGCGACACCTGGCGGTAGGCCCAGGCGTGCTTCGAGAGGTCGTCGTACACGCACAGCGCGTCTCGACCGGCATCCATGAACTCCTCGCCCATCGCCACACCGGCGTACGGTGCAATGAACTGGAGGGGGGCGGGATCGCTCGCCGCGGCGGAGACCACGATGGTGTGCTCCATGGCGCCATGCTCTTCGAGCTGGGCCACGACCTGCGCGACGGTGGACTGCTTCTGGCCGATGGCGATGTAGATGCAGATGAGGTCCTGGCCCTTCTGGTTGATGATCGTGTCGAGGGCGATCGCGGTCTTGCCGGTCTGCCGGTCACCGATGATCAGCTCCCGCTGTCCACGGCCAATGGGGATCATCGAGTCGATCGCCTTGATTCCGGTCTGGACCGGCGTATCAACGGGCTGCCGAACGATGACGCCCGGGGCGATCTTCTCGATCGGCCGCGTCGTCTTGGTCTCGATCGGTCCCTTGCCGTCGATCGGCTGGCCGAGTGGGTTCACGACCCGACCGATGAGGGCATCCCCAACCGGAACCTCGACCACGCGCCCTGTGGTCTTGACCTGGTCGCCCTCCTTCAGGGACGTGTAATCCCCGAGGATCAGTGCACCGACGGTCTCCTCCTCGAGGTTGAAGGCCATCCCCATGATCCCGTTTGGGAACTCGAGCAGCTCGGAGGCGAGTGCCCCGGAGAGGCCATAGATCTGGGCGATCCCATCGCCCACCTCCACGATCGTCCCTACGCCGGAGACATCGGCTCCTTCATCGAAGCCCTTGATCTCGCTGCGGATGATCGATGTGATCTCATCGGATCTGATCGCCATGCGGTTCCTTTCGTACCTCGGCGGCTAGACGGCGGTCAGGCGAGCGCGGAGCCGCTCGAGGCGGCTACGCACGCTCGCGTCGTAGAGGGTGTCCCCGATCCGGACCGCGACCCCGCCGATCAGGCCTTCGTCGACCTGTTCGCGCAGCTCGATCTGGGTTCCGGTCAGCTCTCGGAGGCGCGTGCCGATCGCGTCGCGCTGCGCCTTGTCGAGCGGCAGCGCGCTCCGAAGCTCGGCGCGCGAGATCCCGCGCTCGCGGCGCAGCAGGGTCTCGAAATGCTCGACCATGGTGTCGATGGCGCCCGGCCGGCCGCGCCGGATCATGAGCAGCGCCAAGTTGAGCGGTTCGGCACCCATCGCCTTGCCCGCGACGGCGCGGAGGATCCGCTCCTTGACGGCATAGGCGATCGCCGGATGCTGGACGACGGCGCGCAGCTGTCTGTCGTCGAGGGCCGCACGGAGCGCGGTCAGGTCGCGGGCCCAGTCGTCGAGCGTCCCTTCACTGCGGCCCATCTGGAAGGCGGCATCGGCGTATCGGCGGGCAGCCGTCGCTCGTCGCGCCATCGGTCAGTTCTTCTGCGTGCCGTCGTCGGCTGGCTGGACCTCCGAAAGGAAGCCCTCGACCAGCCGCCGCTGGGTGGCGGTGTTCATCTCGGATTGGACGAGCTTGCCGGCGGCGTCGAGCGCCAGGTCCGCGACCTGGCTCCGCAGCTCCGCCATGGCCTTGTCCTTCTCGGCGGTGATCTCCTGCCGCGCGCGCTCGACGAGTTTGCCGGCCTCTGTCCGGGCCTCGCCCAGGATCTCGGCTCGGGTGTCCTCCGCGATCTTGTTCGCGCGGGCGATCATCGCCTGCGCCTCCTTGCGCGCTTCGGCCACGGCTGCTTCGCGCTCGGCCTGCGCCAGGGAACGGTCGCGCGCCGCCGCCTCCGCGTCCTCGAGGCCCTTCTTGATCCGCGCGGCCCGCTCGTCCATCAGCCGCAGCAGCGGTTTGAAGCCGAACCGGTTGATCAGGTAGAGGACGACGAGGAAGTTGACGATCTGCGCGAGCAGCTTGAACCAATCGACACCGAAGGCGTTGAAGAACTGCATGTCAGCTGGTGGCTCGGCCGACTACACGAACTTGATGATCAGGGCCACGACCAGGGCGTAGATGGCGACCGCCTCGGTGAGTGCGATGCCGAGCACATACGGGACGAAGAGCGTGTTGTACGACTCGGGATTGCGCCCGATCGCCTCCATCGCCTTCGAGACGCCGATGCCCAAGCCGATCCCCGGGCCGATGGCGCCCAGCCCGATCGCCAGCCCTGCGGCGAGAGGTGTCAGATCCACGTGTTGCGTTCCTCCTTCATGCCCTCCCGGATGCGAGAGGGGTCCCATCATCCCTCGCTGGCTTGCGTACCAGCGGGATGGTTTTCGTGATCCGGCGACCCGTGGCCGCCATCGGCCTCTGAGGTGCCCTCCTCGTGGTGCTCGATGGTGGCGAGCACCACGTAGGTCATGGCCAGCAGCGCGAAGACAAGGGCCTGGACGATCCCGAACAGGAGCTCCAGCCCGAACACGACGAAGACGAAGACCGGCGCGATCGCCAGCAGCACCAGCACCAGCACCTCCCCGGCGAAAACGTTGCCGAAGAGCCGCATCGAGAGCGAGATGAGGCGCGAGAGGTTGCTGATCAGCTCGATCGGGCCCATCAGGAAGGCCAGGATCTTTGGCTCGGGGAGGAGCACCTCCTTGACGTAGCCGCCGACGCCCTGCACCTTGATCCCGAACCAGACGAACGTCACGAACGCAATGATCGCCAGCGCGAGCGTGAAGTTGAGGTCTGCCGCCGCCGCGCGTACGTACGGGACGAGCACCTTCTCGTTCCCTTCCTGCACGTAATAGCCGATGGTGCCAACCCCCGGGAATATGCCCATCCAGTTGGCGACCAGGATGAACAGAAAGATGGTGGCGATCAGCGGCAGGATCTGCCGCCAGGTGCGGCCACCCTGGTCGCGGACGACCCCGAACACGAATTCGAAGGGGAGCTCGACGATGCTCTGGACGCGTCCGGGGACGATCAGCGCCCTCCGCGAAACATAGAGCGCCGCCGCGAGCAGCACGAGCGACGCGAGCAGGGCACCAACCATGCTGTTGGTGACCTCCCACGGCCCGATGTTGAACAGGCGCTCGGCCTTGAGCGAGACATGTACCACGCGGCCTGCCTACCTCCTCACGCTCTGTCGCGCGACGATCCAGATCGTGTACATCGCTGCCCCGATCCCCAGGATCATGCCGAGGAGCGTGAAGACCGGGGACGTGCGCAGCCAGTTGTCCAGGAGCAGGCCCGCGCCCAACCCCAGGATCACCGATATCGCGAGCCGCAGCCCAAGGTCGAAGATGAGCCCCACGCCCGGTTGCATCTGCCCGCTCGGACGGTTCGGACGAGGCGGGTCGCCGTCTGCCGGCGGCTCAGCCCTCATCGTGTCGGTCCGCGCGGTTGCTCATGCGTCGCAGCTGCGTGCGGATGTAGACCCAGACCCCAAGGATTGCGACCACGTTGCCGGCCCCGAACCCACTGAGCACCAAGAGCGGCGAGCTTCCGAGGACCCGGTCGAGGATGATCCCGGTTACCGTGCCACCCAGAATGGGGATCACCACGATCACGGACACCTGGCCCAGGATCTTGAGGAGCCCCGCGCTGGTCCCTTGTGCCATGCAGATTCGACTCAACGGCCGGACGGCGGGAGTATACCGGAGGCCCCGGAATCTGGCGATCGCGGCGATCGGGTGGTCGTGACGGTTCTCACTAGCCAAATCGGCTGCACGATGATGCTCGCGCAAGGTCTCTTCTGGCCCCATCCGCGCCGGATCTTGGTCACCCGGGTTCTCATCGGCCGCACTCGTTGCCGCGAGGGAGACGTGAAGGGACCACCCAAAAACGCTGACGGACCCCCGATGCTGCACCGATGCGCGCACGCGCCGATGGGCGCTCGCCACCCGTCATCTAGGGGAAGTGGGCGCATGCGCGCTCAATCGGGTCAGACGGTGGCGGCAGCGGTCGTTGTGCGGTCTCGGGTCCAGGGCAGGCCGGGAACGGGGAACCGGTCGACGATGGCGGCCACGCGCTCGAGCACGGCACCCTGGGCGGCCTCGTCGCCCCGAGCCGCGATCCCGTCCACGATCAGGTCGCCGATCTGGCGCATCTCCCCCTCGTGCATCCCGCGGCTGGTCACCGCCGGGGTTCCGACTCGCACGCCACTCCCCACCGCCGGTGGGTTCGGGTCGTACGGGATCGTGTTCTTGTTGACCGTGATCCGGACCTCGCCCAGGACGGCGTCGGCCTCCTTGCCGGTGACCCCCCACGGGCGCACGTCGACGAGCATCAGGTGATTGTCCGTGCCACCGGTGATGATCTCCCCGCCCCGCTCCGCCAGCTGAGCGGCGAGCGCCTGGGCGTTCGTCACGGTCTGGGCGGCGTCGCGCTTGAACTCCGCACTCGTCGCCTGGTGGAACGCGACCGCCTTTCCCGCGATGACGTGCTCCAGGGGGCCGCCCTGGATGGCCGGAAACACCGCCTTGTCGATCGCCTTGGCCAGCTCCGCGATGCACAGGATCAGGCCGCCGCGCGGCCCGCGCAGGGTCTTGTGCGTCGTGCTCGTCACCACCTGGGCATAGGGGATCGGGCTCGGATGGACCCCCGCCGCCACGAGCCCCGCGAAGTGCGCCATGTCGGCCATCAGCAGGGCGCCCACCTCGTCGGCGATGTCGCGGAACCGTGCGAAGTCCCACAGACGTGGGTAGGCGGTGGCACCGGTGACGATGAGCTTGGGCTTGTGCTCG
This sequence comes from Chloroflexota bacterium, assembly GCA_030774475.1. GTDB lineage: Bacteria > Chloroflexota > Limnocylindria > QHBO01 > QHBO01 > CF-82. Next base: position 48,578 of record JALYLB010000012.1, on the reverse strand, counting down.
CGGGCGAGCGCGTGGACTGCGTCCATGTCGATCCGATGGGTCTCCGGGTCCACCGAGTACGGCACGAAGTTGTAGTACTGCCCCGAGAAGTTGACCGGCGAGCCGTGGGTCAGATGGCCGCCCTGGTCGAGGGCAAGGCCCATGACCGTGTCCCCGCGCTGGAGCAGCGCGTGATAGACGGCCATGTTCGCCTGGGCCCCAGCGTGGGGCTGCACATTGGCGTGATCGGCGCCAAAGAGGGCCTTGGCGCGAGACCGGGCCAGCTCCTCGACCTGGTCGACGATCTCGCATCCACCGTAGTACCGGCGCCCCGGGTAGCCCTCGGCGTACTTCGCGGTCAGGACGGACCCGACCGCCTGCAGGACGGCGAGCGATGGGTAGCTCTCGGACGCGATCAGCTCGAGATTGGACCGACAGCGCTCCTCCTCATCGCGGACGAGTCCCGCGATATCCGGGTCTTCGGTCTCGAGCGGTGCCCAGAAGTCCATGGGAGGACGCCTCCTTGGCGCGTGATGCCATGGCGGGGTGGCCAAGGCGTGGTGAGGGCTGGCGCGGTCGAGTGTAGACCGATGGCGGCTGCGGCGGCCCTCCCCGTCTCAGCTCCCGGGCGCTGCCTGGCGAGCCCACACGATCCGGTGGTGGACCATCCGATGCAGGCGCCACTAGAGCGGCCGCAAGGAGGCGGGCCGCCGCGTCCAGATGATCAGGTGCGAAGGGAACGATTCGGGGCAGGTGGGCGGGCATGCGCGGAGGGTAGCTCGCGCCGAATGCTCAAAGCGTGGCCGTCCCGGGATCGCTGAGTGGAGCCCACACGTCCTCGTCGTCAGCCGGACGGACGGTACCGTCCGGCTCGACCGCCAGCCTCGAACCGTCCGGGATCCGGCGCAGGTCCGCCTCGGTGAGCTCCACGATCGGCACCTGGCGGCCGTACAGTTCAGCAGCGACTGCTGCGCCAATGGCGAGGATCAAGTCTCCCTCGCCGAGGAGGATGGCCAGTGGGGCCGTCCCGGCTCGAACCGCCTCGGCCAGCACGGACGACGATGACGACGACCCGCGGGCGCTGGGCATCACCAGGATCCGATCGGAGATGAGCGCGCCGCGCTGCGGGTGATGGGCGTCGACCAGCCGACCGGAGGCCGGATCCATGCCGCCCCACAGGCTGAGGGGCTGCTCGAGGACGAGCGCGTCTCCGAGAGCGCTGCCCGGCGCCAGGGCGCGGCCGTGCAGAATGGTCATGCCTCATCCCAGGCGGATGGAAATCGCACCGCCCGTCCGGCGACTGCCGAGGCAACGCACTCGGCGGTTGAGCCGAACATGACCTCGGCGCCGATGTTCCCCGGGGCGTAGTAGGCCCACTTCCCCGAGTCGGTCATCACCGCGCCACCTCCCGGGTGCAGGATCGGCGCGATGTAGCTGCAGGTGTCGACGAGAAGCTCCACGCCCGCCGCTCGGAGCCGGTCGCCGATCCCCTCCTCGTCGGCGGCGGCGAGCAGGTCCCGCGAGGTCGAGACCAGGAGCTCGACGCCATCGGCCCGGCGCGATCCGTCAAGCAGCTCGGCAATCCGGCGCAGCTCGGGGAGCGAAGCGTGCGGCGTCCCGAGCGACACCGCGCGGAGCCGAGCGCCGGGGTCAGCGGTCATCAGCTCCGAGCGCGCGGCGCGGAGCTCTCCCATCCCGATCTCCGCGACCAGCTCCGGCTCACTTCCGTGCAGCGCCGCCTCCAGCGACGGCGCCTCGGGCGTCGAGCCGATGACGTGGAAGAGGGCGACCGAGCCGCTGGATGCGCCCGCGGCCGCGATGGCCTTCAGGCGATCATCGCCCAGGCCAGGGGGGAGGCCAACGATCGCAGCCACGGAGCTGCCGGCCCGGCGGCCGAGGACGAGCCCAAGGACCGGGTAGAAGGAGTCGTCATCGAAGAAGGCGGGAGGGACATCGCGTCCAGGCTTCAGTACGATGACCGCCCGTCGCTCGGCGGTGACGTGCAGGCCGGCTTCAGGGACCATGCCTGTCACGGCGCAGGCGGCGTCGATGAAGTCGCCGTAGCGGTTGGTCCGCGCGCCGAGCACCGAGTTGCAGAAGGCGATGGCATTGGACTCGCCCCACGCCACCTGCTCACCGAGGCGCGGCCGGAGCTGAGGAAGCTGGTACGGCGCACAGGTGAACGTCGGCAGGCAGCCGAGCGATCGGTAGGCCGCCATCAGCTCGCGACCGCGCGCGGCGGCCACCTGCTCACCGCGCCACAGGTCGGGGTGCAGGAGGTCGACGCCGCCGACATTGAGGGAGGTGGGGACGGCCACGCCGGCGCCATCGGCGGCCAGCCGCCCCACGAAGTCGAGGCTCGCCTGGCCGTGGTAGAGGCAGGAGTCGAGGTGTGCGCGGTTGATGGGGATGAGCCGAGTCGCGGCGGTGACCTCCGCGGCTCGCACGACGAGGCGCATCGCCAGCGCAACTCCCGCCCCCGCCTCGCCGGAGAGCATGCCGCGCTCTCGCGCGTCGAGCGCGAGCGTCAGCCGTTCGTCTCCTCGGCCTCGATGCGCGAGATCTTTGCGATCCTCGGCACGTGACGCCCACCCTGGAACTCGGCCGCCAGGAACTCGCGGAGACAGGCCCGCGCCACTTCGACCCCGCTGATCCGCGAGCCCATCGCCAGGACGTTGGCGTCGTTATGCTCGCGACCCAGCCGGGCGACGACCGGATCCGACGCTTCGACGCAGCGGATGCCGCGGATCTTGTTGGCGACGATCGCCTCCCCGGTGCCGCTGCCGCCAAGCACAACCCCGAGGTCGTACTCACCCCGCGCGACGGAACGGGCGACCGGAGCGATGAAGTCGGGGTAGTCGACCGGATCGGTGGAGTAGGTGCCGTAGTCGCGGTACTCAACCCGAAGCTCGTCGAGGAGCGTGCAAAGGATGCCCTTGAGCTCGAATCCCGCGTGGTCTGAGCCGATGGCGACCCGCATGCGGGTCAGTCTAGGGTGCCGATGACCTCCGCGAGCTGCTCGCGCGTGATCGGACCCTCGCGGAGGACGCGGCTCGGCACCATGCTGAGGTCCACCACGCTGGAGGCGACGCCGCCGGGAACCAGTCCGCCATCGAGCACGGCCGCGACCAGGTCGGTGTCCGCGAAGGCGACCAGGACGTCATCCGGATCGTAGGTCTCCGGCTCCCCGGAGCGGTTTGCCGACGAGGTGAGGAGCGGCCCACTCTGCCGAATGAGCTCGAGGGCGAGCGGATGATCCGGAACGCGGAAGCCCTGCGTCGAAGCTGAGACGTCCGCCGACGAGGCGAGGATGAGCGTCAGCGCCCCGGGCCACCAGCGTCCCGCAAGCGCCCTCGCGCGGTCGTCGACCGTGTAGCCAAGATCCCGTGCCTGCTCGAGCGACGCCACCAGGATCGGGACGAGCTTGTCGGGCGGACGCCGCTTGGCCTCGAAGATCCGGGTCAGGGCATCTGCGTCTCCAGCCCGGCAGCCGAGGCCGTAGACCGTATCGGTGGGGAAGGCGACGAGCGCTCCTGCGCGCAGGAGTTCAACGGCCGCCGCGAGGCCCTCGGGTGTCGCGGGCAGGCGATCCGTCATCTAGTCGAGCCGCGCGATCCGCACGACACGCTCCGTGCCCGACAGGTCGGGCAGGAGCGTGATCGCGGTCGGCCACGGGATGGATTCGGCCATCGCGCGGACGGCCCTCGCCTGTCCCGCCCCAACCTCGAGGAGGGCGACTCCGCCGGAAGCGAGCCTGTCGGGGAGCTGTGCTACGAGCCGCCGCACCACATCGAGCCCGTCGGCCCCCCCATCGAGCGCCAGCCGGGGCTCGAATGCGTGACTTCCCACCCGCAGCAGCGCCTCCGCCCTGGCCACGTATGGAAGGTTGGCGGTGACGAGGTCAACGGCGCGGGGCGGGTCAATCCCGCCATCGAGCTCGTCAAGCAGGTCGCCCAGGACGACGGTTGCGAGCGAGGCGGCCCGATGCGCCGCCAGGTTCTCGGAGGCAAGCTCGAGGGCATCGGCGGAGATGTCGGATGCGATGAGTCGTACCCGGCCGAGGGTGATCGCCGTGCGGAAGCGGAGAGCGAGCGCGAGCGCTACGGCACCACTCCCGGTCGCCACGTCCCAGGCCAGCAGGCTGCGGTCATCACGAACCAGCCTCGCGGCGATCTCGGCGATCGCCGACTCGGCGAGCAGCTCGGTCTCGGGGCGCGGGATAAGCGCCCGGACATCAGTGGCCACGCGCATGCCGAACCATTCCTTGTAACCGCGGATGTAGGCCACCGGCTCGCCTCGGGTGCGACGCGCGACCCACTCCTCGAGGGCCGCGCGGCTCTCGGGATCGAGCGGGGCGTCCGGATGCGCATGGAGCCAGGTGCGGTCCCTGCCGAACGCATGGCCAACGAGGAGTTCGGCGTCGAGACGAGAGGTCTCCGAGCCGGCAGCGGCGAGGCGTGCGGCGACCCGCGCCATGAGGACCCCGGCGTAGAGGTCTTGCGCCTCCGGGAGGCGCTCGACCGGGCGCATTGGCTCAGGCACCGGGGCCTGCCGCGCCCACGGCGGCCAGTCGCTCGGCCTGGTCGTGCTCCGCCAACGGGTCGACCAGCCGATCGAGGTCACCCTCCAGCAGTGCAGGCAGGTTGTGGACGGTCAGCCCGATCCGATGGTCGGTGACGCGGTCGTCGGGGAAGTTGTAGGTCCGGATCTTCTCCGGTCGCTCGCCAGTCCCGACCTGCGACCGTCGCTGCTCCCCGCGCTCTTCTGCCTGCCGCTGGCGCTCCAGGTCCAGGAGCCGGGCGCGCAGGATGGCGAGCGCCTTGGCCTTGTTCTTATGCTGGCTCTTTTCGTCCTGGATATCGACCACCAGGCCAGTCGGCAGGTGGGTCACCCGAACCGCCGAGTCGGTGGTGTTCACGCTCTGTCCCCCAGGCCCGGAGGAGCGTTTCACGTCGATCCGCAGGTCCTTCTCGGGCAGGTCGATCTCGACCTCCTCGGCTTCGGGGAGGACCGCGACCGTGGCGGTGGAGGTGTGGATCCTCCCGGCCGACTCGGTGACAGGCACGCGCTGCACGCGGTGGACGCCCGACTCGTACTTCAGGCGCGAGTAGGCACCCGTGCCCGAGATCTCCGCGATCGCCTCCTTGTAGCCGCCCGACTCGCTCTCGCTAACAGCCAGCAGCTCGACCTTCCAGCGGCGCCGCTCGGCGTAGCGGGCGTACATCCGGAACAGCTCGGCCGAGAACAGCGACGCCTCTTCTCCTCCCGTTCCGGCGCGCACCTCGAGGATGACGTTGCGCTCGTCGTTTGGGTCGCGGGGGATGAGCAACCCTCGCAGCTCATCCTCCAGCTCGCCCTGCCGTGCTGTGAGGCGATCGAGCTCCTCGTGCGCCATGGCCCGAACCTCCTCGTCGGGGTCATGGACCATCTCGGCGGTGGCATCGAGCTCGACACGCAGGTCACGAGAGGCGCGGATAGTGGTCACCACCGGTTCGAGGCGCGACAGCTCGCGGCCGAGGTTCGCGAGCGACGAGGGGTTCGCGGCGGCCTCGGGCGACGCCATCTGGCGTGCCAGCTCCTCGTAGCGCGCCTCGAGCTCGGAGAGGCGGTCAAGCATCCTGGATGGGCGCCATCGGCTCGCGCCCTTCGCCTCCGGCGGTTGCGCCGGCCGCCTGTGCTGCGCTCGCCGCATCCGATGCCAGGCAGGACTCGAGCGAGGCGATGCTCACCTCGAGCATCGAATGGTCCGGCGGGCGGGTCGTGAGCGACTGCAGCCAGAGTCCAGGTGCATAGATGGCGCGCACCACGCGGTTTCCGTAATGACTGGCCCCGAAGCGAACCAGCTCGTAGGAGACCGCGGCGATGACCGGGATCAGCGCGATGCGCGACAGGAAGAGCACCGGCAGCGGGACTCCGGTCCGGGGGATGACGCTGAAGAAGAGGATGCTCACGACGACCACGATCAGGATGAAGGTCGTCCCGCATCTCGTGTGTGCTGTGCTGAACCGGTCGACCTCGTCCGGCGTCAACGGCCGCTGCGCCTCGTGGGCGCTGATTGCCTTGTGCTCCGCGCCGTGATACGCGAAGACCCGACGGATCTCCCCCATGGAGCCGATGAGGGCGATGTAGCCGATGAACAGCCCGAGGCGGATCCCGCCCTCCGCAAGGTTGGCGCCGAGGTCCCCGCCAGAGCCGTGGACGAGTCCCGAGAGCACCAACGGCAGGACGAAGAAGAGCCCCACCGCGAACCCCAGCGAGATGACCATGCTGACCACGAGGGTCCCGCGTCCAATCTCGATGTCCTCGCCCTCGGCGGCGATCGCCGCCGAGCGCATCAGCATCCGGGTGCCGAGAACGAGGGTCTCGTAGAGCACGAACGCGCCGCGGACGAACGGGGTCTTCGCCCACCTGCCGCGGGACAGGGCCGGGGGCAGATCCTCGGAGAAGGTGCGGATCTCACCGCTCGGCGGACGGACGCTCATCGCCACCGTCGTCCGGCCACGCATCATCACCCCTTCGATGAGTGCCTGGCCGCCGTAGAAGAAATCGGGCATACGGAAGCGCGCACGGTCACCCGCGCGCGCGACGGTCTGGATCACGAACGGCCCGGCCGCGATCAGCAGCTCGGGAATCAGGAAGAGGAGGTGGGGCGCACTTCGCGCCGGCCACCCGGTCAGGCGCCGGCGCATCTGATGCTCAGCGCAGCGCGCGGTCCATTCGGCGCTGGAATCGCTCCACCTGGCCGGCGGTGTCGACGATGTTCTGGGTGCCGGTGTAGAACGGATGGCACTGGGCGCACACCTCGACCCGGATCGACTCGGCGGTCGAGCCAACGGTGAATGTGTTGCCGCAGACGCAATGGACCTGCGCCTGGTGGTACTGGGGATGGATGCCTTGCTTCATTTCGGTTCCCTGGGTCACTTTCCGCCAGCTACGACGCTGACGCGCTTCTTGCTCCGAGTCTCATGGGTGAACTTCACGGCGCCGTCGACCGTCGCGAAGAGCGTGTAGTCCCGCCCCATCCCGACGTTCTCGCCGGGGTTGAACGTGCTTCCACGCTGGCGGACGATGATCGTCCCGGCATGGATCTGCTGGCCATCGCCGCGCTTGACGCCCAGGCGCTGACCGGCGCTATCTCGACCGTTCTTGCTCGACGAGCCGGCCTTCTTGTGTGCCATTGACTATTCCTCCTTGGCCGGCTTGGTCCTGGGCTTGGCCGCGCGGCGGGTGCGTGGCTTGGGCTTATCCTCGCCCGCCTCCGCATCAGCCGCATCGGCCTTCGCAGTGCCGCTTGGAGCTGTTCGGCTCCGGCTGCGCCTCGGTGCCTTCGCGGCCGCCGGCTCTTCGGCCGTCTCGGCGGCGACCGGCGTCTCGGCCGCTGTTGAGGTGTCTGCAGCTGGCGCCTTCGCCGCGGCTGCTGTCCGGCTTCGAGCCTTTGGCTTCGCCGCGGGCTTGAGCGGCTCGGCCTTCGCTTCGGCCGTGGCGCGCTTGGGCTGGGGCTTCTCGGCCTTCGGCTTCGGCAGCGCCTCGACACGGACCGTCTTGCCAGCCGCCGTGATGGCGTCGATGCGGACGCGCGTCAGCTGCTGGCGATGGCCTGTCCGGCGGCGGTACTTCACCTTCTGCTTGAACTTGAACACCACGATCTTGGCGCCCAGGCTCTCTCCCAGGACGGTGCCGCTCACCGAGGCGCCCGCGACCGTCGGCGTCCCAACGGTCACCGAATCGCCGTCGCCGACGAGCAGGACGCGGTCGAAGGTGACCTGGCTCCCGGGCTCCCCGCCGAGCTTCTCGACGACAAGCATCGAGCCGGCCTCGACGCGGTATTGCTTTCCGCCAGTCCTGACGACGGCGTACATGATCAGTCTCCGATGGTGTTGGGCGGGCGCATCACGCTGGACGCGCGACGCACAGCAAAGCGGGCCGACGAACAGCCCGCGGGAGCACAAGTTTACCGGGCGATCGGGGGAGTGTCAACGAAGAGCAGCCGCGTCCGGATGGTGCGGACCGTGCTCAGCGGCAGGTCGAGAGCATGGACGACATCCTCAGGGCGGCCGGCTCCGGTCGAGTCATGACGGAGCACCACTCGGAGTCGAGCCCGGCGCGCCGCCTCGTCGACGTCGATCACCTCCGCGTCCTCGATGTAGGGACGCAGGTCCCGCTGCCCGGCGTCTGCGCGCCGCTGTGTCTCTCCCCGCCTCCGCATCCCCGGCAGCCGGGCCCGTCCGAGGAGCCTCACGGTTGCTCCACGGAGGTCCTGCTCGCTCAGATCGCGAGGTGAGCTGACCACCACCTCGTACTCAGCGGCGCGCACCTGGGAAGCGGCCGACGGGAAGCCGTGCCACACCTCACGGGCATCGACCAGGGCGAGCCCTTCGGGAAGGAGTGCCGCCGCGGCCTGGATGCGATCGATGGGCACCAGCTCCTCGAAGTAGGCCTCCAAGATCTCGCCGCGCAGCTCCACGCCGACCGGGAGGTTCGCGGCCAGCTGGAGGCGCGGCCGGGGACGCTTGGCGTTCGACTGCGAGAGGGGCAGCCCGGCCTCGCGGAAGACTCGCTCCCATTCCTCCATGACCTGCTGCTGCCGCATTCGCAGCAACGGATCGGTGCGGGAGAAGAGGAGCTGCCAGCGCTGGCGCGGAAGATCGGCGCGTCGTTCGGTGGCCATCGGGCGAGCATCGTACCCCTCGTCCCTGGTGGGAACCACGGGAATCAGAAGGTCTGTTTGCGCGCGTTCATACGCACCGACTCCAGGATTCCGAGCCCAAAGAGGAGGCTGATCATGCTCGATCCGCCGTAGGTGATGAAGGGAAGCGGGATGCCGGTGACCGGCATGATGCCGATCACCATCCCCACGTTCACCAGTACCTGGAAGAGCAGCATGCTGCCGAGCCCATAGGCCACCATGCTCCCCAGGGCGTCGCGCGCTCCCCAGCCGATGACCAGGATCCGCCACACGAGCAGCCCGAACAGCGCCAGCACCAGCAGGCTCCCGACGAGCCCGAGCTCCTCCGCGACCACCGTGAAGATGAAGTCCGTCGTCTGGACCGGTAGGAAGCCGAGCTGGTTCTGGCGGCCTGCCGTCAACCCCTGCCCGAACCAGCCGCCGGAGCCGACCGCGTTGAGCGCCTGGACCAGTTGGTAGCAGGCTCCCTGCGGATCGGCGTACGGGTTGAGGAAGCAGAAGAGCCGATCGCGCTGGTAGGGCGCCAGTGCGTTGACGGCGACAGGCGCGATCGCAACGACGCCGCCGGTCATGAGCGCCATCCAACCGATCGAGGCCCCGCTCATGAAGAGCATGCCGACCAGGATGGCGACAAAGACGAGCGCCGTCCCCAGGTCGGGCTGGCGGAAGACGAGGAACGTCGGGAGACCCATCAGCAGGCCGGCACCAATGATCGTCGACAGCTTGCCGATCCTCTCGCGCCGCCCGGAGAGCCAGCTGGCGAGAACGACGATCATCAGGACCTTGCTCACCTCGCTGAACTGGAAGTCGAGCCCGGCGACGCTGATCGAGAGCGTCGCCCCGTTGAGGCTCTCCCCGGCCACCAGGGTGAGGAGCAGCAGGCCGAGCACGCCGAAGTAGATCGGGACCGGGAAGGTCGACAGCCAGTGGTAATCGATCGAGGCGGCAACGAAGAAGATGGTGAAGCCGATGGCGATCCAGATCAGGGTCTTTACCGTCTGACTGATGGCCCCGGCGGGCTGCCCGGTCTCGTTGAACGAGGCGGAATAGCCCATTACCACCCCGAGGCCCACGATCAGCACGACGTAGACGAGGAGCTGCCAGTCGAACGCACGCCACACGCGCTCGCGGACATTCTCAACAAATGTCGTACTGATGGCCCCCATCGGCTCAGTTGCCTCCCAGCAGGCTCAGCGTTCGAGGATTCAGGCGGTAGTCGCGCTGCACCTTGAAATACTCCTGGAGGAAATACTTCACCACCTCGGTCGAGACATTTCCCGGCACCGTGGCTGAGTACGAGAAGGTGAGCACTTCTAGGGTCGCGTCGGTGCCCCCCTTGTGAGATGGCAGCCAGCCAACGAACCACGAGTGGAACGGGAGCGACCCGTTTTTCTGCTTCTCGCCGAACTCGGCGGTTCCCGTCTTGCCGGAGAGGGTGCCGGGGAGCGGAACATCGCGGATGTTGAAAGCGTGCCCAGTGGTGATCACCTCACGCGCCCCGAGCCGCATCACCTGGAGATTCGCGCTGCTCGAGGCGAGCTTGTGGAGGAGCGTCGGCTGGAAGGCCTTCACCAGCTTGCCGGCGTCATCGGTCTCCCCCTTGACGATCATTGGCTGCATGAGCCTGCCACCATTGGCGAGCGCGGCGTACGCGTTGGCGAGCTGCAGAGGCGTGACGGCGATCACGTTCTGCCCAATTCCCGCCTGCGCAAGCTCACCGGTGAAGACGGTCGGCCGGCCTTGCGACTGCGCCCACGCCGTGCTGGCGATGATCCCTGCCGCCTCGCCGGGGAGCTTGATGCCGGTTCGGCTCCCGAACCCGAAGTCGTGCGCCCACTTGGCGAGCGGATCGATCCCGAGGTGCACCGCCATCTGGTAGAAGAACGTGTCTGAGCTCTTGGCGTAGGCCTGGCGGATGTTCAGGCGCCCAAAGCCGGCGCGGTTCCAGTCGAAGAGGCACTGGTTCGCCGGCGCACCCGGGACGTGGTAGCAGGCGTACGTCGGCCATGTCTTGGTGGGCGTCGTGACCCCCTGCTGCAGAGCGGCAGTGCCGGTCACCAGCTTGAAGGTGGAGCCGGGCGGGTAGATGTCGGCGATGGCGTGGTTGCGCAGCGGCTGGTTCGGATTGTTGACGTAGGCCTGGAATTCCGCGTTGGTGATCCCGGTCGCGAACGCGTTGTTGTCATAGGTTGGGAGCGAGACCATGGCCAGGATCTCGCCGGTCTGAGGATTCAGGACGATGGTGACCCCCTGCTTCACGCCGGCGGCCCTCATCCCCCAGGTGAGGGCATCGGTCGCCATGCGCTGCAGGCGAGCATCGATGGTCAGCATCAGGTTGGCGCCACCGACCGGTTGCTGGCTCGTGCTGACGACCTTGATCGGCCGTCCCGCAGCGTCGCGCTCAACCTGCTGGGTGCCGTAGGTTCCCCGCAGCAGGCTCTCGTAAGAGGCTTCGACGCCGTCTTCCCCGGTGACGTCGTCGGGCAGGTAGCCCTGGGCTGCGAGCTGCTTCAACTGATCCTGGCTGATCCGTCCGGTGTAGCCCAGGACGTGGGCGAGCAGTGACCCATCCACCTTGCCGGCCTCGTCGAGGTATTCGCGGACGGGATCAACGTCAACGACGATCCCGGGCAGGTCGTTGGCAGCCTCTGCGAGGATGAGCGCCTGGTCTCGGCTGACCTCGCGCAGGAGCGGCACGCGGTCGTACGGAGAGCCGCGATACGCATTCAGGCGATCGGTGAGCGTCGCCAGCTTGGCGCCCACCGTGGAGGCCACTCGGCTAAGGACCGCGGTCCGGGCGGCCGCCTTCCCGGGCAGATCTGCCGGAATCGCATCGACGGTCCAGGAGGGGATGTTGACGGCCACCGGGCGCCCGGCGCGGTCGAAGATCAACCCGCGTGGCGCTTTGATGGCCTCGTCGACCGTCCGTCCCGCGGCGGCTCGATCCGCATACAGGGTGCCGTTCATCACCTGCATCTGGAAGAGCCGGCCACCAAGCAGGGTGAACAGCAACAGCGCCGTCACGGTGAATGCGATGAAGCGCGGCCGCGAGCGCGGGAGGTCTAGGCGCCCTTCGTTCAGGTCAGCCATGGGTCGCGCAGCTCCTCACCATGCCGGCTTCTCCTCGGGTCCGTACCGCTGGAGCAACATGCGCGCAGGGATGAGCAGAACGCCGGTGATGGCAGCATTGAGCACCGCGGCCGGAAAGAGCAGCTCGAGCGGCACCGTCGTGTTGAAGGATTTGTCCACGAGGGAGAGCGCCGCGATGCTTACGAGGTCCGCGACGATGCTCCCCACGAACGCGGCCGCGATGGGATAGACCCACACCGCGCGCCCGAGGACGCGAGCCCCGGCAGCGACGATGACGGCCACCGCCAGGAGACCGAGTGGGATCGATCCCAAGGGCTCCGGGATGAGCAGATTGGCGACGACGCCCGCCACGAATGCCCAGGCAATCCCCGCCTCGAAGCCGAACGTGGTGGTCATCAGGACCACGGCCACGAGAACGAGGTTTGGCTTCACGCCGCCGATGATCAGGGCTGGTGCGAGGCCCGCGTGCACGATCCCGGCGACGATGGCGAGGAGGATGCTGGAGTAGGTGATGGGAAGTCCACCGAGCGGTGATTTGGCGGGCCGGAGGAGTATACCGATGGCGTCCCGCGGCGGGGAGCGCGGCACGCCCTGGGCGTTGGCTGGGTCGCTGGTTTCACGTGAAACATACCGCCTTCGCAGGAGGGATATTGGTCGCGAGCCCCTGTTTCCCGTGGTGCCGATAAGCCGCGAGTAAGGGCCCAAACTGGTAGAATGAGCGGGCCCATCTGAACTCGCAGCGGAGCGCCAGTGGCAAGGGTCACGGCCTGCACCAACCAGAAGGGCGGGGTCGGAAAGACGACCACCGTCATCAACCTGGCAGCATATCTGGCTCTCTCCGGGATCCCGACCCTCGTCATCGACCTTGATCCTCAGGGAAACGCAACGAGCGGCCTGGGCGTCGATCGTCGCAGACTCGATCGATCCGTCTACGACGCGATCCTGGGCCGGGTTCCGATGGGCGAGCTCACGGTAGGAACCCCGATTGAAGGCCTCGACCTGGTCCCTTCTGCCGCCGCCCTGTCCGGAGCCGAGGTGGAGTTGGTCAGCGCGGCGTCGCGCGAACGTCGCCTTGCGGCAAGCATCGCGGAGCTCAACGGGCGATACGCTCGGGTCCTCGTCGACTGCCCGCCGTCGCTCGGGCTGCTCACGGTTAACGCGTTGACGGCAGCGGACGGGGTGCTGATTCCAATCCAGACCGAGTACTACGCCCTGGAGGGCCTGAGCCAGCTGGTGAACACGATCCGACTCGTCCGCGAGGGGTTGAACCCCCGATTGGAGATTGATGGCGTGCTGCTGACGATGTTCGACGGCCGCACGAACCTCTCCGTGCAGGTTGCTGCGGAAGTGCGCCGGCACATGAACGGGACCGTGTACGAGACGGTGGTTCCGCGTTCGGTACGCCTCTCGGAGGCACCGAGCCACGGCCTGCCCATCGCGCTCTACGACCCCGCCTCGCGGGGCGCCGCTGCGTATCGGTCGCTGGCCAACGAGGTTACCGCCCGTGGCTAGCCGTTTTGGCCTGGGACGGGGCCTCGAAGCGCTCATCCCGCGCGGCAGCGACGAGAGTGGGATCCTGGAACTGCCAATCGACCGCATCACACGGAACCCCCACCAGCCTCGCGATCACTTCGGCGAGGAGGAGATGTCCGAGTTGACGGCGTCGATCACCGCCCACGGCATCCTCCAGCCAGTCGTCGTCCGGGCGACCGCGAACGGCGACTATGAGCTCGTCGCAGGCGAGCGAAGGCTGCGCGCCGCACGCCAGGCCGGCCTGTCGACGATCCCGGCGGTTGTTCGCGACACCCCCTCGGACGAGCTGCTGGAGCTGGCGCTGGTCGAGAACGTCCAGCGCACCGACCTGAACGCGATCGAAGAGGCTCAGGCCTATCGCGAGCTCATCGGCGGATTCGGATTGACGCACGAGCAGGTCGCTCAACGCGTAGGGAAGAGCCGTGTCGCGATCTCGAATGCCCTGCGGCTCCTCGATCTGGCCCTCGAAACTCGCGCCGCGATCGTCGATGGCAGGATCACGGAAGGTCACGGAAGGGCCCTCGCGGCACTCACCGTCCTCGAGCTCCAGCGAGCGGTCCTGCGTCTCGTGCTCGAGCGTCATCTCTCCGTGCGACAGACCGAGGAGGTTGTCCGCCGGAAGCGTGAGACGGCGCCTGCTCCACGGCGCCCGCAACTTTCCCAGGACCTCCAAGACGTGGAGGCGCAGCTGCGGGGGTTGCTGGCGACCAAGGTCGGCATCGTTCGATCGCGCCGCGGCGGGCGTCTGGTCATCGAGTTCTACTCCGAAGAGGAGCTCGACCGGATCTACGGCATCATCTCGCGAGGCTCCTCGATCGGGATCCAGCCCGTGACCATGGCGGGGCAGTCGGCACACGCAGATTCCCCCGAGGATGCCCCGGTCGTTGAGACCGCCATCCGGGAGCCAGGCGCATGACCGCCCAGCCAGCGCGTCGCCCTTCTCGACGCACCAAGCCGGCGGAGTACACCGCCGCAAACATCCAGGTCTTGGAGGGGCTCACGGCGGTTCGCAAGCGGCCGAGCATGTACATCGGCTCGACCGATGTTCGGGGCCTCCACCAGCTCGTCTGGGAGGTGGTCGACAACAGCATCGACGAGGCGATGGCAGATGTCGCGAGCCGGATCGACGTCACGATCCACGCCGACGGCCAGATGGAGGTCGTCGACGACGGCCGTGGGATCCCGACCGGACGCCATACCTCGGGCAAGAGCGCGCTCGAGGTGGTCCACACCGTCCTCCACGCCGGGGGGAAGTTCGGGGGTGGCGGCTACAAGGTCTCGGGCGGGCTGCACGGAGTCGGCGTGAGCGTGGTGAACGCCCTCTCGATCGAGATGCGGGTGGAGGTCCTTCGAGACGGGAAGCGCTGGACCCAGGAGTACAGCCGGGGCGATGCCCGTGGCCCCGTGAAGCAGCAGGGCGGCATTCGCGAGGCGAACCGCGGCCTCGATCCTGACTGGCACCGCACCAGCGGCACGCGATCCTTCTTCAAGCCCGACCCGGAGATGTTCGAGACCCTCGACTTCTCGTGGGACCTCATCGCCACCAGGCTGCGGGAATCCGCGTATCTCAACAAGGGCCTCTGGATCCGGCTGCGCGACGAGCGGACCGACCACGAGAAGAACTTCTTCTTCGAAGGCGGCGTCACCTCGTTCGTCCGCCATCTCAACCGTCGGCGGGAGACGCTCAGTCCGCGCCCGATCTACGTCGAGCGCATCGTCGATGGAACCAGCGTCGAGGTCGCGCTCCAATACAACGACGGGTTCGCCGAGAACGTGCTCGCCTTCGCCAACAATATCCACACGGTTGACGGCGGCACCCACGTGACCGGCTTCCGGGCCGCGCTCACCGGCTCGCTCAACGAGTGGGCTCGCAAGTCCGGCACGCTGTCGGAGAAGGAGGCCAACCTCTCCGGGGACGACGTTCGCGAGGGACTCACGGCGGTCATCAGCGTCAAGCTGACCGACCCGCAGTTCGAGGGGCAGACGAAGGCCAAGCTGGGCAACGCCGACGTGAAGGGCATCGTCCAGGCCGTGGTCACCGACGGGATCGTCCAGCACCTCGAGGAGAACCCGGCAGACGGTCGCCGCATCATCGAGAAGAGCCTGACCGCCGCCCGCGCTCGCGAGGCTGCACGCAAGGCACGCGACCTCGTGATCCGCAAGGGCGCGCTCGACGGCATGGCCCTCCCCGGCAAGCTCGCCGACTGCCAGGAGCGGGACCCGGCGCGCAGCGAGCTGTACATCGTCGAGGGCGACTCCGCCGGTGGCTCGGCCAAGCAGGCGCGTGACCGCCGCTTCCAGGCGGTGTTGCCGATGTTCGGCAAGATGCTGAACGTCGAGAAGGCACGGCTGGACAAGGTCCTCTCCAGCGAGAAGGTCCGCCCGCTGATCATCGCCCTCGGGGCGGGCATCGGCGAGCAGTTCGACCTGGCCAAGCTGCGCTACCACCGCATCTGCCTCCTCAGCGATGCCGATGTCGACGGGGCGCACATCAGTACGCTCCTCCTCACCTTCTTCTATCGGCATATGCCCGAGGTCCTCGAGAACGGCTACCTGTACCTGTGCCAGCCGCCGCTCTATCGGGTCAGCACGGGCAAGGTCACCCGATACGCGAAGGACGAGAAGGAGCGTGACCAGGCGATCAAGGAGCTCGGCCGGGAGGGGAAGACCAAGAACATCAGCGTCCAGCGCTTCAAGGGTCTCGGCGAGATGAACCCGGAGCAGCTGTGGGAGACGACGATGAACCCCGAAACCCGTACCCTGCTGCGCATCGAGGTCAACGATGCCGGAGAGGCGGACGAGGTCTTCAGCACGCTCATGGGTGAGCGCGTCGAGCCGCGGCGCGACTTCATTCGCGGCGAGGCGCGCAAGGTTCGCAACCTGGACATCTGAACGGGGGCTCAGAAGAGCGAAGGCCATGCCATCACGACACGTCGCAGATATCCGCCAGGTACCCAGCAAGACGGGCCGATCGCTCGAGGAGTGGTGCGAGCTGCTCGAGGCGAATGGGGTGGGCGATCGCCGCGAGGCAGTCAACTTCCTGCGCGACGGCTACGCGGTCAGCCACGCCTTTGCGCTGGCCATCGCGGATCACTGCCTGCGCCAGAGCAGGGACGAGGAGGGCTTCGGGTGGGCCGATGACGAGGACGATCGCTGGTGAGCTCGACGACCCGGGATGTTGCTAGCAGTCGCGAGATCCTCGGCACCGACGGTCGTCGGTACGCCTTCGCCGATCACAATTGCTTCGCGTGCGGCGGCCAGAACCCGATCGGGATGCGCCTAGAGATCGAGCTGGGAGATGGGACGGCGCGCACGGTCTGGACCGCGGGAACGAACTACGTCGGCTGGGAGGACAAGATCCACGGGGGAATCCTGGCCACCCTGCTCGACGAAGTGATGGCCTGGGCACCGTCCAGCTACGACTCGTGGGCAGTCACCGCGGAGTTGAACCTCCGCTTCCGAGCCCCCGCCAACCCCGGCGAGCGACTCGTCGCCGAGGCGCAGGTAACCGGCCGGCGCCGCCGGATCTACGAGGTCCACGGCGAGGTCCACGGCGAGGATGGCCGAATGATCGCCGAGGCCGACGGGCGGTTCCTGGGAGCCACCCCCAGCCAGAAGCGCGGCCTCAAGCAGCGGTACGGGATGCCGGTCGAGCTGCCGGCCGCAGGTGCTCGTCGTGAATAGCGACAAACGCGACACCGAACCCAGGAGGTAGAGCGACAGACCGATGGCGATGGACAACGTCGGATCGATCCGTCAGGTATCGATCGAGGACGAGATGCGCTCGGCGTACATCGACTACGCCATGAGCGTGATCGTCGCGCGGGCGCTGCCCGACGTGCGCGACGGCCTCAAGCCGGTCCATCGGCGAATCCTGTACTCGATGCTCGACATGGGGCTGCGCTCCACGGCCTCGTATCGAAAGTGCGCTGGCGTCGTCGGCGAGGCGATGGCGAAATACCACCCGCACGGCGACCTGGCACTGTACGAGACCCTCGTCCGGCTGGCACAGGACTTCAGCCTGCGATACCCGCTGGTGGACGGCCAGGGCAACTTCGGATCGATCGACGGAGACCCGCCCGCGGCGATGCGCTACACCGAAGCGCGGCTGATGCCGATCGCCGACGAGATGCTCGCCGATATCGAGAAGGACACCGTCGACTTCGTCGACAACTACGACGGACGCCTCCGCGAGCCGGTCACCCTGCCGGCGCGTCTGCCGAACCTGCTGCTCAACGGCTCATCCGGCATCGCGGTCGGCATGGCCACCAACATTCCGCCGCACAACCTCAACGAGATCTGCGATGCGGTCATCGGCCTTATCGACAATCCCGAGATGAGCGTGGATGAGCTGTGCGAGATCGTGCACGGGCCGGACTTTCCCACCGGCGGCACGATCTTCCGCTACGAGGACGTCCGGAACCCGGTGAGCGGGGAGCGCGAGCGCCAGGACGCCATCCGCCACATGTACGCGACCGGTCGCGGCCGGGTCGTCATGCGCGCACAGGTCGCCTTCGAGGAGATCCGAGCCGGCCGCATGGCGGTGGTCGTCACGGAGCTGCCCTACCAGGTCAACAAGACCACCCTCATCGAAAAGATGGCGGAGCTGGTCGGGACAAAGCGCATCACCGACGTTAGCGACATCCGCGACGAAAGCGACAGAACCGGGATGAGGATCGTCGTCGAGGTCAAGCGCGACGGCAGCCCGCACACGGTGATGCAGCAGCTCTTCAAGCACACGGCGCTCCAGACCAGCTTCAGCGCCAACATGCTCGCACTGGTCGATGGCCAGCCGGTAACGCTGGGGCTCAAGCGGATGCTCGAGCACTACATCGCCTACCGCCGCGAGGTGATCCGGAGGCGGACCGAGTTCGACCTGGCCCGAGCGCAGGAACGGGCACACATCCTCGAAGGCCTGAAGATCGCCCTCGACAACCTCGACGAGGTGATCGCGACCATCCGGGCAGCAGCGGATGTCGACGCGGCACGCACTGCGCTCATGACCCGCTTCAGCCTCTCCGAGGTCCAGGCCAACGCCATCCTGGAAATGCAGCTCCGCCGACTGGCCGCCCTTGAGCGCAAGAAGATCGAGGACGAGTACGAATCGGTCATTCGCCTCATTGCCGAGCTTGAGGACCTGCTCGCCAATCCTCGGAAGATGCTGACTGTCATCAAGGACGAGCTCGGCGAGCTCAAACGCAAGTACGGCGACGACCGCAAGACGCGGATCCAGGCTGACGCCAACCGCGAGCTGACCGATGAGGACCTGATCGCCGCCGAGGACGTGGTCGTCACCCTGAGCCAGCGTGGCTATATCAAGCGCCAGGCGATCGGCACCTTCCGCAGCCAGCGCCGCGGAGGCCGCGGCAAGCTGGCGATGCTGACCCGAGAGGAGGATGCCGTGCGCCACCTCCTCGTGGCAAACACCCACGACAACATCCTCTTCTTCACCAACCGCGGCCGCGTCTTCATCACGAAGGTCCACGCGCTGCCTGAGGCGAGCCGCCAGGCGAAGGGGCTGCCGATCATCAACCTGCCGGGTGTGCAGGTCGAGTCCGGCGAGTACGTCAGCGCCATCATCAGCATGCCGCGCTTCGAGCCGGACCACTACATGGTCATGGCCACTCGCCGCGGGATGATCAAGAAGACCTCGCTCGCCGAGTACGCCAAGATCCGCGCCAACGGGTTGATCGCCATCAACCTGATCGGCGGGGACGAGCTGCGTTGGGTGGGCCTGACCGACGGCCAGAGCGACATCATCCTGGCGACCCGCAAGGGGCAGGCGGCACGCTTCCACGAGACGGAGGTGCGCGCCATGGGTCGCGACACGATGGGCGTGACCGGGATCCGTCTGCGCGGCGACGACGAGGTCATCGGCATGGAGGTCGTCGACCCGTCGCAGGAGCTGTTGGTCGTTACCGAGCAGGGCTACGGAAAGCGCACACCGTTCAGCGAGTTCCCAGTCAAGCACCGTGCAACGGGCGGCGTGATCGCCAATTCGCTCAATGCCGACACCGGCGACGTCGCGGCGGTGCGCATGGTGGGGCGCGAGGACGAGGAGATGATGCTCATCACCCAGGAGGGCACCATCCTTCGCACCGAGGTCAGCAGCGTGAACCGCTATCGCCGCGCCAGCCGCGGCGTGACGGTGATGAAGCCCACCGCGGATGATCGGATCGTCTCGATCGCTGTCTTCATCGACGACCGCCCGCCCGAGCCGGAGCCTGAGCCCGACGCATCGGCGTAGTCACGGGCCAATCTGAACGTCCGCGCAGCGATGTGCGTCCGGCATCGGCTTCGAGGGTGACGCCGCGGCCTGCGCAGCCGGTATCATCCCCGTGCGAGAGGCCACCTTCGGAGAGTGCCGTGTACGCCGACGAGTTCAGCATCTACGCCGGAAACGCGAATCGTCCCCTGGCACAGGATATCTGCCGCTACCTGAAGACCCGGATGGGCGACGTCGACGTCTTCCAGTTCGCGAACGAGAACATCTTCGTCCGCGTCCTCGAAAACGTGCGCGAGCAGGATGTCTTCCTGGTTCAGCCCACCTGCCGGCCGGTCAACCAGTCGATCATGGAGCTGCTGATCATGATCGACGCGTTCAAGCGCGCCTCAGCGGGCCGGATCACGGCGGTCATGCCGTTCTACAGTTACGGCCGCTCCGACAAGAAGGACCAGCCGCGCGTGCCGATCACCGCGCGCCTGATTGCCGACATGCTGACCGTGGCCGGGGCCGATCGGGTCCTGACCATGGACCTGCACCAGGGCCAGATCCAGGGCTTCTTCTCGATCCCGGTCGACGAGCTGACCGCGATCAACATCCTGTCGCGCTACATCCTGGCGAAGGGACTCGAGGACGTGGTGGTGGTCAGCGAGCTCGGTTTCGCCAAGAAGGCGCGGAACTTCGCAGAGATCCTGGGCGCGCCGCTGGCGATCGTCGAGAAGCGGCGGGTCGGGAACCAGGATCGAACCGAGCTTATGAACATCATCGGCGACGTGGACGGCAAGAACGCGGTGATCATCGACGACGAGATCGACACCGCGGGCTCCCTCATGGAGGCGGTCAGCGCGCTGGTCGCCAACGGGGCACGGGAGATCTACTCCATGGCGACCCATGGTGTCTTCTCGCCTCCTGCCCTCGAGCGGATCATGGACTCGCCGATCACCGAGGTGGTCGTCACCGATACCATCCCGCTCCCGCCCGACGCAGATCGCTCCCGGATCACGGTGCTCTCCATCGCGCCCCTCTTCGGCGAGGCGATCCGCCGCATCCATCGCGGAGAGAGCGTTGGGGCCCTCTTCAGCTCCGAGGTCGAGCTCGTCGAGGAGATGACCTTCTGGGACGCCCACACCGAGGACGAGTCGGTCGATGATCTCCCGTACCCGGTCCCCGTGGAGGGCTAGGCCGAGCCTCGAGTCTGGCTGAACGCGGCGCCGGGTCGGAATCGCTGATCGGGCGGTCATCGGCCCGGAGGCTATACTCGCTACCCCGATGTTGAAGTTCTTCAACCGGCTGGTGGACTCGAACGAGCGCGAAGTCCGCAGGCTGGAGCCGATCGTAGTCGACATCAATGCGCTCGAGCCCGAGTACCAGGCCCTCTCCGACGAGGCCCTGCGGGCCAAGACCGACGAGTTCCGAGCGAAGCTGCGCGATGCGCTCGGCGACCTCCTGGTTCCCATCGAGCTGCGTGAGCATATGCATCGCAATGGCGATGCTCCGGAGGCCGATGTCGGTCCCGACGACTGGGAGGACGACTCAGAGCTCACCGCCACCGACCCGGCAGCGCTCGCGGAGCGGCGCAAGGAGCAGCGTCGAGCAGAGCTGAAGCGCATCAACGAGGCGCTCGACGATCTGCTCCCGGACGCGTTCGCCGCAGTCCGGGAGGCGATGAGCCGCGCGCTGGGGAAGCGGCACTACGACGTGCAGCTCATCGGCGGGATGGTCCTGCATCGGGGGCAGATCGCCGAGATGAAGACCGGCGAGGGCAAGACATTCGTCGCGCCCCTGGCCGCGTACCTCAATGCGCTGACAGGCCGCGGAGTCCACGTGGTGACTGTCAACGACTACCTCGCCAAGCGAGACGCGCAGTGGATCGGCTCCGTCTTCCACCGCCTGGGGATGAGCGCCGGCAGCATCCAGCACGACGCCGCGTACGTCTTCGACCCGACCTACCCCGCCACCGACGAGCACCTGCGCGACCTGCGCCCGGTGCATCGCGCCGAGGCGTACGCCGCCGATGTCACGTACGGCACGAACAACGAGTTCGGCTTCGACTACCTGCGTGACAACCTGGTCATCGATCTGGCAGAGCGGGTGCAGCGCGGCCACTTCTTCTCGATCGTCGACGAGGTCGACAACATCCTCATCGACGAAGCTCGCACCCCGCTGATCATCTCCGGGCCGGCGCAGGAATCGGCCGACAAGTACGTCCAGTTCGCCCGCCTGGTGCCACGACTCCGGGCGGAGGAGGACTACATCCTCGACGAGAAGTTCAAGCAGGTGGCGATCACCGAGGCCGGCACGGACAAGATGGAGCGCTGGCTGGGCGTCGACAACATGTTCGACAACGACTTCAGCCTGGCGCGCCATCTCGAGCAGGCCCTGAAGGCCGAGGTCCTCTACAAGCGCGATCGCGACTATGTCGTCAAGGACGACGAGGTGGTCATCGTCGACGAGTTCACCGGCCGCCTCATGCCGGGCCGACGATGGAGCGAGGGGCTCCACCAGGCGGTCGAGGCCAAGGAGGGGGTGAAGATCCAGAGCGAGTCGCAGACGCTGGCCACCATCACCTTCCAGAACTACTTCCGGATGTACGACAAGCTGGCCGGCATGACCGGCACCGCCGAGACCGAGGGCGAGGAGTTCCACAAGATCTATGGCCTGGAAGTGGTGGTGATCCCCACCAACCAGCCGATGATCCGCGATGACTTCGCCGACCTGGTCTTCCGCGCCCAGAAGGGCAAGTGGAACGCGGTTGCCGACGAGATCGCCGAGGAGCACGAGCTCGGCCGGCCAGTGCTGGTCGGCACGGTCAGCGTCGAGATCAGCGAGACGCTCTCCGAGCTCCTGAAGCGTCGGGGCATCAAGCACAACGTGCTCAATGCCAAGTTCCACGAGCGTGAGGCGGAGATCATCGCCCAGGCCGGCCGATCCGGGCAGGTGACGATCGCGACCAACATGGCCGGCCGCGGCACCGACATCCTGCTGGGCGGCAATCCCGAGATGCTGGCGGTCGACCTTCTCCACAAGAAGGGCACATCGGTCCTGGACGCGTCGCCGGAGGAGTACCAGGCGGCGCTCGAGGAGGCGGAGCGCATCTGCGCGGAGGACAAGGAAAAGGTCCTCGCCGCGGGCGGCCTGCACATCATCGGGACGGAGCGCCACGAGGCGCGGCGGATCGACAACCAGCTTCGCGGACGAGCCGGCCGTCAGGGCGACCCGGGGAGCAGCCGCTTCTACCTCTCGCTCGAGGATGACCTGATGCGCCGCTTCGCGAGCGATCGGGTGAGCAGCATCATGGGCCGGCTGGGATTCGACGACGAGACAGCGCTCGAGTCGGGGATGGTGAGCCGCACGATCGAGGGCGCGCAGACACGGGTCGAGGGCTACAACTTCGATACACGCAAGCACGTGGTCGAGTACGACGACGTCATCAACCGCCAGAGGGAGACGATCTACCACGAGCGCGAGCGGATCCTGCGCTCGGACGACCTGTCACCGACCCTGCTGGCCCTGCTCGCCGAGGAGCTGCACGGCCTGGTTGCCTCCGCGACGAGCTCGGAGTTCGCCGGCGAGTGGAATCGCGAGGGACTCCGCGCCCAGGTCATAGCGATGGTCCCCTCCGTGGCGCCCGCCGAGCTCGCGTTCGTCGACGAGACGAATGATGCCGCCGCCCTGGAGCAGCAGCTCATGGAGCTGGTAGAGGAGCACTACGCCCGCAAGCAGGCGGAGGTCGGCGAGGAGGGGATGCCCGTCCTCGAGCGGCTGGTGCTGCTCCGGGTCATCGACTCGCTGTGGATCGAGCATCTCACCGCGGTGGACGACATGCGGCGCGGCATTGGGCTGCGGGCGTACAGCCAGCGCGATCCGTTGAACGAGTTCAAGGTCGAGGCGTACCGGATGTTCGACGAGCTCAAGGCGACGATCCGCAATGACGTAACGCACACGATCTTCCGCGTCACGGTCGTGCAGCCGCCGGCTCAACCGACTCGGCCGATGCAGGAGAGCCGCCTGGACGCCGGGGGACCGGCGGGAACATCGAGCACGGGGACCGCCGGAGGCCCGTCGAGAGGCGGCGCCACGGCCACGGCCGCGGGAGGGATGGTCGCGACCGCCTCCAGCGGCAACGGTGCGCCGGCGCGTCCGGCACAGCGCGGGCCCAAGCTCGGGCGCAACGACCTGTGCTGGTGCGGCTCGGGGAAGAAGTACAAGCGCTGCCACGGGGCGTGAAACCCGCACCTCGCCACCTGCTCGTCGCCCCACGTTTGGGAGCATTTGTCATACATTGCCTCGCGTAGGAACACGTCCCCGAAGTTGCGCCTGATATTCGCCAAGAAATCGACGACCTGGTCGCGGGTAGCCAAAATACGGCATTTTGTGCGTGAAATAGGACGACTGACCCTCTGGTCAGGACGAGCGTGAGCGGGTAGGATGTCGAGAACACGATTCCGGGACGCGGTGATCCCGGTGGATCGCGCCATACATGGAGTGCTTCGTGAAGCAGCTGACCGCAGCCAGTCGAGTCGCCGAACCCCTCCCAACCCCGGCCACAGAACTTCCCCTGGTCACCCGCTTCAGAGACCCATCGGTACGCTACGAAGACCTCATCCAATGCGAGCGCGACTGCATGCGCTGTTCGTATGCCGCGACGCTCGACTGCGATGGCAACTGCGGCGTCTGCCCACGCCAGGACTACTGCCCATGCGTGAACCCCGCCAAGGTGCATAACAAGAGCGTGCGGCTGACGGAGATCGAGCTGACGGTGGTGCCGACCCTTGGACGCAATTAAGGACGAAGCCCTGCGGCTCGCGCGCCTCGTGGCCGACACGGCGGTGCGGCTTTGACCTGTCCGCCAAGGAAGCCGAGCTTCTGGAGCTAGACCGCCAATCCGGCGATCCGACGCTCTGGGACGATCCCGCGGCCGCGCAGACCCTGCTGCGGCGCGCTGACGAGTTGCGTGAAGAGATCGCCGCATGGCGCGGCCTCGAGGAACGTGCCCGTGGCCTCGCTGAGATCGCGGAGCTCGCGGCATCAGACCCCGAGGGAGCCGCGTCTATCGGGCCGGACCTGGAGCGCGACCTGGCGGCGCTCCAATCGGACTGGAGCCGGATGGAAGGCCAGCTGCTCCTCTCTGACCCGCACGACCGCCTCCCGGCCATCGTGAGTGTCCACGCCGGCGCCGGTGGGACGGAGAGCCAGGACTGGGCAGAGATGCTGCTGCGCATGTACCTGCGCTGGGCGGAGCGCCATAAGTACAGGACGGAGATCCTCGACCAGACCGAGGGTGAGGAAGCCGGCCTTAAGTCGGTCACCTTCAGCGTCACCGGACGATGGGCCTACGGGCGCCTTAAGTCCGAGCGCGGGGTCCACCGCCTGGTGCGGATCAGCCCGTTCGACTCCCAGAAGCGGCGGCACACCAGCTTTGCACTGGTCGAGGTCATGCCTGAGGTGCCCGAGGACACGGAGGTCGAGATCCGCGACGACGACCTGCGGATAGACACGTATCGGAGCTCCGGCGCCGGCGGCCAGCACGTCAACAAGACCGACTCCGCGGTGCGAATCACCCACCTGCCGACAGGGATCGTGGTGACCTGCCAGAACGAGCGCAGCCAGATCCAGAACCGGGAGCGGGCGATGGCGATGCTGCGAGCCCGGCTCGTCGAGCGCAAGATGGAGGAGCACGAGGCGGAAATGGCCCGACTGCGAGGCGTGCACGTCGAGGCCGGCTGGGGCAACCAGATCCGCAGCTACGTCCTCCAGCCGTACACCATGGTCAAGGACCTGCGCACCGGCGTTGAGACCTCCAACCCGACCGCGGTGCTCGACGGGGAGATCGACGAATTCATCGAGGGCTACCTCCGGTCGCGGATCGGCGAGCCAGGGGAGGCGGCGACAACATGATCCAGACGACGAGGCCGATGGCGACCGACGACCAAGAGTCCCTGGACAGCCTCCCGGCGGCGGCGCCCGCGGAATCGGTCATCACCATGACCGACGCGGGGGTCACCTACCCGAACGGCAAGGTCGCCCTCGCCGATGTCAACGTCACCATCCCTCGTGGCGACTTCGCATTCCTGGTCGGAGCGTCCGGCGCAGGCAAGACGACCTTCATCCGGCTCCTCATCCGCGAGGTGCTTCCCACCTCCGGGCGGGTGGTCGTCGCGGGCCGCGACCTGCTCCGGGTGCGACGTCGTGACATCCCCCGGCTTCGGCGCCGGATCGGGATCGTCTTCCAGGATTTCCGCCTGCTACCCGCCAAGACCGTGTACGAGAATGTCGCGTTCGCACTTGAGGTGACCGGCGCTTCGGGAGGCGAGATCAGGCGCCGGGTGCCGATGCTCCTCAACCTGGTGGGACTGCACCAGCACGCGGAACACCTCTCCACCCAGCTCTCGGGCGGCGAGCAGCAGCGCGTGGCGATCGCTCGTGCCCTCGTCCACGACCCTGCCATCCTGATCGCCGACGAGCCGACCGGGAACCTCGACCCGGTGACCAGCTGGGAGATCATCCAGCTCCTCATCCAGATCAACGCACTGGGCACCACTGTCCTGATGGCGACCCACAACCAGGAGATCGTCAACGCCATGCGGCGCCGGGTGCTGGCCCTCGAGGCCGGGGAGTTGGTTCGCGACGAGCCCGAAGCCGCATACGAGCGGGAGTACTGAAGGTGGGCTTCCTCCGGTTCATCGCGTTCAGCGTGGTCCGCGCCTGGCAGGGGTTCTGGCGCAACGCGATGATGAGCCTGGCGACGACCGCGACCGTGGTACTCATGCTCGTCCTGCTCTCCGGGCTGTATATCGTCATCACGGGCCTGAACAGTGGCCTGCAGTTCATCGAGAGCAAGGTCGGGGTCACCGCGCAGCTGGTCGACAACCTGTCCGTCACATCCCGTGACAAGCTGATCGCCGACGCGCAGCGGCTGCCGGGCGTGAAGGCCGTCAGCTACATCAGCCCGCAGATGGCGATGGAGCGGCTGAAAGAGGTCTACCTGCAACGCGGCCAGGAGCTTCAACTGGGTGACCAGACCGAGGGGAAGATCTCGATCTACGCGAGCCTCGAGATCCAGCTCACCGATCCGAAGGCGGCCGACGCGGTGGCAGCTGCCATGCGAGAGCGGTCCGAGGTGGTCCAGATCACGACCAAGCAGGACGAGCTCAACAAGCTGGTCGGGATCATCAACGTCATCCGCACGGTCGGCATCGTTGCGATCGTCCTGGTCGGGCTGACCGTCCTGTTTATGATCGTGAACACGATCCGCATCGCGGTGTACAGCCGGGCCGGCGAGATCGAGATCATGCGCCTGGTGGGCGCCTCCGACAGCTTCATCCGATGGCCGTTCATCCTCGAGGGCGTCCTGTGCGGACTCATCGGGGCGCTCATCGCGATCGGGCTGGTGGCGGTGGTCTGGGATCCGATTCAACCGGTCATGTTCGACGTCTTCAAGCTGCCGGTGGCGGTCGGGGCGCGATTCCTCGCCACCCTCTCGGCCCTGCTCTTGGCGGTGGGCCTGGCGGTGGGCGCCATCGGCTCCTGGATCAGCGTCCGCTCGTACCTGACCGCCTGATCACGGAGTTCAGACGCGCGCATCGCGTTTCCGAAGACCGGATCCGCCGGCGGGCGGGTGTGGAAAACGCAATCGGGGCGTAACCGGCCACGCACGGGAACGATGCTAGACTCTCCGGGCTTTCAGCCATGACATCTGTCGACCCTTCGCCGACGTCCCCCGACGCGTCGCAGTCTCCACCTCCCGAGCCGACGGCCAGCCCGCCGGCGCAACTGCCTGCCCGGCCGGCCATCTCCGTCGCCGCCTGGATCGTTGCGCTCGCCCTGGCGGCCGTGGTCGGTTCGCTGCTTTTCGTCGGCGGCTACCTCGTCGGCGGAGGCGATCGGACCGCTTCGGCCTGCTCGGCTCCCTCGACCGCCTTCGCGGCCTTCTGCGAGGCGTACGACGACCTCAAGCAGCAATACGTCGACTCACTCGACGACGCCAAGCTGGCAGAGGGCGCGATCCAGGGCATGTTCGAGCACGGGGTCGCGGATCCGTTCAGCGGCTACATGCCGCCGGCCCAGTACCAGCAGGCGCTCGGCGACCTCTCCGGTAAGTTCAGCGGGATCGGCGCCGAAATGGCGATCAAGAACGCGAAGGACCCGGCCGACCTCGCCTCGTGCACGAAGCTGTCCGAGACGTGTGTCCTGGTCGTGGTCAGCCCCATCTCCGGATCGCCGGCGGAGAAGGCCGGCCTCCAGGCGGGCGATATCGTGACCGCCGTCGACGGCAAGACGGTCAACGGCGCGGCCTTCCAGGACGAGGTCACCAAGGTCCGCGGCCCCAAGGGCACCAAGGTCACGCTGACGATCAAGCGCGGCGACCGGAGCTTCGATCTCGCGATCACCCGTGACGAGATCACCATGAAGGAGGTCGAGTCGAAGATCATCGACGGCCACGTCGGCTACATCGCGCTGCACACGTTCTCCGCGTCGAGCCCCGACGAGTTCCACGCGGCCCTCCAGGGGCTCCTCAACCAGGGCGCGAAACAGGTCATCTTCGACCTCCGCGACAACCCAGGCGGCTACATCCTGGCGGCGCAGAAGATCGCCAGCGAGTTCGTGAGATCCGGGACCATCTTCACCCAGGAGTCCTCCGGCAACGAGGTCAAGACTTGGAACGCAACAGGCGGTGGGCTCGCCACCAGCCCGTCGATCCCGCTGGTGGTGCTGGTCAACAACGGCAGCGCTTCCGCCTCGGAGATCGTCAGCGCTGCCCTCAAGGAGCTCCATCGCGGGACGGTGATCGGCCAGCACACCTTCGGCAAGAACACGGTCCAGGTGTGGGCCGAGCTCCACAATGGCGGTGGGGTACGCATCACCATCAGCCGCTGGTTCCCGCCCAACCACGACAGCGTGCACCCGAATGGCGTGCAGCCCAACGTCGCGGTTACGATCCCGGCCGGCACACCGCCGGAGAAGGACCTGGTCCTCGACCGAGCCCTCTCCTACCTCGCCGGCCAGACAGGTGGCTCGGCGTCCTCGACGGCGCCATCGGCCGGACCGGCAGCGCTCCTCCCGGCGAGTCGCCAGCTGAGCTGGGACAACGGCGGCCTCGTCGAGGCGGTTGCCTGAGGCTGACGGCGTCGGCGAGGCCAGGTCATTGCCGAGGTGTCAGTTGGCTGCTAGGATCTGCCGCAACGAAAGGAGGTGGTGTGCAGTGAGTAGTCCCTGTCACGCCACCACCGAGGCGGTGCGTTAGCACAACTTCGCGTGGTAGCGAGGTGAGAGCCGGCTGATACGGCCGGCTCTTTCCATGCCCAGCCCATGACCGATGGCGCACCCGCCATCGGTCCCTCCTGATGCGGATCCGCCATGACCGAGCAGACGATCGTCCAGAACCGCCGAGCGCGCCACGAGTACGCCGTCGAGGAGACCCTCGAGGCCGGCATCGTGCTGACCGGGACGGAGATCAAGTCGATCCGGGCAGGCCGCGTGAACCTGGTCGACGCCTACGCCCGCATCGAGCATGGCGAGGCGTGGCTCATCGGCGCGCACATCGCCCCATACGAGCAGGGCAACCGCTACAACCACGAACCGCGCCGAACGCGGAAGCTCCTCCTGCACAAGGACCAGATCGCGGAACTGACCGGGTTGACCCAGGCCAAGGGACAGACCCTGGTGCCCTTGCGCCTCTACATCCGCGACGGCCGAGCCAAGCTGGAGCTCGCCATCGCGCGCGGCAAGAAGACCCACGACAAGCGACGCGCGATCGCGGAGCGAGACCAGCGCCGCGAGCTCGAGCGTGAGCTCAAGGAGCGCGTCAAGCTCTAGGGAGTGATGCCGCCAAGCGAAGACGCCTCGGTTGGCTACGCAACAACCTGCGGCATCTCCGCCTGGCGCCTTCGACCCTGGAAAGTCGATCTTCGGTCCGCCGGCTCGCTGTCTGCGCCCACCTGCAAGTGGGACTTGCGCTGTGACGAATGAGGCGACGGGTTGCGGGCCTTCTCCGAGTCTCATTTGTCGTTTCGCGAGCAAGGCTTGCCACATGACCGAGGAAGGGCGCGCAATCCGCCACCGGCAATGCGCCAATCGCCATAACGCAAGTGAGCCTCGCGGGACGGAGCTCAGCAGCCGCGCGACCGCATCGGCTCAAAGGGAACGGGTGTTCACATGGCGCGGAGCGCGTGCTAGAATCGGCGCGTTCGGTTCGTGGGGATGTCAGGTTTCGACAGGGCTCAGGGACCGGAGATCGCAGGTCGAGGTCGCCCGCAGGCCTCGTTAAACCGCGGGCAAAGCCAGTAACTGGCAACAACAGTTACGCTTTCGCTGCTTAGTCAGTGAACATCGACGCCGTCCCCCCTCCCCGGACGGCGAAGATGTCATCAGGGGAGGTGCGGCGCTGCCGACTCCGGTGAGCAACGTCAAAGAGCCGAGAGGCATCACCGGATAGCAAGCGGAACACCCCGCCGGTCGGGGGTCCGCAACGCGAATCGCTAAGTTGGCCGGAAATACCTGTAGGAAGTCTCCGGCGACTCGGTTCTGGACGGGGAGTTCGATTCTCCCCCATCTCCACCATCGCCTCGCCTATCGGCCGATCCCGGCTGCTCGCGGCTTGCCCTGCGGCCCTCGACGCCCCTCGAGCATCGGCTCCGTCCGGAGCCTGGGTCAGGCGTCCTCGATCGAGGAGGGCGGGATGGCGGCACCGAGATCCAGCTCGAGACCGTAGCGCAACCAGCGCTCGAAGACCGGGTCGCTGACCCGCCAGCCGATTTGCCCGTCGAACTCGATCTGCTCCGCCGCGCGGAGCGCATCGCGAGCCCGCTGCGCGCTCGCGGGCGACATCTCGAGGCGACGCAGTGACTCGCGCGAGAGGAGATCGCGCACCGGATTCCGCGCGAGGCCGCGCACGAGCTTGCGCTGGTTCATCGGCAGCGCCTCGTAGCGCGCTGCCAGATCGGCTCGCTGTCGGGTGAGCACTTCCACGAGCGCCGCGCGAACGGCGTCCTCATCGGCGACCTCGACGTCCTGGTCGTAAACCGCGGACGCCAGCAGCTGCACGAAATGGGGGATCCCGCGCATGAGCCGATAGGTCAGTCGCGCACCCGGCCCAGTCAGCACGCGGCCGGACGACTTCATGCGGGCCACGAGGAACTGGGTCATGACTGCTTCGGGGATCACCTCGAGGCTCAGTGGCTCGGCGGCATTCTTCAGCGCGGCGCCGCTGCCCACGAAGAGGCGCTCCATCATGTGGCGCCGCGAGCCCGAGAAGACAAGGCTCACTCCTGGCAGGTCGTCAATGACCGTCTTGAAGAAGCCCGCCAGGTGCTGGTCGATCTCGGCGATTTGCTGGAACTCGTCGAGGACGAGGCAGACGGGGCGCCCATCGAGGCGCGAGTCGGCGAGTAGCTCGATCGGCCGGCGGATGTCCAGCAGGAAGTCGTCGGCCGCGCCGCCCAGTGCCAGGGCGAAGCGCCAGCCCTCGTGCTCGAGTGTGGGCGTCACACGCGGCAGGCGCCTGAGACGCTCCGTCACCTGCTCGGCGGTGCCGACCATCCAGCCCAACGCGCCGTCAATCACCGCCCGGGTGACCTCCTCCGCAACCTCCCTCCGGCTCGAGCAGCGCAGGAGGCTGGCGATCCCGACCCGAGCGTGTTCCTTCTTGCGCGCCTCGGCCACGGCGCGCACCAGGAGTGAGGTCTTGCCATAGCGGCGCGGTGAGGTGAGCACGACGTTCTGCCCAGCCGCAATCCGCCGGACGAGGAACCGGACTTCGGTTCTACGGTCGTCGAAGCGATCGCCGGAGACCGGGCTGCCGAACGAAAAGGGGTTGCTCACGTTGGCATTCTAGTCGTGTTATGCACGATGCGTTACGCAGAGTGCATAACGCATGGTGCGAAATGCGAACGCGGCTAGTGAGGCCCCTCCATTCCCTCCTCCCGCGGTCGGGCGCCGCCGAACCGGTGCCCGTGCGGCCAGTCGTCCTCCCGCCCCTGAACCCGATCGCTGGACTTGCCAGCGCCGCTCGACTGCGTGTCGTTGGCGCTCACTCGCTCGTCGCCAGGCTGGCGGTCAGGGATGGTATCGCCCGACGCCTCCCCGCGATTACCGACCGTGGACCCCGGCCGGGGTCGCTTCTTCTCACTCATGTGCGGCCTCTGGTGGATGGTGTTTCGCCTCTCGAAGCGCGCAGAACGTGTGCCACCTTGGCGCTTCCAAGGGCGGTTCGGGAGGAATGCTTGGGCCAAGGAACGGGGTTCACGTGGCTATGAACGCTTGAGGCTGTGTGCTACCGTCCCATCCCGCGGTCGCCATATCGATTGTTTATCCGCGACCGTGAACCCATTGGAGGCACGCACGCACTCATGGATCTCAGCAAGCTCAACTCGAACGAGAAACTCGCGGTCTACGGGGCAGTCGCGGCCATCGTCGGCGGGATCGTGGCCCAGATCGGCAGCATCTATGGCGCCGGGGGCCTCTGGCTCAGCTTCCTCCTCGGGATCGCCATGCTCGTCGTGGTCTTCCTCCCGCAGTTCTCTCCGCAGACGACGCTGCCTGGCTCCAAGGGCAGCTTCATGCTCGTCATTGGCGGGATCGCCGGGATCGGCGGACTCCTCGGGCTCCTCGCCATCCTTGGTGCCCTCTCCCTGTTTGCCCTGTACGGTGGGCTGTGGCTCATCGGCATCCTGATCGGCGCTGTGGGCGGCCTGCTCATGGGCTGGGCCGGCTGGCAGGAATTCCAGGCCGAAGGCGGGAAGTTCCAGATCGGCAACAGCAGCGGGACAGGTGGGACTCCCCCCACGACGCCCCCGACGATGCCTCCTCCCGGCGCCTAGGCGCTGGGGGCGCTCAGCGCCTCGAAACGCGACACGAGCAGGTCGACCGGATCGGCCTGCTCGTCCGTATCAGGCGGGTCATCCGTGACAGCCCGACTGAGCCTGGCGATGACCACGTCGCCGGCGAGCCCGTCGTCGATCGCGTCGACCGCCTCGCGGAGCAGGGCGCGACGAAGCGGATCCACCTCGCGGGACGATAGCCAGCGCGCGAGCTGGGCGAGATCGGCCTGCGTCGCCTCAAGCTCGGTGGGGGGCGCGTCGAGCGCCTCTTCGTAGTAGGCCATCGCCACGGCGAGGAGCTCGGTGCGACGAGCCGCGCCTTCCTCGCGAGATGTCCAGACGGCGCCATCGGGCCCACCGAAGGCCAATCGGAACCCGCCCTCCTGGCTGACGAAGCCGGCCCATGGCCCATCCGGCCCCAACAGGCCCACCGCGACCGCGGCGCTTACATCGGGCGTTGCCACCCCGCCGGCCTCCGAACCGAGGCGGGCTAGCCGCCGACCTTGTCTGCCGGCAGGACCACGATCCGCCGATTGGGCTCGACTCCGACGCTCTGGGTACGGACCCGTGGGTTCTCAACCAGGCTCATGTGCACGATTCGGCGCTCGACAGCGGGCATCGCCTCCAGCTGGATGATCTTGCCCGTCTGGATCACCCGTTCGGCGGCGCGCTTCGCGACGTCTCGCAGTTGGTCCTCGCGCCTCCCGCGGTAGTTCTCGACGTCGACGGCGATCCGGTTGTGCTGGCCCTCGCGCCGCGCGACGATCAAGTTGACAAGGTGCTGCAGGCTGGCGAGCTTCTCCCCGCGGCGGCCGATGAGCACTCCAAGGTCCTCGCCCTTGACGTTCAGCTTCGCGGTCTCGGTGCCCATCGCGATCTCGACGGTGCCCTGGAGCTCCATGAGCCGCAGGAGCTCCTCGAGGACCGTCTTTGCCTCGTCGAGGACCCCACGCTCCTGTTCGGAGAGCTCCTCCATCGGTTTGGCGGGCACGAACGGGGCGGGCTCGCGGGTTGGACGATCGGCACGCGGCGGGCGGTCCACCCTCGGAGGCCGGTCGCCACGCGGCCGATCGGCGCCATCCCTGGCTCCCGCGCGACCGCCACGCCCACCACGCTCCCGGCGGTACTCTTCGGCGCGCGCCAACTCGATCGCCTGGTCTGCCGCGGCGTCGTCCTCGGCCAGCTCAAGAGCAGCGACCTGAGCGACCTCGTCGACCGGCTGATCGACTGCCTCGGGCGCCGCGACAGCCTCGTCCTCGCGCGCCGGGGCATCGTCCCCACGCGCGGTCGCCGCTCGCCTGGGCGATGGTTCGCGCCTGGGAGATGGCCGCTCCTCGCGGACGCTCGGGGCCGCTGCCACCGCTGACTTGGGCGCCGCCAGGATGCGCGCCTCTTCGCCTCCTACCCCGAGGATGCCACGGCTCCCCTGGGCCAGGATCTCGATGTCGAGGTCGGACAGGTCCGACTCGAACTCCTTCATGGCGGTCCGAATCGCCTCTTCGACGTTCTTGCCGGTGAATTCGCGGAATGTCATCGCTTTCGGCCTCGTTTCCTCTGGGTGCCGGGACGTCGAGCCGCGGCACGCGCCGGAGCTGCGCGCTGTCCCACCGCGGGTCGTTGCCCTCGGGCGGCTGACGGTGGTGGTTTAGCGCCATCGCCCGATTGAGCCCGGTCAGTTGACAGCTCTCGGGTGGGCAGGCGCACGCTGGGCGTGGCCGAAGCCGGCGCGAAGCTCGGTCTCCAGCCGAAGATCGGGAAGAGGTTGCCCCAGCCCATGATCAGGAACTGGTGGGCAACCAGGTAGCCGGTGTACACGATCCAGTACAGGATCAGGCCGCTGGCGAAGAGCCCGCCCCAGAAGATCGTGAGCAGCGGGAAGATGTACGTCATCGTGCTGGTCGCACCCGACGTGGGGTCATCCGGGTTCGGCACCGGCGAGGTCATCTTGACCTGCACGAACTGCAGCACCGCGGCAATGACCGCCAGCGCCGACAGCCCGAACCCGCCGATCACCAGGGCGAAGGTCTTGTCCGGCAGCGCCAGGTCCAGGTTGAAGAGCCAAGGCACCTTGGTGCTGATGGCGTGCGTGAGATGCACCGGGTCAAGGAGCTGGCAGTTGAGCGGCAGGAAATGGGTGAACGGGCCCGAGTTGAATTGCTGCAGGTTGCAGGGACCGCTGATCGGCGCCGTGAACTCGGTCGCCGAGCCGGTGATGGGCGTGATGCCCGGCAGCACCGCCCTGAGGGCCGCGAAGTCCGGCGACTTCACTTGGTCCGCCGCCAATGTCACGATGTTCGAAGCCCGAATCAGCGCCTGGTAGAGGGCGAACAGGATCGGCATCTGAAGGACCAGCGGCAGGCAGCCCCCAAACTGGTTGACGCCGTGCTCGCGATAGAGGGCCTGGGTCTCCTGCGCGATCTTCTGTGAGTTGCCCTTGTGCTTGCGCTGCACCTCCCTGACCAGGGGTTGCATGCGCTGCATCTCGCGCTGCGACCGGATCTGCTGGACGAAGAGCGGCGCCAGGATCGTCCGGATGACCACCGTGAAGACGATGATCGCGAGCGCGAAGTCGTTGAAGATCAGGTGGTAGCAAAGGACGAGAAGGTTGAAGAGGGGAAGGAAGAAGACGTCCCAGGGTGGCGAGAAGTGCTCGATCCCGAAGAAGCCGGCGGCGAGGAGTGGCAAGGCTATGGTCCTAGCGCACGGGGTCGTAGCCGCCCGGGTGGAGCGGGTGGCAGCGGGCGATGCGAAGGGCACCCATCCACGAACCGCGGAGCAGACCGTAGCGCTCGATCGCCTGGTAGGCATAGACCGAGCAGCTTGGCGTGTAGCGGCAGCTGGGTGGCATCCAGCCGGTCAGGCGCTGATACGCCCTGATCGCCCCGAGCCCGATGATTCTCATCGTCCAATCTCCGATCGCCCGAGGAGCGCCGCGAACGCCTCGCGCAGATCTGCAAAGCTGGCCTGCGCGGCCGCCGGCCGCGCAATTACCAGCAGGTCCCAGCCTGTCCCCAGCTCGCCGTAGCGATCGCGAACCAGCGCGCGCAACCGCCGACGCACCCGATTCCGCTGAACGGCTCCGCCGAGCGACTTGGAGGTGCTGAAGCCGACCCGGGTGGTCGCCCCATTTGTCCGCATCGTTCGCAGGACCAGGAGGGGGGTGGACCGTACGGTTCCGCCGCGCGCCAAGGCATCGAAGTCCGCCTTGCGCCTGAGCGACGGGAAGGGCGGCACGCGATCCCTCAGCGGGTCAGGCGGAAAGCTTGCTGCGCCCCTTTGCTCGACGGCGGGCGAGCACGCGACGTCCACCCCTGGAAGCCATGCGGGCCATGAAGCCGTGTTCTCGCTTCCTGGCGCGCTTCTTGGGCTGGTACGTCGGCTTTCCCATGAGTTCGTGCTCGTCCCCAGTGCCTTCAGCGGTTCCGTGCGATCCGGGCCGAAAACACACGAACGGCTGGCGGAATGCCAGCCTCACGCGATGGACTCGTGGCCCGGTTTCGCTTCTGGCGGATTCTAGCCGTGCGTCAGAGAGGGCGTCAAACCTCGCGAGTCACCGGCAGTGTCGAGGTCTCTCCAGGGGCTCAGCCCGACCCCCGAAGACGCCCTGACAAATGGCCGTTGTCCGCACCGGACGACGGAGCTACACTACCGCGACCCCTAGGGCCGGATGCCAGTCGACGGCTCCCGCACGCGCCCTGAGGAGTACGCTTTTTGACCCCTCGGACCGCGGCCCAACGGACTCGGAGATTGTCGATTGATGGATGCCAAGCAGGTGTGGCGCGCCGTCCTTGGCGAGCTGCAGGTCAGCCTCTCCCCCGCAAACTTCGAGACCTGGCTCAAGGACACCGCCCTCGTCGAGATCGACGAGAACCGCTTTCGCGTCGCAGTCCCCAACGGCTTCGCGCGTGACTGGCTCGACAACCGATATCGGCCGCTCATCAGCCAGACCCTGACCCGCGTCGTGGGTGGCTCAGTGCAGATCGAGTTCGTGGTTGCGGACGCCCCGGGCCCGATCCCCATCCAGGTGAGCGAGGACTCCCTACCTCTGCCCCCGGTCTCCGCCGGCGGCAACACCGTCAATCTCAACAGCCGCTACACGTTCAGCAACTTCATCGTCGGGTCGGCCAACCGCCTGGCGCACGCGGCCGCCCTCTCCGTCGCCGAGCGCCCGGGGCACGCCTACAACCCGCTCTTCCTGTACGGCGGGGTGGGGCTGGGCAAGACCCACCTGATGCACGCCATCGGCAACTCGGTGGCGACCAAGTTCCCGCGCAAGCGGATCCTGTACGCCACCAGCGAGAAGTTCACCAACGACTTCATCAACTCCATCCGCGAACAGAAGATGGAGGACTTCCGCAACCGATATCGGCGCATCGATGTACTGCTCATCGACGACATCCAGTTCATCGCCGAGCGGGAGCGGACCCAGGAAGAGTTCTTCCATACTTTCAACGCCATTCACGAAGCGGGCAAGCAGATCGTCCTCTCCTCGGACCGGCCGCCGAAGGCGATTACCACCCTGGAGGAGCGCCTCCGCTCGCGGTTCGAGTGGGGGCTCATCGCGGATCTGACCCCGCCGGACCTCGAGACGCGGATCGCCATCCTGCGCTCCAAGGCGGAGGACCAGATCGGCCTCATCCCAGGCGACGTCATCGAGTTCATCGCCCGCAAGGTGGTGAGCAACGTCCGCGAGCTGGAAGGGGCCCTGAACCGGGTCATCGCCTACGCGTCGATGTCGGGGATGCCGATCAACATCGAGCTCGCCTCCGCGGTCCTCTCTAATGTCATGTACAACCCCAAGAAACGCTCGATCACGCCGCAGCGAATCGTCCGCGCCGTGGCCGACTACTACGGTGTCAACCTCGACCAGCTGCGCAGCAGCAAGCGCGATCGCGCCATCGTCGTCCCTCGCCAGATCGCGATGTTCCTGATCCGGGAGGAGACCGATATCAGTCTGCTTCGGATCGGCGCCGAGCTCGGTGGACGAGACCAC
The DNA here is from genome assembly GCA_030774475.1 of Chloroflexota bacterium. Classification (GTDB taxonomy): domain Bacteria; phylum Chloroflexota; class Limnocylindria; order QHBO01; family QHBO01; genus CF-82. The sequence goes on along the minus strand of JALYLB010000012.1, from coordinate 11,256 downwards.
TCGACCGTGCTCCACGCCTGCGACAAGATCGCTCGCGAGCTCAGTGAGAACGACGAGATGCGGCGGGAGATCAACGCGGTCCGGGAGATGATCTACTCCGAGTGACCCTTGAGCGTCACCCAAAGCGGACGGCAACCGTGAAGGGTTTCGTGGAAAACCTGCCCGTTCCGGTGGATATCGCCGCCGATGTGTGGACAAGTCGACCCCGCACGCGACCACGGGGCCGGCGACCATCCCCCGTTCGTCCCCCGTCGCGAGCGTTCAGCCCACATTCCATCGTCAGCCCGTCGACAGCTGCATTGGCTCCGATCGTGCCTGAATGGTGCGCTCGTCAACAGTGTCCACACCCCTACTAGGGACCACGACGGGTATCCTTCTCTCAATTCCTCTGATTCGTAGATCTGTCCCGCCCACGGACCTGTGGGCCCATGAGGGTGAAGGTCAGCAATGAACGTCTCGGTCATGCAGGAGAACCTGGCGCGCGGCCTCCAGACGGTCTCCCGAGCGGTCAGCAGCCGGGCGACCCTCCCGGTGCTGGCCAACGTCCTGCTGCGCACCCAGGACGCCGGCCTCAAGCTCACGGCAACGAACCTCGAGATCGGCATCAGCTCCTGGGTCCCGGGCAAGATCGAGGCGGAGGGTGAGATCACAGTCCCTGCCAAGCTGATCACCGACCTGGTGGCCTCGCTCCCGAACCAACGCATCGACCTCCAGCTGTCGGCCAAGGACCGCACCCTGAAGCTGACTTGCGGTGGAAACCGGGCCTCGATCAAGGGGATCGAGGCCGATGAATTCCCCGTCGTGGCCGCCATCGGTGAGGCACCGACCACCGCGGCGTCGTCGAGGGCCCTGCGCGACGCCCTGGGTGAGGTCGTCTTCGCCGCGGCCGCTGACGAGAGCCGGCCGATCCTGACCGGCGTCCTGACGCGCTTCTCTGGCGACGCGATGACGCTCGCCGCCGCCGACAACTACCGGATCGCGGTCCGCAGCCTTGCTCTGGCACGTCCGGTGGGCACCGACCTGTCGATCGTGGTCCCGGCGCGCTCCTACGCCGAGCTGGTGCGCATCCTCCCCGATAGCGACGACCCGGTCGAGATCACGGTGACCCCGAACCGGAGCCAGGTCCTCTTTCACGTGGAAGGTACGGACTTGGTGAGCCGGTTGATCGAGGGGCAGTTCCCGAACTACGAGCCGGTGGTGCCCAAGGCGGACGCCTGGAGCGCACGGGCCGTCGTCGACCGGGAGGCGTTCCTGGCCGGCACGCGCCGGGCGAGCATCTTCGCCCGGGATTCGGCCAACATCGTGAAGGTCGAGGTCGGCGGAGACGGGTCCGATGGCGCGGGCATTGCGATCACCGCCCACGCCGCGGACGTGGGCGACAACGCAGACTCGCTGGAGGCGGCCGTAGAGGGCGGCCCAACGACCATCGCCTTCAACGCACGATACCTGATCGACGTGCTCGCCAATCTCGGCGCCGACGAGGCGGCACTGGAGCTGACCGGTCCGCTCGACCCGGGTGTCATCCGCGGGGTCGGCAAGGACGACTACGTACACGTCATCATGCCGGTCCGCACGGCAAGCTAGACCGATGCGTCGGCGCCCGACTGCGCGTCGGCGCCCGACTGCGCGTCGGCGCGCCACCTGACCCTCATGCGGCTGGCACGCCTGGTCCTGGAGCAATTCCGCAGCTACGCCACCGCGGAGCTTCACCCCGATCCCGGACTGACGATCGTCGCCGGGCCCAACGGGGCGGGCAAGACCAACCTGCTCGAGGCGATCCACGCGGCGATCACCGGCCGCTCAGCGCGCGCCGCCTCCGACATCGAGCTTGTGCGCCACGGGGCCCCTTTTGCACGGGTCCGGCTCGAGCTCGTCGACGAAAGCGGCACGGAGGTGCGCATCGAGGCGCTCATCCCGGGCCGCGATGCGCCGCGCGAGATCCGCAAGCGGGTCACCGTCAACGGCTTGCCGCGTCGGGTGGGGAGCCTTGGCGAGACGGCCCGAACGGTGCTCTTCAGGCCGGAGGAGATGCTCCTGCTCGTGGGCTCACCGTCGGAGCGGCGTCGCTTCCTCGACGGCATCCTCACCCAGCGAACGCGCCGGACTGCGCGGGACCTCGCCGAGCTCGGCCGCATCCTGGCCCAGCGGAACGCCCTGCTCCGCGCGATTAGGCACGAGGAGGCCACGCCCGAGGGCCTCGGATTCTGGGACGAGCAGCTCGCGCAGGTCGGGGCTCGGGTCATGACCGCGCGGCTGGCGCTTGTCGGCGAGCTGGCAGAGCGGATCGGACCGCTGCACGACGCGGTCGCGCCGGCGTCAGAGCGCGGCGAGCGGGTGCGCCTGGGCTACGCAGACACGCTCAAGCAGGCCTGGTCCGGGCGCGAGGACGGGCCGGCATCGGCGAGAGAGGCGCCAGAACGCCTTACGCTGGAGCTGGCCGAGGCCTTTCGCCATCGGCTCGCGGACGTCCGCCAGAAGGAGCTCTGGAACGGCGTCTCGCTGGTGGGCCCGCAGCGCGACGATCTCGCGGTCGAGCTCGACGGACGGGAGGTGGCGACGCACGCGTCACGCGGTCAGCAGCGGACCATCATCCTGGCCTTGAAGCTGGCCGAGACCGATCTGCTCGGTCAGGACGGGCTTCGCCCGCTGGTGCTGCTCGACGACGTCTTCAGCGAGCTCGACGCGGAACGCTCGGAGCGAGCCTTCGAGCTGTTGCTCGCCCGCGGACAGGTGCTCGTGACGATGGCCGATCTCGCTGCCCTCCCGGCGCGCCGCCGGCGCAGCGTCCCGATCTGGCAGGTCAACGACGGGACGCTCAGCCTCGCGCCCCGGGTCGCATGAGCAGGCGCCGCAACGACGGGGATCCACCGAGCCAGCCTCCGCAGCGCGGGTCGGGCTCAACCGAGGAGGCATCGGCCGCGGTGCAGCGTGCGCTGCTGACCTGCATCGGTCCGGGCGCGGCCGAGCAGATCGCCCTCGCCCAAGCGCGCCTCGCCTGGCAGGAGGTGGTCGTCGAGGCGGGCCTGTCGCGCGGCCCCATGGTCAGCCGCCTGGTGAGCGTGACGAACGGAGCGGCGCGGGTCGAGGCCAGCGAGGCGATCCTCGCCGGCGAGCTGCGGCTGCGCGCCGACGCCCTCGCTTGGGCGCTGAATCGCCGAATGGAAGGGCGGCCGGGGGCCAACCTTCGCATCGGGTCCCTGACGATCGTCGTGGGTCGGTCTGGCCGTCTTACGTCCCTATAATCGAGCGCAGCCAGACTCGAACTCGTTGCGGCGCGAATCCGCGCCAGTCCCGACCCATAGAGCTGCCGGCATGACCAACCGACTCGCAACCCGTATCGGACTCCCGGTGCCGGAGGAGCGTCCCGCCGACACGCGCGACGTGATGCGCTTCCGCGAGCCGACGACCGGTGCCGAGGTGCGCACCAAGGGCAGCCTCTTCCTGCTGGCGCAGGTGACCGATGGAGACGCCGCTCTCGGCCGGGCGGCGGTCCAGGCGCTCGAGGCGATCGAGACCGACTACTACTACGACCTCTCGGCGGGAGCCCTGGGGGCGCTGGGCAAGGCGCTGGCGAACGCCAACCGGCGCCTCTACCACCAGCGCGGCAAGCTGGGCATCCCTCGGCGCGCGGGCGTGTCGGTGATCGCGGTGGCCATCCGCGGTCGCGAGGCCCACGTCGCCAAGCTGGGGCCTGCCTCAGCGGTCATCGTCCGCGGCGGCCGCATGTTCGAGCTTCCCCCGCCGCCCGCTGCCTCCGAGGAGGATCCGCGCATCCGGCAGCGGCGCGTCGCCGCCAGCCTCGGCGAGGCGCTCGAGATCGAGCCATACAACTGGCAGGGCGAGGTCGTCCCCGACGACCGCATCGCGCTGGTCAGCCGCAACCTGGCGCAGGTCGTGGGGGTCGACGAGCTGAAGCGCGCCCTTATCCTGCTGCGGCCCTCGCAGGCGGTTGAGCACCTGCAGCACCTGTTCCAGATCCGGGGCGGGACCGGGTCGGACGGCCTCCTCTCCATCGAGGTCCTGGGGGTGCCGGTGACGGCCACGGTTCATCAGTTGGAGCCGGTCCACCCTGCGGAGCCGCTCGCCGGGCTGCCCGACCAGAGCCCGGTCCCCCTCGCCGATGCTATCGGTCGGTTTCTGCACCGATGCGGAGATGCGATCGATGCCTTCCAGGCTGCGCTCGGCCGCGGTGGCCTGCGGCTGATGAGCTGGATCCTGGCCTTCGTCCCGCGCCGGCATCCGAAGCTCCGTACCGTGGCCCGCACCGAGATCCGCGAGGAGGGCCGTCGCCGCAGGCTCGGCCTGCTGGGAATGGGCGCCGTCGCAGCGCTGCTGGCGCTCGGGTCGACGGTGGCCAGCTTGCCCGCCGCGCGCCCGACTGAAGCAATCCCGCGGGCGGCGGTGGCCCGCGAGGCGATCACCCAGGCGAAGGAGCTCGTCGATCGGGTGTCGACGCGGGTCGACGGACAGGACCTGATCGCCCGTGCCCCCGAGCGGGCCAAGGGCTACCTGAATGATGCCTACAAGGCGCTCGAACGTGCTGCCGCCGCGGGGATCGCACCGGAACAGCTCGACAGGCTGCACGTCAGCGTTGACCGCGGACTCGACAGCCTGTACGACGTCACCCGCATCACCGATGTGGCGATGGTTGCCGACCTGGCCCGGAGCTTCGCAGACGTCAAGCCGTTACGGATGGTGGCCGCGTCGGACGGATCGCTCTGGGTGGCCGAGACGGGCCGCGGTCGGGTGATCCGGGTCGATCCGCTCAGGAAGACGGCTACGGTGGTCTACCGGGCGGGCCAACAGGTCTCCGGCCGCACTGCGGGCGAGCCGTGGCTGATCGCCACCGCGGCGACGGACGTGGTGGTCGTCGACCGCCAGCGCCAGGCCTGGCGCATGGACCTGGGGCAACGCGTCCCGCACCCGATGGCGCTGGTCGGGATCGACAAGGTGAGCGCCAAGACGACCTTGCTGGTGGCCCTGCAGAACCGTCCACCGCTCGAGATCTTCAACCTCTACCTGGCCGATGGCGCCGATGGCACCGTCAAGAAATGGACCCCGCCGGCGGTTATCCCGGTCACCTACCCGACCAAGCCGGAGAGCTTCCTCACCGCGAAGCCCGACCTGGCGGTCACGACGGCCACCGACCTCGCCGCCGATGCCAACCTGTGGCTCCTGCATGCCAACACGGTGACCCGGGTGAACTTCGGCCGCCCGCTGCCGCAGAGCGACTTCTCGTTCGATCCACCGCCCGATCGCGAGGTCCGCCCGACGCTCGGCTATCGGCTTCTTCGCGAGGCGACGGTCGGCGAGCGCGAGCTCTTCTACGTGTACGACCGGCCGAACGCGCGGATCATTGCCTTCCAGCGCGCCGACGGTGCCTTCGTCAAGCAGTGGATGGCGCCGCGGAGCGGCCCGTTCTCCTCGATCCTCGACGCACTGGCCGGTTTCCAGGTCTTTTCGGCAGCCGACGGGCCGCCTGTCGCCTACCTGCTCTCCGCCGGGCGCGTCCTCCGCGTGGTCCTCGAGTAGCGCATAGAATCGAGGCATGGGCGAGCAGCCATTCGGGAAGGTTCGGCTGATCGAGATGGTGGTCGAGAGCGTGCGGGTTCACATGCTGTCGAGCCAGCACGTCGTGATCCTGAAGGAGTCCGAGCGGGACCGATACCTGCCGATCTGGATCGGTCCGTCCGAGGCCAATGCCATCGCGATGCGGCTCCAGGGACTCTCTGCTGAGCGGCCGCTGACCCACGACCTGCTGGTCAGCATCCTGGGCGCCCTCTCGGCGTCGGTCAGCCGGGTGGTGGTCACCCACGTGACCGACGGGACCTTCCACGCCCGTCTCTACCTGGAGACATCGGACGGCAGCGAGACGGAGATCGACTCGCGGACCTCCGACGCCATCGCGGTCGCGGTCCGCACCGGATCGACGATCTACGTCGACGAGCGCGTCCTCGACGAGGCCGGGGTCGAGCCGGACGTCGCGGAGGAAGGGGAGGAGACGGACGAGAACCTCGCAGTCTTCCGCGAATTCGTCAACTCACTCGACGTCGACCTGGGAGGAGAGAAGGGCCCGCCATCGGAGGAGCAGGGCAGCTAGCCCACGGCGGTCCCGGTCTCGCGGCGTTGACACCGCCCGGCATACTTCCGTGCCGTCAACCGTGACAAGAGGAGCGCCCTGCTCGTGTCGGTCTTCATCTTCCTGCACATCGCGGTGATGTTCTTGGCGATCGCCGTGGCGCAGGGCCCGCTCATCCTGCTGATCGCGGCCGTCCGGCGACGCGACGTGCCGGGCATTCGCGGCCTGCTGCGGGCTCAATTCCCGCTGGTTCGCTGGATCCCGGCGGTGTTCGGGGTGGGCGTGCTGCTGGGTCTGATCGCCGTCTTCACCAATAGCTTCGACCCGCTGCGACCCTGGCTGCTGATCGGCTACGTCCTGACCGTGATCGCCGCCGTGCTGCCGCGCTTCAGCGCGGGTGCCTGGTCCCGGCGACTGGGGATGGCGGCGACGACCAGCCCGGACGATGCTCCTTCGCCGGAGCTGGCGGTGGTCATGGACGATCCGCGAGCGCGCGCGATGCTCTGGCTCGACTTCGGCGTCGTCGTGCTCCTCATCGCTGACATGGTGATCAAGCCCCTGGGCTGAGCGGGACCGGCGGCATGGCGGGTGCGATCACTGGTGGGCACCGGGGCGTGCCTCCAGGGTCGCCTCGCGGTCGAACCAGAGGTTCCAGCGCAGCCGGCCGAGATCGCGGAACGTGCGCAGGATCTTGCCGAGGCTGGCCCCGGTGTTCGTGCCGGCGGCGCGCGGAAAGTGATGGACGCCGACCTGCGCCATCGGCACATGCCGCGCTCGCAGCTTGATGAGCAGCTCGGCGGACAGGAACGGCCCATCCGACCCGAGTCGAAGGTCGTCGAACACCTCGCGGCGGAAGACCTTCATGGCGCAGTCGATGTCGCGCACGCGCAGGCCAAAGGCGAGCGACACGATGGCGTTGTAGGTCTTGGCGATGAAGATTCGCTGGAACGGATCCCGGCGCTTGATGCGCCAGCCGATCACCCCATCGACGTGCTTGCGCGCCGGGTCGTCGAGCCGATCGAGGAGCAGGCGCAGCTCCAGGAGGTCGAACTGCAGGTCCCCATCCGAGAAGGCGATGAGCTCGCCTGACGCGTTGGCGAACCCAGCCTTGAGCGCGCCCCCGTAGCCGCGGTTCGGCTGGTGATGGACGCGGATCCGCGAGTCGGCGGCGGCGAGCTGGTCGGCGAGCAGCGGGGTCCGGTCGGTCGAGCCGTCGTCGATGATCAGCACCTCGATCGAGCCCACCATCGGTCCGACCTGGTCCAGGGCGAGCTGCACGGTCTGCTCGACGTTCTCCTCCTCGTTGTAGGCGGGGAAGAAGAACGTCAGGCTCGGCCGTGTGGACGGTGCGGCATCGGTCACGAGAAGAACGGTTCCTCGATGCGCAGGATCGCGCTGTAGCCGGGGACGGTCGGGATCCATTCGGTCTTGTAGCGGATCAGGAGCAGCGCGCGATTCCACTCGGCGGGGACCACGAAGACCGGCCGGTGCCCCAGGTAGCGCCCGATCGCGCCCTCGATCGTACCGTAGCCGTCGTCGAGGATGTTCCGCTCATCGATGATGGTCAGGTCCGGGCGCTCCCCGAGGATCCAGCGGTGATACCACAGCGGCGTGGAGTAGCTCCACCAGCTGATGATCACCGCGTCGCGGGGAAGGGCGGCATACACCCTGCTCACCCATAGGTCGGCATCGTGCCGGCCGCTCTGGTCGCTCGCGTCGTAGTTGACCGCGACCGTCGTCACCGGGAGCAGCAGGCCGATGCCCAGCACCAGGCCACCGGCCACGGACGCCAGGCGGCGCCGACCGGCGAATCCGGTGAATCGCCGACTGATCTCTGCGACGGCTCGGGCGCAGGCGGCCGCGACCATCGCCACGGCCACGCCGATCAGAACGGCGCCCACGAGGATCGTCGGCAGGTAGTAGCGGCCGATGTCGCCGTCACTGAAGTTCATGGCGTACACGACGTCGGCAACGGCGATCAAGCCGAGGAACACGAGTGCGCCGAGTCGCCGTACGGCGAGCGTAGCGGCACCCATGGCGGCCAGCACCCAGCCTGGACCCAGGAACTGGTGCTGAAGGATGTCGGCGGCAAACGGCCATCTGGCGGGAAGGGTGCCCAGCACGTCGTCGAACTGGAAGAGGTTCCGGAACTGCTCGGCAAAGACGACGTAGCGCACCCGTTCCAGGGTCGTCGGCCGCGCGTAGAAGAGTGGCGGTTCCGGCGGGACGATGGCGCGGATCGGGATGTAGAGGTAGGTCGCCAGACCGATGACGACCAATCCGGCGCACGCGAGCAGGAGCCGCCATCGGCGCCAGATGCGTGGGTCGACCAGGATGAGCCAGGCCGCGATCCCGAAGGCGGTCAGCCCGAGCAGCGGGTGGTTCCCGAGGCCGATCCCGAACGTCAGCGCGGCGGCCAGCAGCCAGCGAACGGCGTGGGCCGAGCCGCTCCGTTCCGCGGCTCCCCAGCACAGGAGGAGCCAGATCACGAGCGCCTCGAACAGCGTGTTCAAGGCATGGACGTCGGCGTGGCCGGCCACCGCCCAAGCCTGGAGCGAGAAGGCGAAGGCGGCACCGGCGATCGCCGCCGCGCCCGCGTGCAGGCCCGCGTGCCGCTCGTCGATGAGATGGCCGGCGATGAGCACCACCAGCCCCGAAGCGAGCGACAGGCAGACCGCGGAGAGCAGGTTCATGCGCCAGGCGACGTCGCCAACCGGGAGCTGGCTCCAGAGCCAGCCGAGCATGGCGTAGGTCGGGAAGCCGGTCGGATGGAAGATCGACAGGGTGTGGGGCACCGTCTGCGCCTCCCCGATGTCCCACAGCCCAGAGCCGGGCAGCATGGTCCGCAGGTAGAGCCCGAACGCCGCCACGGTGACCGCCGCGGCGGCCCACGACAGGAGCCCGTCGGCAACCGGGGCCGCCGCGGGGCCGTCAGGGGACCGATGTATACTCACCGCCACTTTGGTGAGCGTGACCGAACGGCCCCGGTGACCGGGGCGCCGCCGATGACCCACGACCCCGCACCGGGCCGGGGCGCGAGGCCATCCGAGCGCAGCCTGCCTGTCGAGGCGGGGATCCTCTTGCTGGCGATCATCGTCGCTGGGCTGCTCCTGCGGGCGTTCATTGCCGGCATCTGGCTGCCGAAGAGCGGCTTCGCCACCGACGTCGGTGACTTCACGAGCTGGGCCATACGGCTGGCCCAGGTGGGGCCCGGCGCATTCTATGTGCCAGGCCTGTTCAGCGACTATCCGCCGGGCTACCTGTACGTGCTCTGGGGACTCGGCACCATCGGGCACATGCTCCAGCCCATGGTCGGAGTCGATCCGACCGGCGCGCTGGTGAAGATCCCGGCGATCTTCGCCGATGCCGGCATCGCCGCCCTGCTCTTCCTCATCTCCCGCCGCTTCCTCGGTAGGTGGGTGGGCGACGTGGCCGGCGAGCGGATCGGCATCGTGGCGGCCACCGTCTACCTGTTCAATCCAGGCGTCATCTTCGACTCTGCGGTGTGGGGGCAGGTCGACTCGGTCGGGATGTTGGCCGTCCTTGCCGCCGTCTACCTGTTGGCCCGCGGATGGACAGAGGCAGCGGCGGTCACCGCGTTGCTCGCCATGCTCTTGAAATTCCAGTTCGGCTTCATGATCCCGATCGTCGTGCTGGTCGGCCTCAAGCGCCACCTGTTCGGCCGCTCGTCGGACCCCGACCAGGATCGGCAGCCGGACCTGTTGCGGGTGCTCACCTCGCTGGCGGCGGGCCTGGGCACCCTCGTGCTGTTGATCCTGCCATTTGGCCTGAGCGTCTGGGCGCCGAGCCCGTCGGCGCCGAGCCTCTGGGGCAAGTTCCTGCAAGCGGCCAACACCTACCAGGGCCTGGCGATCAACGCCTTCAACATGTGGATGAACCCATGGAGCGGCCTGGCGGCCGCGCGTGAATCCGGCGGCCTGACGCCGACCCTGTACTGGGGCGATGACCAGCACATCGCATTCCTCATCGGCTCATTTGGGGTCTCCTGGCAGCTCATTGGCGTGGGTCTCTTCCTCGTGGTGGCCGCCGTGGCGGCCTACGCGCTCTGGCGGCGGGACGATGCGGCCGGCATCCTGGCGGCGACCCTGCTGGTGGCCGTCGCCTTCTTCGTCCTCCCCACCCGCGTCCACGAGCGGTACCTGTTCCCGGCACTCGTCCTGGGCGCGCCGCTCGTGGTCCGCGGCGCGCGGTGGGCGGTCATCTACGTCCTTCTGGCGGTCGGGTTCTTCGCCAATGTCTACGGCATCTACACCGCCGACTGGAGCTTCACCCAGGGCCGCGTGATGAACCCTGGGGCGGGCGGGACGGCCATGGTTCGCGACCCGCTCCTGCGGGCCACGCTCCTTTCAGAGTGGGGGATCTACCTGGTTGCGGCCGGGAGCGTGGTGGTCCTGGGTTGGCTGCTGGTCGTCACCCTCGCGCTTGCCCGCGAGCGCGTCGCTCGACGCCGGACCTCATGGGGCGTTACAGACTGGGACGACGAGCAGGGGGGTGCTGCCGGACGGGTGCCATTCCCACTGACCGATGGTGGTGCTTCTCCCGAAGGCACCGCCGTGGTCGCCGGCCTGCGCCTGCCCGGCTGGCTGCGGGTCGACCGCTCGCACTCGCTCTTCCGCGACCCGCCCCGCCGCCTCGATCGACTGGACCTCGTCCTCGTCCTCACCTTCCTGCTCCTGGCCTTCGGGTACCGCCTGTGGCGGCTCGACACGCCGCGGTCGATGCACTTCGATGAGGTCTACCACGCCCGCTCGGCCATGGAGTTCCTCGCGGACTGGGAGCACGGCTGGACGCGCGACGTCTACGAGTGGACCCATCCGATGGTGGCCAAGTACCTGATCGCCGCCGGCATGCAGGTCGCCGATCCGAACAAAGTGGTGGGCAGCACCCCGCTCGACCGATCGAGCCCGGCGCTGGCCGTGGCCCCTCGCCGCTCGTCGCTGGGCGAGCCGCGGTCGATCGCATTCGCGGCCAGTGGGAGCACGGTGCTCGCCCTCGACGCCCTGACCGGCGAACGGGTGGCCAGCTGGGATGCGGGCGGACCGGTCGGGTCGCTTGCCTTCGACGATTCGTCGCAGCGCCTCCTGGTGTGAATCGCCAGCGGGTGACAGGTGCGCATCTACGGGCTTTGTGCGTTCCTTACAGCGTCGGTCCCGCGC
>JALYLB010000011.1 GCA_030774475.1 Chloroflexota bacterium | reverse complement strand
CACCCTCGTCCATCGGCTTGGTGGGTTGGGCCGGCATGACGAGGTCGCGTGGGGTCGCGTCGAGGACGTTCGCGAGGACCGGATCACCGTCCAGCCGCGGCGCGCATCGGCGGCGGGCTCTACTGAGAAGCGCTGACCGCGGGCTGCGTCGCGTTATGCCCGGTGCTGCGGACACCTACGTTGCACTGATCAGCCAGCGGTCACGGAGGCGCGGTGCGAGCTCAGACCGAACTGACAGCCAGCACTTAGGCGGTCAATTCGAGCACGGAAGCGATGTCTGGTGGGCAGCGCCGGACTTGAATAAGCGGCTCGCCGGCCCATTGGGGTGACAACAGGTGGTGACTCTGCCAGCGGCCGACGGCATGCCCGCCGTCACCGCTGTAGCGGAGTTCGTGGTCATCGACTGGCTCCGGCTCGGGCCTATCTTCGCGCTGCTGCTGGTCCTCGCTTGCGTCCCGCTCTTCAAGCGCTGGATTCCGCCGCGTCACGCTTAGCCACTAATCACGACAGGGGGAATCGCGACGGCTGGCCCCGAGCCAAGCCCAGGCGGCCCTCCAGTGCTCGACGGCGCGGACGCGCGTTCTCACGGCCGGCATTCACCCGCTGCATTCGGCCACGGGTTGCTCAGGAGGACGGCGGCCCACCTCCGCGGGGATGCCATGCCGGTCGGCGCGACGGCCGCTCCCCGCCGACCGGCACCTGTCGGGTAATCGGCGCGGCGACGCTCGCCAGCGCATCGCCTATGACCTCCTCGCTGGGCGTCGCGCCGATCCCCATCGCGGCCAGGATCGGGTCCTCGCCGCGACCAGCTGGATCGAGCCGCCGGCGAGCCGCCGTCGGCTGCTCGGCAGCGAGCTCGACTGCTGCCTCCTCGTCATCCGGCTCGCGCCGTCGGCGGCCGGTGAGAAGCAGCACCCCGAGGCCGGCCAGCAGGCCCGCAGCCAGGATGCCCAGTAGAAGCGGCGCCATCGCGCTCGGCCGGCCGGCCCCGTCGCCGGCCGCAACGGGAGCTGCAGTCGGCGACGGGGATGTCGCGGCAACCGCCGGCACGCCTGTCATCGACGGCGACGTGCTGGAATGCGTGCCGCCACGCGCCGACGAACTTGGAACTCTGGTGGGTGCCGGCGTGCGGGGGGGAGTGGTAGCCGGCGCAGGTGTGGCCTTGGGCACCAGCGTCGCAGCAGGCGTGGGTGTCGGCTTGGGAATTGGCCTGGGAGTAGGTTTGGGCGTGGCAGTCGGCGCAGGCGTGGGCGCACGCACTGTGAGCGTCGGCCCAAGCAGCGTAGTGTTGGGACCCTTGACGGACGTCGCGGAAAAGGTCACCGACCAGGTGCCGGCCGGCAGCGCGGTCGAGGCGCGGTACGTTCCGTTGGTAGGGCTCCCAGAGACACGTTGGAGTGTCAGGCTCCTGCCGGCGATGTAGGCGGTCACGCTCTGCGCGGCCCAGCCCTTGCTGCTCTGGTACCGGACGCTGAAGGCGAAGTCGGTCTGTGTGGTGCCTGTGGTCGGGGTGGCCGAGCCATTGCTCAGCTGATTCACGCCCGCGAAGACTCCTGTCGTGGAGCTCAGCATCAGTACTCCGGCGGCGAGCGCCGCCAAGGTGATGCGGCGGCGCGGCGGCATCATCCCGTCCCTTCGCGTCTCCAGGGCAGCGGCTCGGATCGGTCGCTGGACGGACCCTTCCCCGAAAGCGGGTGATAGGCGTCGGCGGCGAGGCGGCGAACCTCGTCCAGCCCATCGGCGGGCACGCCGTCGCGTTACAGCTTGCAGAAGATACGCACCACGTCGGGGTCGAACTGGTCGCCCGCGTGGGCCTCCAACTCCGCCAGGGCCGCTTCGTGGGTTTGAGCCGGGCTATAGGGGCGCTCATGAACGATGGCGTGGTAAGCGTCGGCCACGGCCACGATGCGGGCGCCGAGAGGGATCTCGCGTCCCGACAGGCCATGCGGATAGCCGCTGCCGTTGAAGCGCTCATGATGATGCAGCACGATCGGCACGGCCTCGCGCAGGCTGGTGGCTTGCTCCAGGACGAGCTGACCGATGCGCGGGTGCTCGACCACTGCCTGCCACTCGAACTCGTTGAGCGCCCCGGGCTTGTCGAGGATATCGTCCGGAATCGCGAGCTTGCCCAGGTCGTGGAGCAGGCTCGCGATCCGAATTCGGTCGACCTCTGCTTCGGGAAGGCCCATCTCGCCCGCCATGCCGACCGCCAGGGTGGCGATCATGTCCGATGGTTTGCCCCGGTGGCCGGGCTCGCCCGCCAGCATCTCGGCCAGGGCATGCGTGGCCCGCGCCTGGGCCCAGCGCCCGACGGCGGCAGCTGCCTCCCGACGTTCCGGCGCGATCGGTGCCCGCCGCACTCGTTGGTCGTCGCCGACCGAGCGGAAGACATACGTCTGGTTGCGGCCCAGCGACTTGGCCGCGTACATCGCTGAGTCGGCATCATCGACGAGCCGGTCAAGGCGCAGCTGGCCTCCGGTGTCACCGGCAATGCCGACGCTGATGGTGGCGCGCAACGTCTCGCCAGCGGCGATGCGCAGCGGTGTCTGCATTACCAGTCCACGGAGCTTCTCGGCCACTTCGGCCGCGTCCTCCGGTCCTGTCTCCGGCATGATCAGCATGAACTCCTCGCCGCCGTAGCGACCGACGATGTCCGTCGTGCGCACATTGTTCCCGACGATGTCGGCCAGCTGGCGCAGGACGGCATCGCCCGAGTTGTGCCCGTGGGTGTCGTTGATCGCCTTGAAGCGGTCGATGTCGATGAAGGCCACGCTCAGGGGTCGTCGGTGGCGGTTGGCGCGCTCGACCTCGGTGACCAGCAGGCTCATTAGCGTCTCTCGGTTGGCGACCCCGGTCAGCCGGTCGCCGGTGGCCTGCGCCTGGGCCTGGGTGAGCGCGATGGCGGCCGCATTCAGAGCGTGTGCCAGGCGCCGCTCGACCGGCAGGCCGCGCTCTGGGAGGGGAGCCAGGGTAGCGACGCTGGCGGTGGTCTCAACATAGGCCGCCAGACGCCCGAGCCGCGATGTCAGGTAGGCGGATATCGCCAGGGCCATTAGGCACGCTCCCGCGACGGCGGCCAATGCCACATTGAGCAGTCCGGTCGTCTCGGCGCCGCCAACGAGTATTCGTATGGCCAGCATCGCCACCGACAACGGGGCCAGCCAGGCGAGCCAATGCACGAGTCGCAGCACGCGAATCCAAACCTCACGATAGGCGGGGGCAGTTCCCGCACGCCGCGAGTGTCCCCGCCGAGTACTGGTCCGCCAACCACCCGATGGTCACAACCTCGTGGGACCCGCTCCTAGCAGGGCAAGAAGGGCCTCCTGGTTGGCCGCCGTGGGTAGGACCTCTAGGGGACTTTTGGTGTCCGCCCGACGTTAGCGGCGATGCGTGGCCGCGTTGCGGATGTGACCATGAGCCTCCGCCAAAGTCCACGACAACGATGGTGCACACTCGGTTTGGCTAATCGAGCGCCGCGTCACGGATGGATTTGGATGTCATATCGGTCATTCGATCGAGATAGAGGTGGTGGGTCGCCTCTTGGACGCGACGATGCCTCACCGGGACCTTCATAACAGCAGCCTGAGGGACACCATCAACCTCCGCCGGAAGCGGTTCAATGCCCTGCTTGGGGCGTACCTCGAGCCGGGCGGTTGGTCGCGTTCAGGGACCTTCTCGGTCCAGGGTCCCCCTTGGGCTTGCGAGAGTCCCGATCACTTCGGCGGGAAGTCCTCCTCCCAGTGGGGTCCCGATGCGCCGCCGGGCGCATGTAGGCGCACCACGACCGGTTTTTGGTCGAGGACTTCCTCTGGCGGTCAGCTCCGCGCTCTTTCGAAGATGTCGAGTCCGACCAAGGGTGAGGTCGCGTACGGGTCCTAAGGGGTGCGCGGAACACACCGAACGCCCAAGGTGCACCCTTGGCCCAGGTCAGCCCGCAAGGGAGCTCGGTTGAGGCCGGTAGGCGGCATCGCTCAGCGCGACGGGTCAGATGCCGGCGCGGGCTCACGACCCTACAAGCGGCAGTTATCCGCTGTCGCCAATCCCCGCTCCCCAGCGCGCCAAATCCCCTAGGACATCGTGCGCCTGATTCACCACTTGATGCGAGATCCGACGGTGCCCGCCAGCATCAAGGTGCGGATCGCGCTGCTGCTGGGCTACTTGGCCCTGCCCATCGACCAGCTGGCTCTTGTCGCGCTGTTGATGAGGCGGAACACACCCCGCATGGCTGTTATCCGCATTCGACCTCATCCCTGACTTCATCCCGCTGCTCGGCTATGCCGACGACGCGATCATCGCGGCCATCGTGCTGCGCTCGGTGCTTCGTCGAGCCGGACGCGAGAAGGTCGGCGAGCATTGGCCGGGGAGTCCCGATGGCCTAGACGCGCTCCTGCGCGCGACAGGGCAAAGCGGGAAGTAGACAGCTGCTAACTGATCCTCACAACCTCGGGAGGATCAGGTTCATCGGGCCAGCGATGATCGGAATCGTGGCCGGCGCGGCAACGCGCGTGCGGCCTTTATTCCGAGGGACGGGCCACCCTGCACGGCGACGAACGCGCTCGATCGATCTTCACCATCGCCTGCGCAAGGCTCAACAACGAGCAGGCCGCCATAGGGACAGCCTGGATGCTCCCACCATTCTGGTCACTACGCCGGGGATGGTCGCGCCGGACGTCATCCCGGGTGATGGAGAGCGGGCAGGCGACCTGGCCTACAGTTTGTCCTTGGCCTTGCCGATCTTCTTTTCGAGCTTGCCC
>JALYLB010000010.1 GCA_030774475.1 Chloroflexota bacterium | reverse complement strand
CCCCTCCCCCTCCGCCGACGGCTAGAAGAAGCATCGCCATCACAACCGTCGTGGTCGCTCCCGCGGCCGCCAGGGCCAGGCCGAAGGCAAGAGCGCCACCGAGAAGGTGGGGGGCCAACCGGCTACGTCCAATGAGCACAACGCTGAAGCCGGCTCCCAGGACTCCGCCCGCGCCGAATGACGAGTTGAGAAATCCCGCCCCCGATCCCCCCATGTGAAGGACGCCGAAAGCCAAAACGACCAGCAGGACGTCGAGGGCACCATGCTCAACGGACTCGGCAGCCATCACGAACATCAGGACGCGAGCATCCGGGTCTCTCAGCACGACGTCGAAACCTCGGTTCAAACTCGACCACAGTCCAGCGGCGTTTGCTCGACGATGCGAAGCTTGCACATCCCGGAAGGCGAGGCGCCAAACTGCCAGCGCACCGGCCAACTCGATCGCTGCCATCACCGCAAATACCGCTCCTACGCTCAACACCGCCAACAGCAGGCCCGTCAGCGCGGGGCCAGCAAAGATGCTCACGCTCTCGATGGTGCCCGCACTCACATTTGCGGCGATGAGCTCCTCTGGGCTCGAAGCAAGCATGGGCAAGAGTGACGCTTGCACCGGTCGCGTCAGAGTGATGGTGGTGGCTGTTGTGGCGGCAAGAACGTAGATGAGCGGTACCGTGGCGCCGAGCAGCAATGCGGCCGCAGTTGCGCCCATCGCGATCGACTCCGCCAGATAGCTGTAGAGGATCATCCGCTGTCGAGGGTAGAGATCCGACAGCAAGGAGCCGAAGGGTGCAAAGAGCGCCGCGGGCACGAGTTGAATGACTGCTACCGAGCCTGCGGCAACCGACCCACCGATCCTGTAGGCGTAAACCAAAATCGCGATCCACGTGCCCCACTCGGCGGCATTGAACGCAAGGAAGGCGGTCAATACGAGCCGGATATCTCTCTTGCGAAACGCACGGGCGAGAATCGAGAGTCGACCCGCTGCTGGCCGAGCGACGGATTCCATGGGCGCAACCATCGCGCCCCGGGGGGCGGTGACCCTAGCCGTCAGGCGACAAGCGCAACAGCGCCGTTGCGATCGGGTTAGACGATCACGTCCATCCTACGAAAGCGCGCCCGTGCCAGCCCGCCGAGGACCACCATGAAGGCGACGAGCCCGATGGCGCCCGGCGCGTCTGGGCCACCCGGGAAGGGGACGTCTATGTCGCTCAGCGAGCCATCGCCGGGGAGGTCAAAGCCAGCCTTCACAAGTCCGGAAGGTGGCGTTTCGGTCTCACCGGTAAGCACAAGGCCGGAATGTCAAAGTTCTTGCCGGCTGGCCAAGACCGGGCCAGTCTCAAGTGGGAGCGTCCGCCCGAACTTGTCACCGGCCTCACGCATGCCTTCGCTGTCGTGATCCCAGCCTCGATGAGGCAGCTCGCCGCGGCGTCGATCCCCGAGGCTATCTTCTGAACGCAGGAACAGGAGACGGAGTTCCTTTTCTTGTAGAGACATTTCCCTGCCAGTTCCCGACGAGACCATAGGACATTTCCGCACACTCGCGCAGTCGAGGGCCGAGCCTCGGTTGTGCCACCTCACCGGCGAGACGCCTGTCTAGCTCCCGCTCGCGACCGCGAATAGCCGCCATTCGCCGGGGATCCCTTTGAGTTCGTGGGCGCCGCGCTCGATGAACGCGATGCCGGACCCGGCGACCAGATCTTTGACGGTGCTGGAGACGAGGACTTCGTTCGCGTTCGCCTGGGCGGCAACGCGCGCCGCCGGTATGCACCGCGATGCCCGCAACCTTTCCGTCGGCGATCTCGCACTCACCCGTGTGAAGCCCCGTGCGGACGGTGAGGCCAAACTCGCGGACGCCGTCGACGATCGCAGATGCGCAGCGAATCGCCCGCGCGGGACCGTCGAAGGTCGCCAAGAAGCCGTCGCCCGCGCTGTCGACCTCGCGGCCGCGATACCGCAGAAGCTCGCGGCGCACGAGCACGTTATGACGCTCGAGCAATTCGCGCCAGCGCCGGTCGCCGAGCTGGATCGCCTTGATGGTCGAATCGACGATGTCAGTGAAGAGGACGGTCGCAAGCATGCGCTCCGACTCGCCCTCCTCCCATCCGCCTGTCTGCCAGACCTCTCTCAGAAAGCGTTCGAGCTCGACCTGGATTCGATGCGATTGGGGATTCCCGAGCG
>JALYLB010000009.1 GCA_030774475.1 Chloroflexota bacterium | reverse complement strand
CCACAGGTCCAGGGTGGCGGCGGCGCCGGCCAGGGCCCATCGGTGCCGGTCGACGGTGGCCCGCACCCGCTGCCCCACCAGGTCGCGCCCCACCGCCAGCCACGCCTCGCGCTCGAGCGAGAGGCGGACCGCGGCGACCCGACCGGCGACCGCCCGCAGCCGCTCCGGGGTGAGGAGCAGCGCGACGGATCGGCCGCGAACGAGCAGCTTGCCGAGCCGATCCAGCGCGGCGACCAGCGCGCCGCTCCCCGCAGGCAGGCCGCTCCCCTCCGACCCCTCACTCCCCTCCCCCAGGTCGAGCACCGTGGCGTCGACCAGGCCCGAGCGCGCCAGCCAGCCAGCCAGCTCCACCCCCTCGCTGACCGATGCCGGTCGGACCACGAGCAGCCATTCCAGCCTGACACCCATGCGGGCAAGGCCGGCCACGTCGAGGCAGCCGGCCCCGTCGATCCAGGCCACGATCCCACCCGCTTCCTGTGCCGCGGCGAGCGAGCGAATGGCGAGCGAGGTGGCTCCGGCGCCGCGCGGCGCATCGAGCAGGGCGAGGGCGCCGCGTGGCCAGCCACCGGTGCCCAGGGCGCCGTCGAGCGCGGTGAACCCGGTCGAGATCGCGCCCCGATTCGATGGGAAGGAGGCCGCTGGAGCCTCCCCCGCCATCGGTCCGACCCCCCGTCGAACCCCCTTGGCACGTAGGCTCTCGAGGAGCTCGGGCAGGGGTCGAACGGCGGCTGTGGAGCGGTTCACATCGGTCAGTCTAATAGAACAAACGTTCTACTGACAAGAGGGCGCCGATGCCTCCAGCCAGGCACCGCTGCTATACTTCCGGCCGCTCCGTGGGGATGTAGCTCAGCTGGGAGAGCACCGCGTTCGCATCGCGGGGGTCAGGGGTTCGAGTCCCCTCATCTCCACCACCCACATTGGCACGATTGGCCCGCCTATCCAGCGTGGGCCCGGTTCAAGACGAGGTGACGACGTGCTCGCCGACGCGATGATGGTGACGACGGTCGCGGTGAGCGACCTCGAGCGCGCGAAGGGATTCTTCCGGGATCAGCTGGCCTTGCCGTTGCTCGACGAGACGCCGTTCGCCATCCGCTTCGGCGCCGGGGAAAGGACCCAGATCTCGGTCCGTCGCGGCCAGCCAAACGTCGGCCAGACCGTCGCGCATTTCGAGGTCGCCGATATCGAGGCCACGGTTCGCGATCTGATCTCGCGCGGCGTCGCGTTCGATGAGTACGAGACTCCGAAGACGACCGACTTCATCGCCCAGATCGGTCCTGCGCGGGCCGCGTGGTTCAAGGATCCGGACGGCAATGTCTTCGGCTTGCGCGAGGGACCGGTTCCCGGGGCCAGGTAGGTTCTCGCCGCCCGAGCTCGGTTCTTGCGTCAAACGCAACTAACGGCCATCCAAGTGGTCACGCGCCCTGCTTTGGCCTTCCTGCATGGCCACCACTTGCATGCAACACAAGAATCGGTCTCTGAACTGCGCCTCGGAGCTGCTGCGTGGCTGTTAGTTGCACTAGACACAAACGCGGGCAGGTGGCGGTGGCGGCCAATCCCCGCGCACTACGCGCACCCGCAGGATGGGTCGTGGCTCGCCGAAAGTGGCTCATCGCCCTCGCACTCGGCGCGGTCGTCATCGGCGCGGCGCTGCTCCGCTTCATCGACCTCGGCACCAACCCCGGCGGCCTGTACCTCGACGAGGCGGCAGAGGCGCTGTCGGCCCATCGGCT
The DNA here is from genome assembly GCA_030774475.1 of Chloroflexota bacterium. GTDB lineage: Bacteria > Chloroflexota > Limnocylindria > QHBO01 > QHBO01 > CF-82. The sequence goes on along the minus strand of JALYLB010000009.1, from coordinate 991 downwards.
CCTCACCGAGCCTGGCTACCACCCCATCTTCTTCGCCGACGGAGGAGGTCGGGAGGCGCTCTTCGCCTACCTCGTCGCCGGGGCGTTCCGCCTCTTCGGGGAGTCGACGCTCACCCTCCGTGCGACTGCGGCAACGTTGGGGGTGGCGGCCATCCCCGCCATCTGGCTCCTGGGGCGCCGCTTCGGGGAGGCGGCTGGCCTGCTCGCGGCCGGCTGGGCGGCGGGCTCGCTGTGGTTGGTCGCTATCAGCCGAGACGGGATGCGCAACGGCCTCGTGCCACTCCTCGGCGCACTCGCCATGGCCGCGATCCTGTGGTGGAACGAGCGCCCGACCCGTTGGCGCGCGATCGTGGCGGGCGGCGCCACGGCGGTCGCCGCGCTGTACACCTACCAGCCACTCAAGCTGCTCCCGCTCCTGTTGCTCGCGTGGCTGCTCTGGCTCCGCCAGGTGGACCGGGCGCCCTACCTGCGACTGCGCGGCAGCCTCGCCCCGCTCGCCGTCGCGTTCTTCGTCGTTGCCGCGCCGATGTTGATCGTGGCGGTCACCGATCCGGTCGACTACTTCGGCCGGGCGCTGGGCGTCACCGTCGGAAGCTCCGCGGCTGAGTCGGCGGGCGGGCTCATTGATCACTCACTACGGACACTTGGCATGTTTGTGGTGAGCGGCGACCCCAACCAGCGTCATGACGTGGACGGGCTGCCACTCCTCGGCTGGCCGGCCTTCCTGGTCGCCCTGGCCGGCCTCACGCGCCTCTGGAGAAACCGGCGCGACGGCGCGCATGCGCTCATCCTGTGGAGCCTCCCGATCTTCCTGCTGCCGCCGCTGCTGGCCACGGAGGGCGGCGCACCACACTTCCTTCGCTCGCTGGGTCTTGCGGCGCCGCTGGCGGTGACGCTGGGCCTCGGCGTGCTCGAGGTCATCGCCGTCGTGTCGAGCCGATGGGGCGGCCGGCCGCGCGCGGTGGCGGCGGTGGCCGCGGCCGGCGGGCTC
>JALYLB010000008.1 GCA_030774475.1 Chloroflexota bacterium | reverse complement strand
CCGCGAGTACTTGGCGCGCGTCCGTGGCGGGCGAGAGCCGGACCCGGAGCTCGTCGACGAGTTCACTCGGCGATACCAGGTCATCGGCGGTTCGCCGCTCGTGGAGATCACGCGAGGCCAGGCCGCGACGCTGGCGGAGTCGCTCGGGTGGCCGGTCGAGGCCGGTATGCGGTTCTCCGAGCCATCGATCGTCACGGCCTTACGAGCGCTCTGCGAGGCCGGCGTCACGAAGGTGGTCGCAATCATCCTCTCCCCTCAGTACTCGCCTCTCCTGATGAGCGGCTATGCCCGGACGATCGACGAGGCCCGGCGAACGTTGGGCGATGCCGCGCCTGAGGTGATCGTCGCCGGCGCCTGGCACGAGGAACCGCGGTTCGTCGCCGCTCTCGCGCGTCGGGTTGCGGAGGCACTCACCCAGATGTCAGGCGACGATTGGAATGGTGTCGCCGTCCTCATGACGGCCCACAGTCTTCCGAGGCGCGTGGCCGAGCAGGAGCCGGACTACCTCGCGCAGCTGCGGGCGACCGCCGGCGCCGTCGCCGCGCGAGCCGGTCTGACGGATCGGCAATGGACGTTCTGCTGGCAGAGCGCGGGCCACGAGCCCGGCGAGTGGATGAGACCCGACTTCGCCGACCTGATGCCCAAGATCGCGGCTACAGGCCAGCGGTCGGTGCTCGTCGTCCCAGTCCAGTTCCTGGCCGACCACCTCGAGATCCTCTACGACGTCGAAGTTGGGGCCCGCGAACAAGCGGAGAATTCGGGCTTGACCTTCAACCGGATCGAGTCACTCAACGTGGATCCGGACCTCGTCGGGGCACTGGCAACAGTTGCCAGACGCATGCTGAAGCCTGGGCGTGCTGATCGGCCTCTGTCGCCGACGGCCGGAAATCGCTAACCGCCCGCAGCAGCGTCCTTCTGCGAAGGCAACCTGACGATGCCACAGCAGCGGTCGGATCGCTCGTCCCGACCAACGCGCAACGGATCGGCTCCAACCCCTTGCACGATTCCGCTGATCATCGCTTGCCCCACGCCACAGACGAGTGGCGTGTACAACCGTGATAGCGGATCGAACGGACAGTTGCGCAGTCGAACTTCGGTCGGGGAGGCTCGATAGGGTTCGAAGCCAAGACTCTCCAGCACAGCCTCGACGCACTCCAGCAATCGGGCCGGTTCGGGATCACCTCGCATGCGCGTGCGCGCACGGTGCCCCAGCGATCTCCCGTATTCGCGGGCCGGCTCGGCGTCAGGCGGAATCCGCGCACCCGAGTCGGACGACGCCGCGAGCAGCCGGGCCAGCAGTTCGAGGTTGCGGTGGGGCAGGCTCATGGCGAACTGTTGCCTTGAGCGCCGGTACAGCTTTGACGTACGACCTGCGCCCGGGCCGCTGCGCCCGGATAGACGGCGGTATTCGGCCTTGAGCAACCCCAGTCCGACGAGCTTGTCCAGATGGAAGGCCGCCAGCGCGCGGCTGATCCCGACCTTTTCGGCCGCCTCATCCCGGCTCACCGCGTGCGGCTGGCGCTCCACGTACTGGTATAGCCGGCGGCGATTCGGCTCCCGGAGGGCGGCCATCGCCTCGAGCTCAGGCAGGACTGGTGGCACCTTCATCGGCTCATGGTAGGACCGCAAGGTGGATCGCCGGAACGCCCGACGCCCGTTGACCTCCGACGTTGCCGGCTCTAAGGTAAGTGGTCTGCTTGCGTTAGTGAGCCGGATCGGTGGGAGAGGAGGCTGAACAATGGCTGAGTCGAGTCTGTACGAAAGGCTGGGTGGCGCATTTGCCATCGCAGCCGTCATTGACCACTTCAGCGATGCGGTTGTGCAGAACCCGATCGTTGGTCAGAGATCGGAGAACCCAGCGCTCCGCGAATGGCACACGAACAATCTGGGCAGGCTGCCGGGCCTGAAATTCATGCGTACGCTATGGGTTTGCAACGTTGCGGGTGGGCCCTTCCAATTCTCTGCCACAAGGCCCGGGAGCACACCTCTCGGCCTGGAGGAAGCCCATCGCGAGCTCAAGATCTCTCCCGC
>JALYLB010000007.1 GCA_030774475.1 Chloroflexota bacterium | reverse complement strand
GGATTCCGGACGCGAGATCCGTTCCAGGCGATGGAGCTTTCGCTCGATGGTCGCCCGCAACCGGTCGGTGAGCTCCAGGTTCCGCGCCTTCACGCTCGTCTTCATGTGCGCTCCTTTCGCGGCTCCCGGTGGGACCTCTAACGGTAGCACCGAGCCGTATGAGCCAGGATCGGAGCGGGCGGCCGAAAGCGCTGGACGGGCGTCCCGAGCCGGGCAGAGTCACACTTCGCGGGCAATGGCGAAGCCGTACACGGTCGAGGTGCCAGCGGCGAGCAGGACCGAAGCACACGCCTCCAGCGTGGCCGACGTGGTGAGGATGTCATCGACGAGGATCAGCTCGGGCGGCGGCCGCGCGCCCGGCACCACGAGGAAGGCATCGCGGAGATTCCGCAGCCGGCCAGCACGATCGAGCCGATGCTGCTTGGTCGTCGCCCGGGCACGGCGAAGCACATCGACGACCGGCCGGTGCGTTGACACCCCCAGGGAGCGCGCGAGCAGGGCTGCCTGGTTGTAGCCACGCTCACGCTGCCGCACCATGTGTACCGGCACCGGGACAAGCGGCAAAGGTCCGCTCATCTCCATGAGTCGACGCAATGCCGGCGCGGCGGCGGTCGCCAACGGACCGGCCAGACGCGCGCCGCCGCCGTATTTGAGGCGCTGCAGGGTGCGCCGCAGGGCACCCTCATAACGGAAGGCGGCGATCGCCAGGGTCAGCGCATCTCCGATCACGACCGATGGATCGGCCTGGACGAAGGTGACCGCGGCCGGGCTCGCCGAACGGAACGATGCCCGGCACGCATCGCACAGCAGCGAGCCGTACCGGCCGCAGCCGGCGCATGACGGCGGGAGCAGCACGTCGATCAGCGCCATGCGGCAGGATCGCAGGCGGGCGCTTATCGACGCCTTAGCGAGCGCTTATCGAGTGTCGCGAGCTAGTCGAGACCGCTGACCGCCACCACGTGTGCTCGATTGAGGAGCAGGAATTCGTACCTGGTCTTGAGGCGACGGTCGGCAAGCCATCGGACCCGCGCATCGAGGAGAGGCAGGAATGGTGGATCCGATGCCTCGAGAAACCGCATGATATCGGCGCCCGGGTAGAGACTGACCGTGCCTTCCACGATATGGCCTTCGCTCAGCGCAAGGATCCGATGTCGCTCCTTCTCAACATGCACTTCGTCGCTTCCGGGCTCCGGCCGCTGCGCTATGCGTTGCGCGATGAGGGTCAGGTCCGCCACGCGGATCGAGAGCTCGTCTAGGCGATCTGCCGTGGGCATGCCCCGCCGATTGAGGAGCGTGACATCCCGCAACATGACCGACCCTGTCTGCAGGCTGACGAAGTCGGACAGCCGGTGGAATCCGCGGAGCTGCATGTCCCCGCTGACACGCAGGTGCACCCCGATAACCTCGACCTGCTGCCTGACCGCAGGAGGAGCCTGATCGATCTCGGGACCGGCGATGTGCTCAGCTATCACCGCGTTAGGCCATAGTCGAGGGTCGTCGGGAAGTCTGCGGCGTTGTACTGGAAGTGGAAGTTGCTGTTTCCCGACAGGCTCATGTCCCAAACGATGAACTGCAAGCTCAGGTCGACCGAATTACCACTTGAGCCACCGGAGGTTCCGTGCAGGTCCACCGGCGCGGATGGCGCGTAGACCCCGCCGCTCATGACCACGTTCCCGCCGCCCTGCAGCTGGATGGTCGGTTGGATGTACGAGGAGGTGGGGACGGGGTTGGCATCCTGCCAGATCAGGAGGTGTCGAAGCTGCTCCCGGTCGTATGTCGTCCCGGTCTGGAATACGGTGGTGTCGGCGTCAGGATTGAACGCACGGACCATGAAGGTCGCGCCGGCGGTGATGCTGATCTGGTCCGTGCTCGTGACGGTCGTTTTGTAGATGAGAACGCCGCACGAGGCAGCAAGACAGTTAGTTCCCGCCCAGTCGCTCTCCGTCGCACCGGTGCTGCCCGCGTTGATGCTGAATAGCTTGCTCTGCGCTCCGAGCGAGAGCCCACCATCCTTGAGGACGTAGATGCCCGGCCTGAGGTAGACCACGGCGGAACTCTTCAGCTCGATGCCACCCACGTAGACGCCCGGCTGGAGGATGCAACCTTGGTTGCTACCACCGGTCAGGCCCTTGGCGATGCATTGGGCGGCGGTCTGTCCGCCGTTGATGCTCAGCTTGGTCGAGCTCCGCAGCTGCATGCATCCGGTGGTGGCGTTAGGGGTCGGGCAGGGGCTGGTGTTTGTCACCGGCGGGGGAGTAAGGCCGGCGTACGGGTCGTCTTTGTACTTTTGATGAATGAGCGGAGCTGGGGTCACCGTCAAAGCGCCTGGGTTGTATTCCCCCACGATATGCATCGTTTGGGTCGTGAACGTCAGGGTTGCTGACCCGCCATTGGGTGCGAACGCACCTCCATGTGCCTGATCGCACGCCGAGTCGATGTAGACGGTGCTGTCGAAGATCGCGGTGATGCCGCCGTTAATCCCGAACGATGGACATCCCTGGCGTCCGTTGGGCCAGCTGTATTCTGCGTAATTATCCGCTGCGATACCCGAGGGATTGAGCAATACCACGTTGAAGTTCGCGGCGGTGCCCGCGCCGTTCACCGCCGAGGTCGTCGTGGCCACTGAGAGGTTACCGCCGCCGAAGATGCCTCCAAAGAAGCTCGGTGAGTTGCTCAGGAGGCTGACCTGCACCTCGCTGTTCAGATACATCCCGTTCACGCAGGTGACGGTCACCTTGCTCAGGTCGTAGCCAGGCAGGTTCGTCTGCACGCTTGCCTTCGCAGCGGCGACGATGGCGGCCTGCGGCGACCCTGGCGGCGGGCCCGCGGTGGCGCTACAACCCTTCGGGCTCAGGGACTGGAGGACGTTGGCTGCGGCGAGGGCTGCCGCATCCGATGCATCCTGGTATTGGCGGCGGAGCACGACGGCCCGCGCACCATCGAAGAGGAGCGCGAGCATCATGATGATGATCGCGAAGGCGACGGCGAAGATGATGAGCACTTGACCCTGCTCGCGTGCCTTACCTTTGCCTGGAGAAGTGGTCGGGATCATCAGTGATTCACCACCATGGTCGAGCTTGATGAGAGCGAGATCGCGCCGAGTCCGAAGAAGGACGGGGCGGCGAGGGCCACGTTTGCAGTGACGAGCACCGTGACCATCTGACCCCGTGCGTCGCTGGCGGTCCCCGAGAGCGCATCGACGTCCTGAGAGTCGTCGGGGGCACTACCCGAGGCGTCACACGACATGACATCTGAGAGGGCGACGCTGCCGTAGCAGACGTAGACGTTGATGTTCGTACCAGCGTTCCGAGCCCAGTCGCCCGCGACGTCCTTGATCGCCTGCTTGGATGGCGCGGGATACGGGCAGCTGGTGCTGGGCGCCGGGATGACTGCCGAACCCGCCGGCGGGCCAACAGGGCACGGGTTCGTCTCGGATCCGCCGTGGACGATCGCGAACCGCACGCCCTCGCGGGCGGCGTTCGCAAGCGCGTTGTTCGACCAGACTACATGGCCCAGGTCGAAGATCGAGACGAGCACGAGCACGAAGATCGGGAGGATCAGAGCCATCTCGACGAGGGTCTGTCCTCGCGCGTCGCGCCGCTTCACGATCGGCCTCTGATGATCGTGAACGTTCGATCTGCGGACAAAGTCATGGCTCCGTTGGGGAGCAAGGGCCATGGGACCAAGGTCTTGAACTGAAGGGTCACCACGATGTGCGCGGTTGCAATCGGGTTCTTCGTCGTACCAGGGCTTGACGTGCTCGAGGTCACGGTTGCCGTGGTCACGACCGGCGACGTGCAGTTCTGGATCGGGTTCGGACCGATGCCCGGAACGAAGCCGGGGACGTTCTGCGTCTCGAGGCACACGATCCGCCGCGCTTCGGCAGGTGCCGTGGTGGAATCGAAATTCCCCGTGGCGATCTGCTCGGCGGCGTTGCGGGTGGCCGACTCCACGGTGATCCAGGCTTGGTAGAGGCGCGAGAAATCGACGGCTCCGCCAGAGAGCCCAAGGAGTATGGGAAGGATCAATGCGAACTCGACGAGGGATTGGCCTCGGGACACGCGACGTCGGCGGTGGACCTTGGTGAGATTCACTCTTCAATCCAATGCGGGGATCACTGACGCTCAGGCTATGGACGGAACCTTGCGTAACGCCTTGAAGAGTGCCCGCCGATGGGGTGGGTCGGGAAGGGTACTTTCGTTTGGCCGAATTGGCCTGACCCTGCCGTCTGGGCAGCCCTGACCCTAGGCCGATGTCTCTTCGAAACGCAGCTGATCGCCCGTCTGCGTCCCGCTGGTCTCAATCGAGCCTGGTGACAGCTCAAGGCAGTCGCGAGCGCCTGGGTTCCAGAATGCGAAGCGCCACGGACGCAGGTCGGGGACGAGCTTTGTCACGCGCCGATCTCGATCGATGAAGACCAGGTCGATGGCATAGCCCATGAAAGTGGTGTCGATGGTCGTGGCGCCGGGCAGCAGCAAACCCTCACCGGGCTGCAGTCGCGGCAGGAGGTGGAGGCCGAAGATCACCTGAAAGAGCCCGCTCGCGACCCGGCACCGCTCTGCCATGGAAGTGGCGCGGGTGACGTTTGTTACGCGGACGTAGCTGGCCACGTCGCAATGCTGCCGGGCACGCTTGCTCTTGGGCTGGCGACCAGGTTATGCATGAGCCGGTGCGGATTCCTCTCTCGCCGCCTCGGCGGGCATGATGACCACGGCGCTCGTGCCCTCGCCCAACCTTGTGTGGAGCTCGATATCGCCGCCCATGGCGCGCACCAGTCCCTTGGCCGCGTAGAGGCCCACGCCGCTCCCATCCGGCGCCTGTCTACGGGCAGAATCCGCGCGATAGAACTGCTCGAAGGCATGCCGGCTCGTGTCGTCGTCCATGCCGCCCCCCTCGTCGCGGATCTCGATCCTTGCATGGAGCTCTGCGTCGGCACCGTCGCTCGAGATGCGCACGCTGACCGGGGATCCTTCCGGGCTGTATTTGACCGCGTTGTCGAGCAGCGCCCACAGGACCTGTTCGAGGCGATCCGGATCGCCGACCATGAGATGCGGCGCGCCACGCAGCTCGAATTGGAACGGGCGCGCGGCTCGCAGCGCCGCCCAGGTCCGATGGACGATCGGCTCCACTCGAAACACCTCCTGGAGTGGCTGGAAGGCACCGACTTCGAGGCGCGAGGCCACCAGCAGCTGGGCGACCATCCTGCGCAGCCGATCGGCCTGGTGGGCGATCGTCTCCAGATCCGCACGAGCGGCGTCGGTCAAATTCGGTTCCCGGGTGAGCTCGAACGCGGCTGCCCCGATGCTGGTCAGCGGCGTCTGAAGATCATGGGTCACGCCACGTAGGAAGTCGCTCTGCACGCTTGCCATGCGATGGAGCTCATCGCTCTGCGATCTCAGCTGTTCGATGAGCAGCGCGTGCTCGATGGCAATCGCCGCGTTCTGGCCAAGGAGGCTGAGCAGCTCGCGTTCTGCCCTCGACGGCGCTTCTCGCCCTTCCCACGGGGCGGTGAGGATGGCACGCAACTCGTCGCCTGCGGCCACCTCGGCGACAACGAATGCACCCCATGGTCCCACGGCATACCGAACAGATTCGATGTCGGGCATGTCCGGGTCCATCGTGGCAGCCCACTGGGCCACGCCGGTCAGTGGCGCGGGATCCGACTGCCCCAAGGCCGCCGCACCTTGGTCCGAGCCATATATGCCGACGGCCAACGCTGCCGCGCGCGGCGAACGAAGAACGGCAAGGGTCCAGGTGGGATCGCGAGTCACGGAGATGGCACCCCGAACGGTCGCGATCGCCACTCCGCGAACGCCACCCTGGATCGGGGCCGCTCGCAACGACTCGGCCAGTTCGCCGATCTGGCGATTGCGCTCTTCCAGCATGACGGCCAGGCGCTCGTAGGCGCCGCCTGATGACCCGATGAAGCCATCCCCCTCGCTTCCCCCAATGAGCGAGGACGAACGTCCGTGACGGGCCAGATCCAGCATGGCGGAAGCATCTTCCGCGAGGCCACGGCTACCGACGACGGTCACCACCGCGGCGCAGGCCGCCGTGATCAGGGCGAAAACGAGCAGCGCCGTCCCGGCGCCGAATCGGAAGAGCCACGACGGCCCGACGAGCGCAACGGCCGCGAGCACCAGTGGCGGCAACGCGGCCGACACCGCCAGCACGAACAGGCGGACCGTAGGTCGGCCGAGGTCCATCGCGCTAGCGCTGTGCGAAGCCAGCTTCGCTGCCCGCGAACGTGGAGGAGATCAGCCGATAGCCGATGCCTCGCTCGGTGAGGAGGTAGCGGGGGTTGTCGGGATCGAGCTCGATCTTGCGGCGCAGGCGCCGGACGGTCACCCACACGTACGAGGGATCGGCGCCATCGGCGTCTGACCAGACGCGTTCCAGTAGGGTGTCGGTGGGAACCGTTCGGTCGATCGAGCCGATGAGGACCTGCAGCAGGCGCACCTCCGTGGGAGTGAGCGGCTGGGTTCCCGCCGCGGTCGAGACCCTACGGTGGACGAGGTCGATCTCGAGCTCGCCTCCATCCAGGGTCACCTGGCCGCGCCCAGACGGGGAACGGCGCAGTACGCGCTGGACGCGCGCCACGAGCTCGTCGGGGTTGAATGGCTTGGTGACGTAGTCCTCTGCGTACTCCTCGAGGGCTCGCACCTTGGCTTCACCGGCATCCACTGCCGAGAGCACGATGATCGGCAGGTCGGCCAGCCGCTTGATGCGGCGGCAGAGCTCGAAGCCATCCATGCCCGGCATCATCAGGTCGACGACCACGAGCGCCGGCCAGGAGCGTTCCAGGGCATGGAGCGCAGCCTGTCCGGACGCGGCGGTCCGAACGTCGAAACCCTCGCGCGCCAGCCGGCGCGCGAGGACGGAGAGCAGGGTTGGGTCGTCGTCGACCAGCAGGAGCGCCGGCCGCAGAGCCGGCAGCATCTCAGATGCCGCTGCCCTTCATGACCGTGATGACCGCCGGCCCCAGGATCACGATGAAGATCGTGGGGAAGATGCAGCCGACCATGGGGAAGAGCATCTTGACCGGTGCCTTGGCCGCGGCCTCCTCGGCACGCTGACGGCGAAGAATCCGCAGCTGGTTCGACTGGATCTGGAGCACCTTGGCGATTGGCACGCCCAGCTGCTCGGCCTGCACGATCGCGCCGATGAAGTTGTTGATCGGCTGGCTGTCGGCGCGCTTGGCGACGTCGCGCAGCGACTCGCGTCGGGTGCGTCCCATTCGGATCTCGGCGAGCGCCTGGCGGAATTCCGCGACGAGCGGTCCGTCCATCTTCTCCACGACCTTGGCGAGCGCGGCGTCGAACCCGAGCCCCGCCTCCACGGAGATGGTCAGCAGGTCGAGCGCGTCCGGCAGCTGGAGCACCATCGCTTCCGCGCGCCCACGGATCTGGCGGCCGAGCCAGAACTCGGGACCGACGAATCCAATCGCCCCTCCGACCAGCGCGAAGAAGAGTCCGCCTGCGGGTCCGCCGAGGGCCAGGCCGAGCAGGAAGCCAAGGAGGGCGAAGCCGATGAGGGCGAGGAGCTTGACGCCCATCCAGTCCGCCCCACGCAGGCCGCCTGGATACCCCGCCCGTTCGAGCTTGGCATCCGTGCGTGCGATGATCCCGCCGGTGTCGCCGCGACGCCCCAGGGTCGACAGGCGCTTGACGACCGGGCGGATCGCACGCTCGAAGAATGGCTGCTGGAGCTCGAACTCCTCCAGGGTCTTGGGTTGCACGACGAGCTGCTCGAGGCGTTGCTGGACTGCGTCCTTGGGCGGTCGGGCGGAGAAGCCCACAGTGATGAGCAAGACCGCGGCGGCGGCGACGCCGGCGATGAGGATCTCGGTTGGCATGCGACTACACCTTGATATCGACGATGCGGCGGATGAGGAGGTATCCGATACCCATGCTGATCAGGCCGACGCCGAAGAAGACGATCCCCATCGGCAGCCCGAACAGCTCCGGCGGGCGTGAGAGCATCCCGCCGATGTAGCTCGGGCTGATCAGGAAAAGGATGCCGGCCAGGCCGACCGGCAGGAGGGTGATCACGTAACCGCTGTAGCGCTGCATGGCAGTCAGGGTCTGGATCTCCCCCTGGATGCGGACGCGCTCGCGGATGGTGAAAGCGATCGAGTCGAGGACGGTGGCGAGGTTGCCGCCGACCTGGCTCTGGATATTGATGGCGGTGACCATCAGTTCGAGGTCCTCGCTCGCCACGCGGCGTGAGAGGTTGTTGAGCGCTGGCTGCAGCGCGACGCCCAGTGACATCTCGCGGACAACCCGCTCGAACTCTTCGGATATGGGCGGCCGGGCCTCGCGGGTCACCAGCTCGATCCCCTGGAGGAACGAAGAGCCGGCGCGCAGTGAGTTCGCGAGCAGGGTGATAGTGTCGGGGAGCTGGGTCGCGAACTGCCTAAGCCTTTTTTTTTGGCGATAGCCGAGGTAGTAGCGCGGGAAATAGGCGCCGATGGCGAAGACCGCCGCCAGGGCGATGGGGTTCTGGAGCCCGGCGAAGAAGAAGCCGGCGAGGATGCCGAACACCAGGAAGACGAATGGGCTCGCGATCCAGAGGGCGATGAACTCGGCCGGTCGCAGCTTGAGGTCGGCGCGGGCGAGGTCGGTCGAAAGGCGTGTGGCGAGGTCCTGTCCCTCGATGACGCGCGACAGGCCCGCGAGAATCGCGGAGTCCTTGTCCCGATCGTCGTCATCCGCCCCCTCCCCGCGCGCCGAGGCGTACCGCTCGAGACGCGAGGCAACCCCGCTGCCGCCGCCGCTCATCGAAATCCCGAGCGCGATGAGCAGGACGGCGCCCGCTGCGAGCCCGGCGATGACGAACGGCAACATGACTGCTGAATCCCCTCTCTAGAACGGCGAGCCGAAGACGTTCGGCGGCAGGTGGATCCCCGAGGCGTCGAACTTCTCGACGAACTTGGGGCGGATCCCGGTGGGCCGCAACCGGCCCTGGATCTTGCCCTCCACGACGGCCGTCTGCTCGAACACGAAAATGTCCTGCATGACGATGACGTCGCCCTCCATGCCCTGCACCTCGGTGATGTTCACGATCTTGCGCGAGCCATCCTTCAGGCGGTTCTGGTGGACGATCAGGTCGACGGCCGAGGCGATCTGCTCGCGGATGGCCCGCAGTGGCAGGTCCATGCCGGCCATGAGGACCATCGTCTCGAGACGGGCGAGCATGTCGCGCGGTGCGTTGGCGTGGCCGGTGGACATCGATCCATCGTGGCCGGTGTTCATGGCCTGGAGCATGTCGAGCGCCTCGGCGGATCGGCACTCCCCGACGATGATCCTGTCGGGTCGCATGCGGAGGGCATTCCGCACCAGCTCGCGAATGGGGATGGCGCCCTTGCCCTCGATGTTCGACGGGCGCGACTCCAGGGTGATGACGTGCTCCTGCCGGAGCTGGAGCTCTGCCGCGTCCTCGATGGTCACGATCCGCTCGTCGTCCGGGATGAACGAGGAGAGGATGTTGAGCATCGTCGTCTTGCCGGAGCCGGTACCGCCGGAGACGAAGATATTCAGCCGAGCCTTCACGCAGGCCTCCAGGAACTCGAACATCTCCGGGGTGGCGGTCCCGAATCGGATCATGTCCTCCACGGTGAACGGCGTGGCGGCGAACTTCCGGATGGTGATGACCGGCCCGACGAGGCTGAGGGGGGGGATGATGGCGTTGACGCGGGAGCCGTCCGCCAGGCGGGCGTCCACCATTGGGCTCGACTCGTCGACGCGACGGCCGATGGGCGCGATGATCCGCTGGATGATCTTCATCACGTGTTCGTCGTTCTGGAACGTCACGTTCGTGAGCTCCAGGCGACCCTCGCGCTCGATGTAGACCTGCTGCGGTCCGTTGACCATCACTTCGGTGATCGTCTCGTCGCGGAGGAGCGGCTCGAGCGGGCCGAGGCCCAGGATCTCGTCGGTGATCTGCTCGAGCATCCGCACGCGCTCGGCTCGGGTGAGGGCGAGACCCTCCTCATCGGCGATCTTGCCGAAGAGCTCCTCGATCTGGCGCCGGACCTCGACCTGGTTGGAGAGGTCGAGCTTGGGATCGAGCTCGTTGATCAGGCGGTTCTGGACGCGGTACTTCGCCTCGCGGAAGGACTCGCGGGTCGGGAGTGCACCGAGGAATGGGCGAGGGCCTGCGCTACCCGGCCCGGCGGGCGGTGGCGTGACCTGGCCGGGGCCGGTGGTCGCGGGCGTCTGGTTGGCAGCCTGCGGCACGGTCGCCGGCAGCTGTGGTTCTCCCTCGGCGGCGGGCCGTGCCCGCTCGATCCGCTTCAGCAGAGACATGTCCTAATCCTTCCCGTCAATGGCGTGCGAAGAGTCCGCGCTTTGATGGCTTGTCCGTGGCAGCTCGGGATTCGCCCGCCAATGTTCGTGCGAGCTTGAAGATGTCACGCGAGAGTGCCCCCTCTGGATGGGATACGACGAACGGGACGCCCCGATTCACCGCCAGCACCGCGAGACGACCGTCGGAGACGATCGACCCGTCGATCGGGCGGCGAATGGAGGCCTCAACGTCACCGATGCGGATCCCCTGGGACGCATCGGCGCGGTTGATGACGAGGCGAATCTTCCCACGGTCGTATTCGAGCTGATCTGCGACCTCCAGGAAGAGGCGAACGTTCTTGATTGTGGTGATCTCCAATGCGGAGAGCACCACGATGGTATCGGCGGCGTCCATGACTGCCAAGGAGTGATCGGTGAGCGCTGCAGGGAGATCCACGACGACGTAGTCGTGCGTCGCACGCAGCCGGTCGATGATCTTGCGCAGGTAGGCCGCCGTCACCAGGTCCGCTCCCTCCGGTGATGGGGGTGCGAGCAGGACCCTGATACCGGTCGAGTGGTCCACCACGACCGAGTCGATGATGTCGCCATCGGGCTCTCCACCCTCGACCGCGTCGATGACCGACCGGTTCTTTGGATTCAGGTTGAGGAGCACGCCGACGTCGCCGAACTGCAGGTTCGCGTCGACCAGGCACACCCGCGTGCCGGTCTCCTTGTGCAGTGCGAGCGCCAGGTTGGTGGCGATGGTGGTGCGCCCGGCACCGCCCTTAGGCGAGAAGATGGCGATGACCTGGTGGTCCTCGATGTCGTCGCTCACCGCCCCGGTGGGGGTCACGACCGCGGGCATGGTCGCTGCCAGCTGCGTGCGGCGCGACAGCTCCCGCTCGTAGACCGCCTTGATGCTCATGGCGAACTCGTCGCCGGAGAACGGCTTGACGAGGAACTCTCGTGCCCCGGCCAGCATCGCCCGGCGGAGGCTCTCCGCCTCGCCGTGGACGCTCATCATGATGATCGGGGTGCTGGGCAGCCGCTGGTTGATGACCTCCGCAGCGGCGACCCCATCCATCCCCGGCATGTTGATGTCCATCACGATGACGTCCGGCCGCAGGTCCATCGCGAGTTGGACGGCCTCTTCGCCCGAGCCGGCAGTCCCGGCCACGTCGACCTCCTGCTCGAAGCCAAGCAGCTTCGTCAGGTGGTCCCGGGTCTCCGGGATGTCGTCGACGATGAGAACCTTGATCACGCGAGGTACCTCAGAGCTCTGGCCGGGTCGCGGCGGCGGCTACTTGCCAGGCGAGAGCTGCTGGATGATGTTCGGGATCCGCAGGCCGTACTGGCTCACCAACGCGTCGATGGTGATGCCGGTGGTCTTCTCGACCGCGGTGTCCTGCGCGCTGCGCAGCACTGCGGTCAGCGGCCCGAGCACGCTCAGGTCGTTCTGGGCGAACTTGATCACTTCAGCGTCCTGGTCGGTGCCGGCGATGACGATGATGACGTTCTCGATCGTCGCCGGGGTGGCGGCAGTCGCACCGCCGGCGGAGGGTGAGGCCGATGCCGCAGGCTGCTGCGCCTGGACGGTCCGGCTCTGGCTGACGTACAGGACCCGCTTGCCCTGGAGGATGGTCTTCACGGTCTCCGCGCCATCCAGGCCGGGCAGCGTCTCGAATCGCCGCTGAGAAGCCGGCTTGCTGGCCGTGTCGGCGGTTGGCTGCAGGACGGTGAGCTTCTGGCTCATGACGATGTCGACCACGTCGCCCGACTGGATCAGGAAGTCGAGGCCAGTCACGCGTTCGACCTGGAAGGCGATGGCCTTCTCGCCGGGCTTGAGCCGCGCAGAGATGGGGCCGGCGCCGCCGGGCAGCGACTCATGGTTCACCTGGCCCCCAGCGGGAATGTTCACGAGGGCGGGCTGTCCGCCAACTTGCGAGGGATCGCTGAAGGGGGTCCCGTTGACCGCCCCAGGTTGGACGTCCCTAGCCTCGACCTTGTCCGGCGTCACCGGATCGCCGATGGCAATGGCGACCTTGGCCACCAAGACCTTGACCGTCGTCAACTGCCCGGTGCCTGTCCCGGTGGGAGTTTGGTTGAGCAGGATGACGATACCGACGAAGGCGAGGATGGCAAGCAGCACACCCACGAAGATGACCAGGCGATTGGATCGCTTCACGAACGTATTCCCCTTGCAGCTCGGAGGATGAGGACGAATGACGGGGATCGCGGGATTTGGCAGCCGTTGTGACTGCGGTCAACAGTCTAGGTGCTGCGTCCACCAAGATTCGACTGAACTTGTGGGCTAGTCGGGTCCAGTACCCCGGGTCTGGATGGGTCCGCTCCGGTGCGTCAGGCGGACCGATGAGGCTTGGAATACGAAGCCCCCGGGGCTTGCGCCGCGGGGGCTTCGAGTGCGATGAACGTCGTGCGGGTTAGACCTGCAGGCTCGTACCGACGTTCTGGAAGATCCGGCTCACGATCGGGCCCAGGAAGATCAGGGCGACGATCACGATGATGGCAATGAGGGCAAGCAGAAGACCGTACTCGACGAGCGTCTGGCCGTCCTCATCGTCGTTGCGGAACTTCGCGAGAAGATTGCTGATATAGCTGCTGACGATTGAAAACATCGTGTGGGGGTACCTCCTTCCCTTGTGGATTGGGTGCCGGCAGCGTAGGGGTCGGGCAGACGAATCTGAATGGCCCGATGGTCCCAAGCGACCAGCGCCGGAGCCGTACCTTGGGGCACTTCCCGCCAACTGTCAAGACCAAACGTTAGGGGCACGTTGCACAAATGCCCCAGACAAAAAGAAGGGGAGCCGTGCCTGCTGCTGCACGGCTCCCCGCACCGGAGGAGGAGACCCGACGGCCCAGCCCCCCTGAGGTTGGACCGCCGCGATGAAGGCCGCTCGTGGATACCCGCGAACGACGTGATGGCAGGGTATCCGGGCATCGGGCGGCCCGGCCATGGAACTCCCGTACTGCCGATCGGCGGACTTCCGGCGAGGGTTTCCCGTTTCCGCGTCGTCGTTGCGTCACGCGCAACTATCGGCCAACAAAGGGCGAATGCGCCCCGTCGGAGCCCACTCTCTGCCCGAGTCTTGCCTGTGGGCGCAAGGAATGGCCATCGAACGCAGTTCCGCTGGGACTCGTTGGCCGTTCGTTGCGTAACGCGCAAGAACGAGGACAGGAATGGGGCGCCATCGGCCTTGCTCAGTCCTCGGGGATCTTGATCCACCCCTGGCGCATTGCGTAGACCACCGCCTGGGTGCGGTCGTTGACGCTCAGCTTGCGCAGGATCGAGCTCATGTGGTTCTTCACCGTCTGCTCGCTGATCGAGAGCGCGTAGGCGACCTGCTTGTTGGTCATCCCCTGGGCAATGTTGTCCAGGATCTCCACCTCTCGGGGTGAGAGGGGCGCGAAGATCGGCTGGGCATCGGACCCATAGACCGCGAGCTCGCGGAACTCCTTAAGGACCCGGCTGGCCACCGCCGGCTTGGCGAAGACCTTGTCATTGATCAGGTACTCGCCGGAGCGGACGCGCCGGATGATGGCGATCAGGTCGGTAGGGTCGATGTCCTTGAGGACGTAGGCAGCAGCGCCAGCCTTGATGGCCTCGAAGAGCTGGTCCTCGTCGTCATTGGCGGCCAGCACGATCACGCCGGTATGCGGCAGCTCGCGCTTGATGCGCTGGGTCGTCTCGATCCCGTTCGGGGCGGGGAGTCCCACGTCCATGAGGATCACATCAGGCGTGAGCTCCTCGACCAGGGCGATCGCCTCCCGGCCGTTGCCGGCCTCGCCGATCACCTCCATGTCCGACTCGAGCTCCAGGATGTTGCGGACGCCGCGACGGAAGAGCGTGTGGCCGTCAACGATGACGATCCTGGTCTTCACTCCCTCGTTGCGGCGGTCGCCGCCTCGGCGGCGTTCGCGCCCGTCGGTCTGAGTCTTTGCCTCTTCCACGATCTCCTCCTTGGTTGGACCGATGTGGTGCAACTTGGTCATCGCGAGCGCTCCGGGATGCGGAGCAGGATCCGCGTCCCCTCGCCCTGGCGAGACTCGATCTGCAGGGACGAGCCCATCAGCTCGGCGCGCTCGCGCATGAACTGGAGCCCGAAGTTCCGGCTCAGGCCGGAGGCCAGACGCATGACGTCGAAGCCTCGGCCGTTGTCGGCGATGGTCAGGTGGTCGCCATCAACGGCGATCTGCACCTCCGTGGCGGCTGCGTGCTTGCGCACGTTCTGGAGAGCCTCCTGCACGATGCGCAGGACCGATGATTTGGCCTCCGGACCAAGCCGCGCGTCGATGCCATCGACGCTGACCTGGATGTCGATGCCATGGCGCTCGCCAAATTCGCGTGCGCGATCGGCGATCGCCTGGGCCAGGCCCACGTCGACGGCCGGCGGGCGCAGCTCGGCGATGAAGCCGCGCACCTCGTCGAGGCCGTCACGCAGCATTCGGCGCAGGAAGGCGAGCTCGGCGTGCGCGGCTCGCGGGGAGCTTTCGAGGACCCGGTCGAGGTATTCGACCTGGAAGATGGAGTTGGTGAGGACTTGGGCCGGTCCGTCGTGGACCTCTTCCGCCAGGCGCTGGCGCTCTCCCTCCTGGGCCTCGATGACCCGCAGTCGCATGCTGGCCGGCGTCTCCTCCGACTCGGTCAGAGAGGGTTCGCCCGCCTGCGGGTCGGCAGAGAGCAGGTAGGCATGGAGCAGCTCGAGGTGATGCGCGGCGGCCTGGATGCGCTTCAACTGCGCCTGCTGGTTCGCGAGGTCGCGGCCGAGTGCGTCGTGCTCGCTGCGGAGCAGCTCGATTACCGAGTTGCGGCGCCGGGTGGCGGGGCGAGAGTCGGGGTCGACGCGCCCGTTGCCGGTGCGGTTGTCGAGGCGGCTCCGCAAGGCGACCCACGACTCAAGGCGCCGCCGGTACTGCTCGCGGTACCGCTCTGCGAGGTCGTGGGTGGTTCGCGACTGGCGGCGGAGCAGCTCCGTCACCTGGCTGTAGACACGATCGAGGTTGGCGTGCGGCACGCTCGCCGCTGGGTTGGGTCTCGCCACGAGGTTCCTTCCGGTGCGCTGACGTTCGGCGGGTACGGGTCCCGCAGTAGTACCGAACACGGGTGGCCATGGTCGGCGCGTAAGGTGCATCGGGTCAACAGTACTTCGGGCCCCGGAAGTACTACCGGGAGATCGGCGAGCCCTCGCTAACCGAAGTTGCATGCAATGCAACTAACGGCCAATGAGGGCCTGTCGCCGGGCCTCAATTGCCTCGTTGTGGGTTCTCATTGACCGGTAATTGCACGGAACGCAAGACGCCGCCTCGCAGGCGCTGCCGTTGGCGCTGTTCGTGTTGTTCCTTGGCCGTTAGTTGCGGCAGGCGCAACTTCCCGCACGTGGCGCGGAACTGAGGGCTCAGCTCCGAGGGACCGGCAGGATCTCGTAGACCCGGACTCCCGCTGCCTCGAAGGTGGGCGTGGTGGCCAGCCAGTCCGCGCGGTTGCCCTCGCCGTCGACCGAATCGCCGCCCTGCCAGAGGCCCAGCGGGTCGCCCGACTCGCCCGGACGGATGTTCACCACCAGCCAGCGCGCGCCATAGGCGCGGGCGGCCCGCGCGACGACCGGGTACGGATCGAACGGGATCGCGATGCCCGGGTTGCCGCTGGCCTGCCAGAGGCCGGCAGGGTCGTCGGACATTACGACGGCCGCGGTCTGGCCACGGTCGCGCAAGAAGCCGGCGGCTGCGAGGTCCTGGCGATGCGAGGTTCGCCACTGGTCGAGGATGACCGCGGAGCCCACCAGCGAGAGGACGAGCGCGCCCGCCAATCCAACCACCAGCAGGAATCGGTGCGTCGCCGGCCGGCCAAGGAAGCGCCACCATCGGCTCAGCGCGGAGCAGGTCGGCGGCAGGGAGGCGACGGCCAGCGGCAGGGCGAACGGGAGCCAGGCAGGGGCGGAGTGATAGAAGGCGCCGTGCGGGGCGTGGAAGGTGAAGACCAGGCCCATGACGGCGAACATGAAGAGCCAGTACACGATGAACGGGCGCAGCGACCGGTTGTGGCGCTCGAGCCACAGGCCGGCCAGGAAGAAGATGACGAAGACCCCGCCGGCCAGGATGGCGGTCTTGCCCAGCAAGTCGAGCCAGCTTTCGAGCTTTGAGCCGATGATCGCCATCGGCGTGTTCGCGGCGAAATAGGTGGCCGCCGAGGTCTGGTGGCCGATGGCGAACTGCTCGTTGTAGCTGCTGATCCACAGGAAATTCCCGCCCGCCGAAGGGAACGGGGTCCCGAAGGTGGCGGCGTTTCGTATCAGCCATGGACTCAGCACGGCCAGGTAGGCGGCCGCGCTGCCGAATCCGCCCATCAACGACCGTACGACGCCGCGTTCGTGGGCGCGCATCGCCCAGGCGACCGCAGGCGCGACCACCAGCAGCAGGCCGTCGACGCGTGCGAGGGTTGCCACCCCGGCGGCGACACCGGAGAGCAGGAGCCAGGCCTCCGGCTGGGGGGAACGGACGGCACGGGTGGCGGCGTACAGGGCGATCGCCCCGGGCACGCCGAACACGGCGAAGTTGGCCACCATCGGGTACATGAGCAAAAGCGGTCCGGCGAGCAGGGCCAATACTGCGGCGCCGGCGGCGACCCTGCGCGATCGCCAGAGCTCCCAGCCCACCAGGTACGTGAACGGCACGAGCGCCGCCGAGAGCAAGACGAAGGGGAGCTCCGCTGCGCGATAGCTGGTCCCCAGCACGGCCATGGACGCCGTCGCGACGAACGAGGTCAGCGGCATCCAGTGGGTGTTTGACGGAATCGGCAGGACCGGATGGGCTGGAATCTGACTGCCGACCTCGAGCCAGCTCCACATGACCGGCGCGGCGAGTCCGTGGCCGTTGACGAGCTGGTCGGCGACCATCGTGTAGTAGGCGGCATCGGTATAGGGCGGGTAATCGACGAGGAGCGCTGCCAGCCCACGGACGGCCAGCGCCACTACCGATACCACGAGCAGGTCGCGGGCGAGGAACCTGCGATCGGCACTTCCCGCAGCCGGCGTGGCGATCGGCTCGGTGCTCACAGCGCGGAGGGTACCCGCTAGACTCGCCGCCATGTCCGCCGCCGAGCCGGCCGCCCACGCCCCGGAGCCGCCATCGGATCGGCTCCTGCAGCGACTTCCCTCGCCCGCGGTGTTGGTGGCCATCGTCTTTGGCGCCATCCTGTTGATGACCGTGACGTTCCACGGCCTGACCGACGTCGACTACTTCTGGCACGTCACCGCCGGACGGCTGATGGTCACCAACGGATCGGTGTTGAGCACGGATCCGTTCTCCTTTACCTACGCCGGCGGAGCGTGGACGCCGCACGAGTGGCTCACCGAGGTCCTCATCTACGAGCTCGTCCATTGGCTGGGCGGGACCGCCGCGCTGGTCACCTTCGGCCTGGTGGGTGGTGCCACGATCGCCGTTGGGATCGCTGTTGGGCGACGCCGCGGGATCCGTGTGCCTGCCATCGCCGGAGCCGCGGTGGTGACGGCGGCCGTCCTCGTTTCCTACCTGACCGTCCGCCCGCAGGCGCTCTCCTGGCTGCTCCTCGCGATCCTCCTCGCGTTGCTGACCAGCCTCGCGGCAGACCGGCCCCGGAGGGCGCTCTGGCTCATCCCTCTCTTCGTGCTATGGGCCAACCTGCACGGGCTATACGTGGTGGGGCTCGGTGCGCTCTTGATCTGGGCGGTGGCGACGCTGTTCGGACGCACCGCCATGGCCGGCGCGCGAGGGTGGGCGGCGGTGGGAGCGCTGGGTGCGGTGGCGGCCTCGATGCTGACACCGGCCGGCCCCATTGGGATCCTGTACCCGCTGCGCTACGTGCAGCCCGGTGCCTGGGGCCTCGCGAATATCCAGGAATGGCAGTCGCCCGACTTCCACGATCCAGCGAACCTTGGGCTGCTGGTACTCATCGGCGTGCTGTTGCTGGTCGGCTGGCGTGGCGCTGCGAGTGCGCAGGGCGCAACCGGCAGGCTCGGCTCGGCCGGCTGGGTGGGGGTGGTCGTCGCTGTCCTCGTGCTCATCTCGCTTTATTCCCTGCGGAACGCGCCGCTGGCCGCGGTCGCCGCGTTCGGGGTCATCTCGCTGTCGCTCGACGGCCTCATTCCGCGCCGAGTGCGGCGCGCGCCGTCACCCACTGTCGCGCGAGCTCGGCGCTTCATGGAGATGGTGCTGGCGGCGGTCATCATCGGCGCGGCGTTCGTCATCTTCCTGCCGCGCGTCGCTTCGAACGAGGCCTCGGCCGTCCGCGAACGTCTCCCCGTGGCCGGCGTCGACAAGCTGTTGACGGTGAACCCGAAGGCCCGTGTGTTTGCCGAATACGGCTGGGGCGGCTACGTCATCTACCGGATGTATGACGCGGGAGGCCGCGTCTTCGTCGACGGGCGGAACGACATGTACCCGGAGACGATCCTCAACGACTACACCACCATCCACAACGCCGTGGGCGACTGGAGCGCGAAGCTCGACCACTACGGCGCCGATGCGATCCTCCTCCCGCCAGACGCCCTCCTGGTGGCCGGGGTTGGCTCCAACCGGGCTTGGTGCGAGCAGTATCGCGACACGGCCCAGGTCCTCTACACGCGCTGCGACGGCTCGTAGGCGCCGGTCATTCTCCGAAGTTGCGCGCGGTGCAACTAACAGCCAGGCAAGAGCCTGAGATGGCCCAATAGGCCCTCTTGCATGGCCGACACTTGTGCGACGCGCAAGAAACGGCGAACAGCGAGCCGACCTCGGCTTGAAGTTGGCCATTAGTTGCGTTTCACGCAACGTCTCGCGCGGCTCGAGCTGGGCGTCCGCCGCGGCCGCGAAGCAGGGCGATGATCCCCACCAGCACGCTCAGCCCGGAGAGCCAGAAGACCGGCAGGGCAAGGGCGCAGGCGACCAGCACGGTCCACCGCCAGTTCAGGATGCCACCGACGAGTGCCACCGCCCCGGCGAGCGCCAGCCGGACTCCGAGCGGCCAGTCAAGCGCGACGGCGTAGGCCGGGATGTTCACGCCGGTGTTGTGCCGCAGGCTATCGGCCCATTCGAACCACAGGTGCGGCCCGATTGCGAACGACACGACCGTGATCGCCGCCGTGATGCCCAGCGCCACAGCGAGCTGACGCCAGGCCCGTCGGCCGACGAACCAGAGCAGGCCGATGCCCGGGGTCACCTTCGTCAGCAGGGTGAATGCCCAGGTGGCCGGGTATCGGAATCCGGTAACCGCCGCCACGGCGATGAGCAGCTGCAGGTTGCCGGTGCTGATCTCGTCGGAGACCGGCGATCCGGGAAAGAGGAGGAGCAGCACCCCCCAGCGGGGACCCGCCAGCCAGACGAGCGCCGCGATGTTCAGCGCCGACCAGAGCCCCTTGAAGACCGGCCACGGCAACGCGCCGAAGGGAAAGGCGAGCTGAGCGAAGGCCGGTGAGTAGAGGTAGGCATCACGGCCGCCCACCGTCCCCAGCCCGTATAGGCGGTTGTAGTCGAAGCGCCAGTACGCGCGCGCATCCTGCATGAAGTCGCGCTGGTTGAAGTTCAGCCAGATCCAGGCGAAGACGATCCCGCCCCAGCAGATCATCGTGAACGCGGTCCAGGCGAGGCGGCGCCGATGCGGTGGCCAGCGCGACGGGCGGAGCAAGTTCACGGCGAGGATGGCGCCGACTGCCAGCCAGGGCAGGCGGGCGGGGCGCCGATGAAAGGCCATGGCCAGCGCTCATCCGCGGGGAGCCGCTCCGCTTCAGGCGGGAGGTAGCTGCTCAGCGCGTCCTCGCGGTAGACGTGCTCGCGGACGATGGTCAGGGCCGCGGGACGCGCAGGCCGATAGGCGCCGAGCCATGCGGCGACCCGGTCGAACGCCGCTTGGTCGCAGGTCAGCCGATCGACCGCCATCAGGGCCGCCAGGGTGGTGGCGTCGTACGGCGACGCCGCCTGCGCCTCTCGGGCAGCGGCGGAAGCACCGGCGGCGTCGGCGTTGCGCGCGAGGTCGACGGCACGCCACGCCGGCCCGGCGTCGGTGGCGAGCCGGTCGTCGGAGAGGGCGAGGTTCCAGAGGACCGCCTGTTCGCTCACCGCCGCACGGGCGGCCACGTCGTCGACGAACGAGCGGACGGCAGTCTCGACCTCCTGTCGCGCCGGCCGTCCACCGGGCGTGGGGGTCGCCGGAAACTGCTCGATCAGGTCGGACCCGAAGGCGACCGCGATGGCGTAGGCACGGGTCGCCTCGTCCGTCCGCCCGGCTGCCTCGAGCGCATTTCCGAGGAGGAACGCGTAGCTCGGGTCGCTCGTGGTGCGTTTCGCGGCCTCCCTCAAGAGGGCGATGTGCTCGGTTGGGTCCGTCGTCAGGACGGCTTCCGCGCCCCAGCCGCGCGGGTCACCGGGGCTGAGTTGGCGGGCTGTGTTGTATGCGCTGCGCGCGCCCGCCTTGTCGCCCAGCTCGGCGCGGGCGAGCCCGAGCCCGAGCCAGTACCCCGCGTCCTCTACGTGATTCGCGACCGCGATCTCGAAGCGTTCCTTGGCTGTGCCCCAATCCCCGCGGACGGCGGCGTCACGACCCTGGCTCGCGGCTGCGCGCGCGGCGTCGACACCGACCACGGAAGGAATTGCCACCAACGCCAGGACGGCGATCGCCGCCGGCAGCACGAACGGGGCCGCGCCGCGGCGAGTTCGCTCCGGGAGCTGCACCCCGTTTTCCGGGGCAACGATCCAGGCGGCGAAGATGATGACGACGGCGAGGACCGCCGGCAGAGAACTGTAGTCGTCGAACAACGAGGCCGCCGCGAAGCCCACCAGCACTGCGATCGCCGTTCGCCGAGCCGGATCGGCCAGGAACGGGCGGGCGGCCCTCGCCCAGGCGACGACCAATGCCACGAGGGCAAGAAACAGGACGAGTCCGCCATCGGCCAGGGTAAGGAGTGGGACGCTGTGGGCCAGCCGCACGACGACCGGGTAGGTGTAGTCCGGCACGTGCTGGAGCCGCAGCCACGAGTAGGTGGAGGGGCCGCCGCCGGTCAGCGGATCGGCCGCGAAGATGGCGAGCGCCTGGCGCCAGATCTCGCCGCGGCCGTCGAGCGCCGAATCCACGACCCCGCTGAAGCGGGTGGCCACCACGACACCGACCGCACCGGCCGCAACGGCCGCCAAGCCAATCGCCGGCGCCAGAAGCCGCCTCCCCCACAACCAGGCAGCCGCGCCGCGCACCCAGGCCGACCCGGACAACCAGTCGTAGGCGATCGCGGCAACGACCAACCCCAGCCACCCGGCGCGTCCCGCTGAGAGCGGGATGACCACGACGGAGGACACCGCCCACGCTCCGATCAGCAGGCGTCTCCCCAATCCGGGTGGCTGCCAGCGGAGGGCGGGGATGGCGAGGAGGGAGAGCACCGGGAAGACGTTGGCCGTGCCCCAGATGAAGACCTGGCTCGACTCGAGGTTCGGGATCGTCCCGAAGGCCTGGATCCAAGCGACCTTCTCGCCGATCCACCAGATGGCGCCCATGACCATCCAGAAGACGAGCGCGTAGCCAATGGCGACTGCCGCCGCGCTCCGCAGTCTCGGCATCCGACCGATTTCGCGCATCCCCCAGAAGGTGAGCGCGTACACGATCGCCAGGCCCACGGTCTCGAGCGAGCCGCGCACATCCGCGCTCGTGAGCGAAACGACGACCAGCGCCGCCAGACCCGCAACGATCGCCCAGTCGAGCCCATTCCGCGGGCCGCGCAGTCGGAGGGCCGCCCAGACGGCGAGCGGCACGATAAACAGGATCTGGGTCGCAATGCGCAGCGTCGGGTAGGCACCTAAGAGCTCGCTGCCGAAGAACCCGACGAAGAGGAAGGTCCAGAGCTCGAGGCCCAGGACGGCGAAGATCATCCTCTGGCGGGCGAGGCGGAAGGCGCGACGGCAGCGGGCGCCGGCGAGGCGGCGAGAGCGCGCCGCAGGTCGTCATCAGCGCCGGCCGCGGCCAGGGACTCGAGGCGCAGGGCGAGGTCGCGCGCGGGTTCCGCACCATTCCCCGCCCGCTCGCGGGCGACGAGCAGCGCGGCGTGCTCGGTCGGCATCGGCTCCTCATCGGGCGAGAAGAGGGTCTCCTCCAGCTTTTCGCCCGGCCGCAGGCCGGTGAACACCACCTGGATGTCCTTGGAGCCGCCGGGGACCGAGAGGCGGATGAGGTCGCGCGCCAGGTCAACGATCCGCACTGGCTGCCCCATGTTCAGGACGTGGATCGCCCCGGGCTGCCCGACCGCGCCGGTAAGCAGGATGAGGCGCACCGCCTCGGGGATGGTCATGAAGTAGCGGGTCATGTCCGGATGGGTGACGGTCACCGGCCCGCCATCGGCGATCTGCTGGCGGAATAGGTCGAGGACGCTCCCCTGCGATCCCATCACGTTGCCGAAACGGACGAGCACGAACCGTCCGCTCGCCTTTGCGCCAATCTCCTGGACCAGCCGCTCGCCGAGCCGCTTGGTAGCCCCATACACCGATGAGGGGTCGACCGCCTTGTCGGTGCTGATGAAGATGAACGTTCCCACGCCGAGCCGTGCCGCGACTTCGGCCACGATCCGCGTCCCGCGCACATTGGTCAGCACCGCGGGCGCGGGATTCGACTCCGACATCGGCACGTGCTTGTTCGCCGCCGCGTGGAGCACCACCGAGGGCTGCTCACGCGTCATCGTCCGCCCGACCGCCGCCTCATCGGTCACGTCTGCGAGGACGGTCGCAACCTCGAGGGCGGGGAATCGGCGGCGGAGCTCCTCGTCGATGTAGAAGAGCGGGGTCTCGGCGCGCTCGAAGAGGACAATGCGCCGCGCTCCGAGCGCCGCCACCTGGCGGCAGACCTCCGAGCCGACGCTGCCGCCGGCGCCGGTGACGAGCACCACCCGGCCGGCGATCAGCTGCCGCATCGGCTCGTCCGGGATCGCCTGTGGCTCTCGGCGCAGGAGGTCCTCGACGCGGACCGAGCGGATCTTGTTGACGGTGACCGTCTCGTCGAGCAGCTCCTGGACGCCGGGGAGCGTGCGGACCGGCACGCCGCCGGCCTGGCACAGCGCGACGATCTGCCGCAGCTCAGCCCCGCCGATGCGCGGGATGGCGACGATCACCTCGCTCGCCTCGCGTTCGGCCACGACCCGGGGCAGGTCATCGCCGCGACCAGCGACCTCCACGCCATAGATCCGATGGCCGCGCTTGGCGGGATCGTCGTCGAGGAAGGCGACCGGCTCGAGACGGAGACGGCGGTTGCGACGCATCTCGCGGACGAGCTGGGCGCCGGCCTCGCCGGCGCCGTAGATGAGGACCGGACGGGGCGGGCCGGCGAGCATCGGGCCCTCGGCGATGTCGAGCTCGTCCTGGCGGACCCGCGATGCGAAGCGGATGCCACCCAGCACCAGCACGGAGATGAGCAGCTCAATGATCAGTGCCGACCGTGGGAAGCCCTCGGTCCCGGGGAACGACCACGGCTGCATGACCACGAAGATGGCCAGGGTCATGACCAGCGACCCGGCCGCCAATGAGGAGATGACGAGCGCCACATCGCTCACGGTGGGATAGCGCCAGACCCGCAGATACGCTCCTGCCAGCAGGAATCCGGCGGGTCGCACGACCGCGGCCAACGGGATGAAGACCCAGTAGGTGGCGATGGCGGCGACGATGTTGTTGCGGTCGATCCGCAGCCCCACTGCCAGGGCGGCGGCGATCGCCGCCAGTGCGGCGTCCAGGAGGATGGGACCCAGGCGCGCGGAGCGAAGGCGCTCGGTGAGGGTGTAGCGGCGTCGCGGACGGTTCGAACGCCGTTCCGCCGAGCTCAGCACGCCCAGGAGGGTCCGCCACATGATCGCGAGGTCGCCGCGGAGCGTGTACCGCTGCACGTATTCGAGGTCGAGCTCCAGCTTGGCATGGAGGAGCTCGCCTGCGTAGACGGCCTCGGGGTCGCCGATGAGCTGCTCCTCCTCGTCGATGTAGGCGACCTGGGCCGGCCCGGTCATCCCCGGGCGGAGCGCGAGGACGGCGCGCTCTCCCGGCCGCCAATGGTCGACGTATTCCGGCGCCTCGGGACGCGGTCCCACCAGGGACATCTGGCCGGTGAGCACGTTGACCAGCTGCGGGAGCTCGTCGAGCTTGGTGCGACGCAGGAAGGCGCCAACTCGGGTCACGCGGTAGTCGAACG
>JALYLB010000006.1 GCA_030774475.1 Chloroflexota bacterium | reverse complement strand
GGATCAATGCGTTCTCGTTGGCGTTCCGTCAAGGATACCACTGAATCCGCCGGCTGGGGAGGGCGAGCAGGACGGCGGCGTCCGGCGCTCAACCAAACAGCTGGCGGAGCGCGAATGCCACGTTGGCCGGTCTCTCAGCGAGGCGACGCAGGTACCAGGCGTACCAGGCATCCCCGTACGAGATGAGGTCGCGGACCACGTAGCCGGCATCCGCCAGGCGCGTCTGCTCCCCCGCGCGGATTCCGTAGAGCATCTGGATTTCGAAACAGGTGATGGGAAATCCGGCGTTGCGCGCCCGCTCCGCGGTCTGCTCGATGAGCGCGACGTCATGCGTCCCGAGCGCCAGCCGCACCTCGCCGGCGGCGGCAGAGGGCAGCATCAGCGCCGACAGCGACTGATACGCGGCGTCCACCTCAGCTCGACGTCGGAGGGCGACCTCCGCGGGCTCGTTGTAGGCGCCTTTCACCAGGCGGATGGCCGGGGTGAGCGGCAGGAGCCGACGCACGTCGTCAGGGGTTCGCCGCAGGTACGCCTGCAGGCAGATGGCGACGTTCGGACGCACTGCCTTGAGCCGCTCGTACATGGCGATCGTTGGCTCGGTGTAGGCGCTTCCCTCCATGTCGATCCAGAGCGCACCACCAACCCGGGCAGCATGCTCGGCGAGGGCGGAGGCGTGTGCGAAGGTCGCATCGGGGTCCAGGTCGAGCCCCAGCTGGGTGAGCTTGACGCTGATCTCCCCGTCGAGGCCGCGCGCCTGGATCTGGTCGAGGAGGCCGTGATAGTGATCGACCACGGCACCGGCCTCGCTCAGATCGGTCACGTTCTCTCCGAGCCTGGTGAAGAGCACGCCCATCCCGTGCGGCTTGAAGGTCTCCGCCGCGTCCAGGGCCGATTCCGCGGTCTCCCCGGGCATGAATCTGCGCACCGCGCGACGGGCGAAGGGAAGGCGTGGAAGCCGCTCCTTGAGCCATCGGTTGCGAGCCATCCACAACAGGATCTGGCGCATCGGTACTGGCCTCAGCAGCTTCGCGGGTAGATGGGCGTATCTAGCACGCCCGTCTGCTTGACCGACGGTTCACGTCGAGCCCATGACGAGTTATCGTGTGGGCTCCACTGTGATCCCGAGCATGTGCGGCGCGGACCCTCCTGCTGCGCCGCGATAGGAGGTGATCCATGGACCCTCACCACTCTCCGTGGCCCCGGGTGATGGTACTCGTCGCCGCCGTCGCCATCGCTGCATCCGGCCTGGTCGTGACCCCTGCCCTCGCCCCATCGTCGGGCGCGATGGCCCGCGGTGACTCGAGCTGCTCGCTGAATTCGGCAAAAGGCGACATCCACCATGTCATCTACGTCCAGTTCGACAACACCCACTTCAGGCGCGACAACCCAAACGTGCCCTCCGATCTCGAGCAGATGCCCCACCTGCTCAACTTCATCAAGTCCAACGGCACGCTCCTGACGAACGACCACACAGCGCTGATCTCGCACACGGCGACCGGCATCCTCAGCTCGCTGACCGGGGTCTACCCCGACCGCATGGGCCAGCCGGTCTCGAACAGCTTCCGCTACTTCAACCCCGATGGGACGACCAACCCCGGCGTCGCATTTGCGTACTGGACCTCGCCGCTGTTCGACCCCAGTACGGCCACGCCGACCGATACCACGCCCGAGATGATCAACGAGCGCGGGAAGATCGCCCCGGCGCCGTGGGTGCCGTACACCCGAGCCGGCTGTGACGTCGGCTCGGTGGGGATCGCCAATACGATCCTCGAGAACACGGCTGTCGACATCCCCACCGTATTCGGCGCGAGCTCGCCGGAAGCGGCAGAGGTCAGCGCCAACCCTGGCCAGGCCTTCGCCGACTTCGTGGGCATTGGCGTGCACTGCGCCCAGGGCTCATCGGTCTGTGCCCAGTCGGCCCACAGCCGTCCAGACCTGTTGCCTGACGAGCCAGGCGGCTACACCGGATACAGCGGCCTGTTCGGCGCCAAGTACGTCAACCCGGTGATCAAGCCGGCTGGACCGATGACCGACCTGTCCGGCAACGTCATCCAGGACGCTGGCGGTCACGTGGGCTTCCCGGGCTTCGACGGTATGGAGGCCACCGTCTCCCTCTCCTGGGCAGCCCAGATGCAGGAGGCCGGCATCCCGATCACCTACGCCTACATCTCCGATGCCCATGATGGGCACGGCACCTCGGGGAACATCCACTTTGCGTATGGGCCGGGCGAGGCGGGCTACGTGCAGCAGCTGCACGACTACGACACCGCCTTCGGGCAGTTCTTCGACCGCCTCGCGGCGGACGGGATCAACAAGAGCAACACGCTCTTCGTGTTCACCGTCGACGAGGGCGACCACTTCGCGGGCGACCCGCCCTCGAATCCGGGCTGCGACGGGGTGACGACGGCGTGCACCTATGACCGAGTGGGCGAGATCAACGCCAACCTGGGGGCCATGATCCGAACCCAGTTCGGGGATACGACCGCCTTCACGGTCCACTCCGATGATGCCCCGACCGTGTACGTCACCGGCAACCCGGGGCGCACCGATCCTGCGGTCCGTCAGCTCGAGCGTGAAAGTGCGGGGTTGAGCTGGCTGAACCCGTACACCGGGCAGGTCCAGAACGACATCACCGCCGCGCTGGCAGATCCCGTGGCGGAGAAGACGCTCCACATGGTCACCGCCGACCCGGCTCGGACCCCCACCTACACCCTGTTCGCGGATCCGAACTGGTTCTTCTTCTCCACCGGCGGAACGTCGACCTGTGCGACGCCCGCGGCCTGCGCCAGCATTCCGCCGCGCACCAGCCAGAGCTTCGCCTGGAACCACGGCGACATCCAGGACGAGATCGCCTCGACCTGGGTGGGGATGGTTGGTCCGGGGGTCCAGAACCTGGGGGCCTATGGAGGGGTGTGGACCGATCACACCGATTGGCGCCCG
The DNA here is from genome assembly GCA_030774475.1 of Chloroflexota bacterium. Taxonomy (GTDB): domain Bacteria; phylum Chloroflexota; class Limnocylindria; order QHBO01; family QHBO01; genus CF-82. The sequence goes on along the minus strand of JALYLB010000006.1, from coordinate 2,081 downwards.
ACGATCCTCAGCCTGCTCGGCCTGAAGGATGACTACACCGCCGATGGACGGGTGGTGACCGAGGTTCTCGCCGCATCGGCGAACCCGTCGTCGCTGCGCCTCCATCGGGGAACGTTCCAGCGCCTGGCGGCGGTCTACAAGCAGCTGAACGCCTCGTTCGGGGAGTTCTCGATGGCCGCGTTGAAGGTGTCGACCCAGGCGCTCGCCAGCGGCTCGAGTGGCGATGATTCGACCTACACCGCGCTCGAGAACCAGATCGCAACCCGGACGGCTCAGCGCGACGCGCTGGCCACCACGATCAAGGACACGTTGGCAGCGTCTGAATTCAACGGGCAGGAGCTTGACGAACAGAACGCCCAGTCGCTGATCTCGCAGGCGCAGGCCCTGATCAACCAGGCGGTAGCCGCCGCCAGCTGACCTGGCCCAAGCCAAATCATCGAAGGGCCGCCCCGCTCGGGCGGCCCTTCAGCGTGTCATTCCCGACAGGCGGTTCCTCAGGCGGCGGACAAGATCGGCGATCGCGTGCGCCTCGGCGCGCGGGCCCGCGTCATCGCTGTTATGCCACGGGACCTGGGATGGGATGCCCGGGTGCCGGGGCACGAGGAACTCGTGGAAATGGGGAACGCTCCGCCCGATCGCCGCTGCGAAGACGAGCTCGACCCCGAGCTCGTCGCGCAGGGCCGCTGCCAATCGCGATCGGAGTTGGCCCAGTGCAGCGGCCTCGGCATCGGTCAGGTCGGCCAGGTGCGGTGCGTGCCGATCGGACTCCATGATGAGCTCGCCAAGCGGGGCCAGGCCATCGTTGCCCGGAGAGGCGTGGTAGACCCCAGAACCCATCGCGGCGACCCAGGAGCTCGCCCTTGAGCGGACCCTCGCCGCGGTGCTTCGAGCAGATGACGCATTCCTGCGCGAGCTGATCGTCGTCGGTCGCCATCGGCTCATGATGCGCGCCTAAGATTCGGATTCGATTGTCGACCCTCGCGGGCCGTTAGCTCAGTGGCAGAGCAGGGGACTTTTAAGTCCACCAACCCTAACCGCTGTGCTCTGAGCGTGAGATTCCGTGCGTAACTGGCCGAATCTCCTGCTGTAACAGGGCTTCGGTCAACAGCACATGATTCGGCCTTCAGCAGGGGATTCTGCAGGGCACTAGGAAGCGCATCCCCGGCGATGGCCGGGGCAGACATGGCGGAACCAACTTGGTGCTGCGAAGCGATCGCGGCGCTTCCGGACCAGGGGCTGCCAAGATGGACCCCCATGAATTGGGGATTCGTCTTGGGCATCGTCGCCAGCCTGATTGCGGTCTGGCTGCTCTTTCTGGCGGTGCTGTGGATCTTCCGGCCGCGCGACGTGCGTCTTGGGCAACTCGTCCGCATCGTACCAGACGTGCTTCGGCTCGTGCGCCAGCTAGTAGGGGATAGCTCCGTGCCCTTCGCGGTGCGAGCGGCGCTCGTAGGCCTGCTCGCCTGGCTGATCAACCCCATCGACCTCATTCCCGAGTTCATCCCGGTGCTAGGGCCGCTGGACGACATCGTGGTGGCCGTGTTGGTGCTGCGGTACGTCCGGCGACGACTTGGCGCCGACGAACTGCGGCGACGATGGCCGGGGACACCTGAAGGTTACGGGCTGCTCAGCGGAGTGCTTGGCGATCCACACTGACGCCATGCAGGACAGGCAGGACAGACAGGACAGACAGGATCGCCCGCCTGAGTGGCCCGGAATTGACATGTGTAAGTCTGAGAGTGTACATATGTCAACCTCATGACTGACATCGCTCTCTTCGGCGAATCCGCGGTCCGGCGGGAGATCCTTCGGACATTCTTCGCCCGCCCCGGGATCGTGCGACATGTCCGCGATTTGGCGCGCGAGCTCGGCTGGTCGGCAACGATCGTGGGTGAGGAGCTCGACCGGCTCGAGCGAACGGGAATTCTGACGTCCGAACGGATCGGACGCGCGCGTCGGTATCGGGTCGACGACCAGTCTCCCATCGCAGCCGAGATTCGCTCACTGGTGCAGAAGACGATCGGAGTGGAGGCACGCATTCGCGACGCGATCGCCGAACTCCCAGGGATCGAGGAGGCCTT
>JALYLB010000005.1 GCA_030774475.1 Chloroflexota bacterium | reverse complement strand
TCTCGGCGTTTGCGATCGCCGTCGGGACGCGGCGCGAGCATCTTCCGGCCGACACCGAACAGCGCATGGCCGGCTTCACGGAGCTCGTCGGCACGGCGATCGCAAACGCCGAGAGCCGCGCCCAGCTCGAGGAAAGCCGCGACGAGCTCCGCCGCCTCGCGCAGGAGCAGGCCGCGATGCGGCGGGTGGCCACGCTCGTAGCCCGCGGCGTGCCACCGGACGAGGTGTTCCCGGCCGTCGCACAGGAGGTCAGACACGTCCTCGGAGCCGATGCCTCGAACATCTTCCGCCTCGACGCGGACGGCGCCGTGACCGTCATCGCCCCCGTCGGCGAGAAGCAGTCCAAACTGCCGGTGGGGAGCCGCTGGACGCCGGAGCCGCCCCTGGCCATCGCCGCGGTCCTGCGCACCAGCCGCCCGGCGCGCTGCGACGATTACAGCCAAGCCTCCGGGCCGTTCGTTGACGCCACCGTTCGCGAGATGGGCATCCGCTCCTCGGTCGCGGCGCCAATCGTGGTTGACGGGCAGCTGTGGGGCGTGATCGTCGCCGGGCTGCGGAGCGAGCTTTTCCCGGCTGACGCCGAACAGCGGATGGCCGGCTTCACCGAACTCGTCGGCACCGCGATTGCCAACGCCGACAGCCGCGCCCAGCTCGGCGCCTCCCGGGCGCGACTGGTCGCGGCCGCCGACGACGCCCGGCGCCGCATCGAGCGGGACCTGCACGACGGCACCCAGCAGCGGCTGGTCGCGCTGAGTCTGACGTTGCGCCTGGCCCAGTCCACCGTGCCCGAGGAGCTACCCCAGCTGCAGAGCCAGATCGGTCAGGTCGCCGACGAGCTCACCGGGGCGATCGAGGAGCTGCACGAGATCGCCCGCGGCATCCATCCCGCCATCTTGTCCGAGGGCGGGCTCAGCCCTGCCCTACGCACCCTGGCCCGCCGTGCCGCGATCGATGTGGAACTCGATATCCAGGCCGAAGTGCGCCCCGCGGACCCGATCGAGGTGGCCGCCTACTACGTCGTGTCCGAGGCGCTCACCAACACCACCAAGCACGCTCGCGCCGCACGCGCGCACGTTGCGCTCGAACAGCGCGACGCCATCCTGCATCTGTCGATCCGCGACGACGGCGTCGGCGGGGCCGATCCCGTGGGCGGTTCGGGCCTGATCGGGCTGCGTGACCGGGTCCAGGCGTTGGGCGGATCGATCGAGGTCAACAGCCCTCCCGGGAAAGGGACGGTGATCGTGGTCGAGCTTCCGCTGCAGCCCGACCGAGCCTGATCGGGGCGACAGAGCTCCCACGGCGGAGTATCCGGCTAGCTGGAATGCGCAACGGGGGAGCGCCCTGCAATCCTGTGAATCATGCAGTGCTTGATCGTCGATGACAGCCGGCTGTTTCTGGATGCTGCCCGCGGGCTGCTCGAACGCCAGGGGATGACGGTCGTGGGTGTCGCGTCGACTGGCGCGGAGGCCCTGCGCCAGGTCGAGGAATTGCGCCCGGACGTCGTGCTGGTGGACATCGATCTCGGCGGTGAGAGTGGCTTCGAGGTTGCCCGGCGCCTCGACCGCGAAGCCGGCCCGGCGATGCCTCCGATGATCCTAATCTCGACCCACAGCGAGCAGGACTTTGCCGATCTGATCGCGGCGAGCCCGGCAGTTGGATTCGTAGCCAAGTCCGAACTGTCGGCCACCGCCATCCGCAGGCTGCTTGACGGCCAGGGTGACGACGAGGCAGGCAGGTCGGTCAGCGAGCCTCAAGGAAAGTAACCACCGCAAGGACGCGGCGGTGGTTGTCGTCGGTCTCCGGCAGGATCAGCTTGGCAAGGATGCTGCGTACGTGCTTCTCGACGGTCCCCTCCGTGACCCAGAGGCGGCGGCCGATACCTGCGTTGGAAAGCCCCTCCGCCATCAGGGCCAACACCTCCCGCTCCCGCGGGCTGAGCACAGCGAGCGGATCATTGCGCCGGCGGGCGGATACCAGCTCCTGCACCAGGGCAGGATCCACGACCGATCCGCCGTTGGCGATTCGCTCAAGCGTCTCAAGGAACTCCGCCACGTCGGTGACCCGGCTCTTGAGCAGGTAGCCAATTCCCCCGCCGCTGGCCAACAGCTCCATCGCGTGCTCAATGTCGGTGTGGGCTGACAGGACCAGGATGCCGGTGTCGGGCAGCTCGCTGCGGATCTCCCGGGCCGCGTCCAGCCCTTCGACGGTATGGCTCGGCGGCATCCGGATGTCGACCACGACCAGGTCGGGGGTCTCGTCGCGGACCAGCCGGAGCAGCTCCGCACCGTCGCCGGCCTGCCCGACGACATCGAAGCCCGAGCGCTCAAGGAGGGTGGCCATGCCCTCACGAAGCAGGACGTCGTCGTCGGCCAGGACCACCCGGAGCCCGGTCATGGCCTTGCCGTCAGCGTCCCGCATGGAGGTCGCGGGGCGGGCTTGATCCCATTTGTCATAGCAGCATTATCGGCCCGGCGTCCTGCCGTGAACACGCTCCGGAGCACCCGAAAGTTGGCGGCTTTCGGTAGAACCCGGCAGGGACCTGGCGTTTCGCGTGGGAGCGGGTAACGGGAATCGAACCCGGATCATCCGACCGGTAATGAGCCGCGAGTGCGCGGCGACCATGACCAGCACCGGCAGCAACGTGCTCGACCCGTCCTCGAGCGGGATCGGCCTGGGCGGGAACCACAGATCGCATTGCGCCGCATCAC
>JALYLB010000004.1 GCA_030774475.1 Chloroflexota bacterium | reverse complement strand
TGCTTCACCGAGGTTTCCTCGCACCCAAGGCTCCGCGCCCTCGTTTCAGCCGTTACCGTCACCGCGCCGGCGGGCCTGCTCGCGCCGCCACTCCTCGACGTCCTCGGGCTTGACGTTGGCCCACGGGTCGTAGTCGGGATCGGGAGGTTCTTGATCGGGGCGCAGCTCCTCGGGGACATGCCGGAGGTTGACCCGCACCCGCCACCACAGGGTCGAGCGACCACGCATGCCATCCACCAGGATGTCGTCGACGGCGAGGTGCTGCGCCGCCTCCGGGTGGCGAGCGCGCCATCGGTCCAGACCGGCCACAGCGTCGTCCTTGGCGGCGGCCTGGGAGACGACGAGCAGCGGGTGGGCCGATCGGCGACGGCCGGTGGGGCTGACGCTCCCATCCGCGCGCCGCGCCGGGGCAGAGGGCCGGGCTGGCGTCACCGAGCCGGCACGCCCTCGCGGCGCCGACGGATTGCTCGGACGTCCATAGTCCTCCGTCGGGCGTCGTTGCCTCGAGGGCTGCACGCGAGGCGGCTCGCCCTCGGCCTTCGGGTACTGGGGCGGCCAGGGGGCGTCACCCTGGCCCTCCCGCTCCTGCCGCGCAGAGAGCTCGAGCAGGCCATCGAGCGAGCCGATGGCGTCATCGATCCCCGCACCGACATCGCCGAGCTTCGCATAACGCGCGGGCATGGTCCGCACCGTGAAGTCGGAGAGCTCCGCGTCCGGTACCTCGTCCCAGGTCATCGGTGCGCTGACCCAGGCCTGCGGAACGGGACGGACGGAATAGGCGCTGGCCACCGTTCGGTCCTTGGCGTTCTGGTTGTAGTCGAGGAAGACGCCGTGGCGTTCCTCCTTCCACCACTTGCTGGTGGCGATCTGCGGCGCCCGTCTTTCGACTTCGCGGGCCAGGGCCAGCGCGGCCCGGCGCACCTCCGAATAGCCCCATTGGCGATCGATCCGCGCGTAAACGTGGATGCCGCGCGAGCCGGACGTCTTGGGCCAGCCGGTCAACCCGTGGTCGGCGAGGACGTCGCGGGCGACCAGCGCCACTCGGCGAATGTCGTCCCACGGGACCCCGGGGCCAGGATCGAGGTCGACGCGCAGCTCATCGGGGTGGTCGGTGTCGTCGGCGCGGATCGGGTGGGGGTTGAGGTCGATGCAGCCCAGGTTGACGACCCAGACGAGCGCTGCCGCATTCGACACGACGACCTCGTCGGCGGTGCGCCCGGAGGGAAATGACAGTTCGACGGTGCTCACGAACTCGGGCACCGATGCCGGCGCCCGCTTCTGGAAGAATGCCTCGCCCGTCGCGCCGTTCACGAAGCGCTTCAACGCCATCGGGCGGTCCCTCACCCCGCGCAGTGCGCCATCGGCGACCGCGAGGTAGTAGGCGACCAGGTCACCCTTGGTGAACCCGATCTCGGGGAAGAAGACCTTGCCCGGGTTCGAGACGGCGACCTCGTGCCCTGCGACCTGCATGGTCTCCGGCTTGCTGGGCATGCGGACAGGGTACCGGAGGAGGGTAGCCTGCACCCGATGGGCGATTGGCTTGGCAACCTGGTCGATGCACTGAACCGCTGGCTCGACCGCCGGCGCTGGACGCGCGTGGTCCGGGGCGCGTTGACCGGCTTCGTCGCTCACGACGTGCTGCATTACGCCGGATCGATGGCCTACTTTGCGGTTCTCTCCATCGTGAACCTCCTCATCCTCGGGGTCGTCGTCGCCAGCGTGGCAGTGGGGGAGGGAGCAGCGCGGCAGTTCGTCATCGACCGCACGGTGCAGGCACTGCCGCTGGCAAACACCGAGGTCGCGGCCCTCATCGACGGGGCTGTGGAGGCCCGAAGCGGCGTGACCATCCTCGTCGTGGCGCTCCTCTTCTGGAGCGCGCTCGGCGTGTTCGGCGCGGTGAACGGCGGGGTGACCCGGGTCTTCAGTGGGGAACCCCATCGCGCGTTCTGGAGGGAGCAGCTCGTTGGCGTCATGCTGCTGGCCGCTACCGGCGTCCTGGCGGTTGCGTCGGTGGCCCTCGGCCTGGGGACGCAGCTCATCGAGGGGGCGATGCAGAACTTGGTCAAGTTCCCGGGCCAGGACCTCATCGTCACGCTCGTCGCCTTCCTCCTGTCGGCGGCGCTGGTCTTTGTCGCCTTCCTTGTCATCTACCGCCTCGTGCCGACCGGACGGATCGCCTGGGCTGATGCTGTGACCGGCGCCCTCGTCGCCACGGTGCTGTGGACGACGCTGCGCCTCGGCTTCACGTTCTTTGCCACCAGGGTGGCCCACTACGACACCGTCTTTGGACCGATCGGCACCGCGGTGAGCCTGCTTGTCTTCCTGTATTTCTCGAGCGTGGTCCTGCTGCTGGGCGCTGAAGTCGTGCGTTCGAGTGCGGCCGAGCCGATGGCGAAACGGCCCGCGACCGGTGGCCTACCGCCCTAGACCATGGACGGTCGTGCTGAAACGCCGGGGTAGTACGGTGTAGTACATTCGTTGGCGTCACGCGCCGTCCCACCCGGGTTAGCATCGCCGTGGCAACCATAAGGGGCACACGGGCTTGCATCATCCTGGGATTCCTGCCGCATGAGGCGGCGATCACGTCTGGCCGCGCTCCTGGTGGCCTTGGTGGCGGTCGGCTTGATCGGTGGGGTGCAGCCCCGCGACACGGCCCTCGCCGGAGATCCCCTCTCGGACGCCAAGGCGAAGCAGCAACAGCTCCAGGACGAGCTCGCGCGTCAGCGCGCGCAGCTCGCAGCGCTGAGGAGCACGGCTGCCCAGCTGAGCCTGTCCCTCAGCATGGCCGAGGCACAGGTCAAATCGGTGAGCGCTCGCTACGACCTCGTCGCGGGCCAGCTGGCCCAGGTGAGACAGAACGTCGCCGACGTCAAGGCCCAGCTCGCCCAGCTGAACCACCAGATCGCGACCCTGAACGACCAGTTGACCCAGGTCGCCGCTGACATCGTGACCAGGACCCAGGATCTCGCGGCGCGTGAGGCTCTCCTCCAGGACCACTTGCGCAATGCGTACGAACAGTCCCAGACCTCGCTCCTCGAGGTGCTCCTCTCCGCGAAAACGCTGGACGACGCGACCAACCAGGTCGGCTACCTGCTGACGGTGAGCGATCAGGACAAGGCGCTCGCCGACCAGATCACGCTCATGCGGCAGGAGCTCGAGATCAAGCAGCAGGAGCTCGAGGACCTGCGCACGACGATCCACGCCGAGAAGACCGCGGCCGAGGCGCAGCAGACGGCGCTTGTCGCCCAGCAGGCGAGACTCGCCATCCTCCAGCGTCAGCTGGCCGCGCTGAAGCGCGAATGGGAGGTGCAGCAGGCCAAGCAGCAGGCGGCACTCAACGCATCCATCGCGGCGGAGAAGAACGTTTCGCAGCAGATCGCCGAGATCGAGGCCGCCGCCAAGGCACAGGCCGCGCTCGTGAAGCGCCTGCAGGCGGAGCAGACGGCGGGGTCAATGATCGGCCCGGGCGGGATGCGCTGGCCGGAGACGGGCTTCGTCATCACCCAGTACTTCGGCCCCACGACCTTCACCCTCGAGCCGCCATACACCTACAACGGGACGTACTACCCGCACTTCCACACCGGCATCGACATCGCGTCTGGCTGTGGCAGCCCCATCGTGGCGGCGGCCAGGGGAATCGTGGCGGCATCCGGCCAGCCGCTCTCCCCGTACGACTCCGCCTACGGGGTGATAATCAATCACGGGGCCGGGATCCAGACCTGGTACTGGCACATGCAGGCGCGGGTCATCGTTCGCCAGGGTCAGACCGTGGCCCAGGGCCAGCTGATTGGCTACGAGGGTGACACCGGGTTCGCGACCGGGTGCCACGTCCACTTCGCCGTCAACGTGAACAACGCGTGGCGCAACCCGATGGCGTACCTCCCCTAGGAGGCAGGACGGCTAGGCGACGGGCACGCGAGGACGGACGGTCGGCAGGTAGAGCCGGTCCATGTACTCGAGCAGCATCCGCGCGGTGCTGAACCGCCAGATCGAGGCATCGGTGGCAGCGCGCATCACGTCGAGCCAGCCACGGGGCAGGCCATCCGAGCCACGATCGAAGAAGAGCGGCACGATCTCCTCCTCCAGCAGCCGATAGAGCTCTGCAGCGTCGGCCCCGTCCTGTTCGTCATCGTCGCCGCTCGTCTCGCGCCCACCGATCGCCCACCCGTTGTGGCCGGTGTAACCCTCGTCCCACCAGCCGTCGAGGATGCTCACCGATGGCAGCCCGTTGATCGCCGCCTTCATCCCTGACGTCCCGGATGCCTCCATCGGCCTCCGCGGGGTGTTCAGCCAGATATCGACGCCGCCCACAAGGAACCGCGCGATCCGGATGTCGTAGTCCTCGACGATGAAGACCCGACCGCGCAGCGGGTCGGATCGGCTCAGCGTGAAGATGCGCTGGATGACCTGCTGGCCAGGACGGTCGGCGGGATGCGCCTTGCCAGCCAGGACGATCTGGACCGGCCGTTCCGGGTTCGAGAGCAGTGCGGCCAGGCGCTTCTCATCGCGGAAGAGCAGATCCGCCCGCTTGTACGTGGCAAAACGCCGGGCGAAGCCGATCGTCAGTGCATTCGGGTCGAGCTGGCCGCGGACCTGGCGCAGGACGTCAGGAGACTCGCCGTGCCGGGCGAACTGGCGAGCGAGGCGGCGTTCGGCGAAGCCGATCAGCTCGCGCTTCTGCTGCTGATGTGCGGCCCACAGGTCGGCGTTCGAGACGCGCGCGAGCTGGCCGAAGGCATCTGGCCCCGAGACGTCGGAGGAGAGCGACTCGCCGATGGCGCGCTCGTAAAGCCGACGCAGCGGGCGACCCAGCCACGACGCAACGTGCACCCCGTTCGTGATGGCCGCGATCGGATGTCCGGCAACCCCCTCCCAGGTCTCGGTCGCCGTACGAGCGTGGAGCTCGCTCACGGCGTTCGCGTCGGCGGCCTGGCGCAGGACGAACGCGGTCATGTCGAAGGCCGCATCCGGGTCGTCGGTGTGTCCACGACCGAGCTCGAAGAGCTCGTTCGGATCGCAGCTCGTCTCGGCGAACCAGGGGGCGAGGTTCTTGAGCATCAACCCCCGCTCGAAGGTCTCGTTGCCGGCAGGGACAGGCGTATGGATGGTGAACACGGAGGTTCGCCCCACCTCTCGCAGCGCGTCGCTCACTGGCCGACCTCGATCGGCGGCAATCAGCTCCCTGGCGCGCTCGAGGAGCAGGAAGGCGGAATGTCCCTCGTTGAGGTGCCAGACCCCAGGCTCGATCCCGAGCGCGCGCAGCGCGCGGACCCCCCCGATCCCCAGGATGATCTCCTGGCAGAGGCGCATCTCGCGCCCGCGCACGTAGAGGATCTCGGTGATCGGGCGATCGGCGGCGTCATTGATCGGGATATCGGTGTCGAGCAGGAGGAGTGGCACACGGCCGACCTGGGCGACCCATACGGCGGCCTGCACGATCCGCCCGGGGAACTCGACGCTGACGCGCAGTGCGGATCCGTCGCGAGCGCGTGCCCGCCGCAGCGGGAGGTTGGGAGGATCCAGGTAGGGCTGCGTGTGCTCCTGGTGCCCATCGGCGTCGATCTGCTGGCGGAAGTATCCGTGCCGGTACAGGAGGCCGACGGCGACGAACGGCAGGGCTGCATCCGACGCGGACTTGCAGTGGTCGCCCGCCAGGATGCCCAGGCCACCTGAGTAGATCTGCATCGACTCGTGAATGCCGAACTCGGCGCAGAAGTAGGCGACGGGCCGCGGGAGCTCCTTCTCGGGATGGGCGTCGATCCCGCGCCGATACCAGCCCTCCGAGCCATTGGCCAGGTACTGGCGGAACTCGTCGAGCAGGCGGCTGGCGTCAACCATGAAATCCTCGTCCGCCGCCAGCTCCGCCCAGCGGGCGGGATCGGTGACCCGCAGCACCGGAATCGGATTCCGATAGCGGGACCAGGCGGCCGAGTCGATCCTGCCGAAGAGCTGTGCCGCGCGTGGGGTCCAGCTCCACCACAGGTTGTACGCCAGCTCCCCGAGTCCTTCGAGGCCGCTCGGCAGGTTCATGTCGAACCCGGGGAGCGTTGGAATCTCGACCGGATGGCTCACTGGCTGACGGTGTTCACGGCGGCCAGATGATACTGAGGAAGCCCGCTTTCGCGCGAGGCGCGTGCGCGAACCACCGGGAAACCGGGGTCCTGATGGGGCACTGAGGCGGTGCGTACGCGCGCCAGCGAATCTATCGCTCTGGTGAACATCAGGGTTTACCCTATGCGCCCCGTGGACAGCTACACGATCGATGAGGCGGCGACGGTCCTCGGGGTCCGGAAGCGACGGATCTGGGAGCTCGTCGCTCGCGGCGTATTGGCCGGGACCCCTGAGGAGGGCGGCGGCATGCGCATCTTCCTCCAGGGCCAGCGCGCGGTTCCCGCACCGACCGAGGGCAGTGGCGGTCGCGAGCCGAACGGAAATGGTGGCTCACACCATCAACCCTCGTTCGAGGCAACGCCTTTTCGCGAACTCCTCACCGAGTTTCGCAACTTGACCGAACGCTACGGGCAGGCGCTCCTCGCCCTCGGTGAGGCACGCGGTGAGGTGGCCGCTCTGCGAACCCGCGTCGAGCTCCTCGAGGCACGGGTGGACCTCCGACTGCCGACTGGCGGTCCACCCTTCACCTGGTCTGAGGCTCCGCCGGAAGGGCGTGCGGCGCAGGCCGCCGAGCCGGCGGCGCCCGAGGAGCCGATGGCCCTGGAAGAGCGGGTGGCGGTAGAGGATCCGGAGGCCCCCGAAGAGCCGATGGTCTCCGAAGAGCCGATGGTCCCCGAAGAGCCGATGGCACGCGACAAGCTGGCCAGAGTCCAGCCGGAGCAGGCCGACGCGACCGCGATCCCGTCGGAGGCGACGCGCCCTCGGCGCAGCGGATCTCGCGGGCGACGGGGGAGAGGCGGCACGCGATCCGCGGTGGCTGGGTTCGTCGAGGCCCTGGCGCGGGCGGACGATCCGACGCCAAGCACCCTCCCGGGGGCAGATGAAGCGGCCTGGGCCTTCGCTGAGCTGCAGCGTGAGGTCGCCGCCGAGCAGGAGATCACATTGCGCGAAGAAGATTCGACCAGATCGCAGGCGCTCGCCGAGCCCGAAGCACCCGCGGAGTTGGCCAGGGAGGAGCTCGCCGCCGAGGAGCCCGATGTGTGGAGCGCAGTCGACGCGGTCGCTGCCTCCGAGGCGGTACCGGATGAGCTGCTGTCCGACGATGCACTCGGCGGGCTTGTGCGTGAGCCAGTTGAGAAGCCGTGGCTCGACGAGGAGGCCCGGCCCGCTGGGGTCGAGGAGGTGGTGAGCCACGAGCCACTACCCGCGGCGGCGGTCCCGCCTGTCTCCTACAGCAGCGAATGGGACGAGCCCGATTGGATTGCGGAGGAGGACATCCTCGAGACGCCGGACGAGCCGGTCGCGTCCGCGACAACGGTCGACGCCGAGTCCGAACCGGTGTCGCCTGCGGCCATAGAGGTCCAGGACCAGGAAGGCGTGGCCCCGCCCGGGCCGCTGGAGATGGCGGATGAGGTCGTTCCCGACCTCGGGACTCAGGCCGAGACAGCTCCGGAACGTCTCGAAGGCGAGTCGGAGGAATCCCCCCAGGACACGTACGTGGTCAGGGACGAGCCGGCGGTCGAGCTCGCCTCCGACCTCGGGATCGAACCGGAGCAGTGGCAGGCACCCGAGGATCGACATCCGCCCGAGGCCGAATGGTCGGCCCCAGCATGGGTGGAGGCCGAAGAGTCCGCGGTCGGATGGACCGAGGCCAGGTCGATTGAGATCGAACCGGCAGAGACCGAGGCCAGGTCGACTGAGATCGAACCGGCAGAGACCGAGCCGGCGGAGAGCGAGCCCATAGAGGCGGCATTCGTCGAGGACGGCCCGCTCCATGAGGAAACCATCACCGCCGCCCCCGCCGATGCACCTCCCGTCGAACCGAGGGTTGACCTTCCCCCGTGGCCGGCATCGGAGCCGTTCGTCGCGTGGTCGGAAGACGAGCAAGTCCAGACCTTGTCAGAGCCCGAACAGGCACCGGTGGTCGCGCCGGAGTCCGAGCATCCGGCGGAGCTCGAGACGCCTGCCGGGACCAAGGCAGCGGCATCCGTCGAACAGGGCCTCGAAGAAGAGCTCATGTGGCTCGGCCCGGGATTCTCGGAACCACCTCGGCCACCGGGGCCCGCTGCGCCGCCCGCTACGGCGCCCGCCGCGCCGCCCGCTGTGCCGCCCGCCGCCGACGCCTCAGTGGCGCCGGCCTCACCGCCCGCGGCGGTCTCACCGGCCGAGGACCAGGCGCTCTCCCGGTTGGCCGAGGAGCGGGGTTGGGACGACGACGAGCTGCTCGCGATTCGGTCCCTGTTGGCCCAACCCGGCACGCGCGCCGGACTGCCGCCAACGCCCGAGGTGCACGAACCTGAGGACGAGGCGTTCGATTGGGAGCAAGGCCCCGCGGCGTGGAGCCCGCCGTCCGCGAACACGTCGTTCGAGCTGCCGGGCGGTTTGGAGCTCGACGAGGCGATGACCCAATTTAGTGGAGCCGCACCTCCACCCTCGCTGGTGACGGAAGGCGGCGAAGAGTCCGAACCGGCGGCGTTGCCGGAATCGGAGGTGAGTGCCACGCATGCCTGGGAGCCTGTCCCCGACGACTTCGAGCCGATCGCCATCTCTTCGGGAGCAGAGCCGGGGCCTCCATCCGAGGCAGTGCTGGAACCCGAACCCCAGGCATCGCCGGCGGCCGAACCAGAGGCGGCCGTGCCGCCCGCGTGGTCGAAGGCTGGCCGAGGGCAAGAATGGGAGGCCACTTCGGAGCAACCTCCGCGGGAACCGGCGAGCGTGACTCCGCCGCCCACCGACAGCCCCGCCGAAGACCAGCCTCGGCCCGAGCCGTCGTCACCCTTCGCCGCCAGGGCGCAGGACCCTGACTGGCTTAGGAGACGGCGCGGCCCGGCCGCCAACGCCTACCGCCGACTCCGCCGCCTCTTCCCCGGCTGACCGTACGATTCGTCCGATGGGCCAGCTGCATGCCCTCGGCGCGAACGTGGTCATCGTCGCCATCCTCTTCACCGGGCTCGCCGCGGCGGTCATCGCCCTGCGCGGCGGCTCGCCGTGGACCGACTGGCTGCGCCTGGGGCTGACCGGCCTCATCGGGCTCCAGGTGCTTGGCGGCGCGCTCGTGCTGCTGGGTGGTGGACAACCAGGGGAGACGCTCCACCTGCTCTATGGAGCGGTCGGCTTGGTCGTCCTGCCAGCCGCGGGATCCTTCGCGGAGAGCGCTCCCCCGCCTGATCGCGCGTGGGTGCTGCTCGTGGCGTGCTGCCTCCTGCTGCTCCTCGCCTGGCGCCTGGCGTCGACCGGCTGAGGGGCGCGACCTATGATGGGCGAACCGATGCCCAGGCTGTCGGCGTCCGCACTCGTGCCATTGCTGCTGCTGC
>JALYLB010000003.1 GCA_030774475.1 Chloroflexota bacterium | reverse complement strand
GGCTACGAGGCCGGGCCGGAGGGCCTCGAGATCCTCGTCATCGGCGCGCCCAATCTCGGCGAGGCTCCGCGCGAAGACGTCGATGGCCAGCGCGACTGGTGGGCTGACTAGCGCCAGATAGGTGAACATGAAGCGGGAGAAGGAACTCACTCAGCCGAGGGCAGTGCACTCTCCCTTTCTCGCCCCGTAGACCAGCCAGAAGGGTGGATGACGGGTTACGCTCCGGACGAGGAGGAGCAGTCTTCGCGGGTTGGCAGCTCGCTTCCGCAACCGCGTGAAAGCGAAAGCGCAGAGAACGCCCCTGCGACTGCCACTCGCTGGCTGCTCGGGACGAAAAAGCGCGTGCGATGCGGGGATAGCGGTCCTGCGCATGAAAGGCTTCGGGCAATGAGAATCGAGAAGACGGTTGGCATTGCGCGTCCCCCGGAAGAGGTGTGGACGTTCATCGCTGATGCCCGAAACGATCCGCAATGGTGCGACAAGGTGGACTCTGTCGACCAGATTGCCGGGGAGGGCCCCGGGCGGGAGGCACGCTACCGCGTGCTTCACCGACCGGCTCGCCTGAGGAAGGCCAAGGAGCTTGCCGTGACGGTGGAGGAGTACGAGCCACCACGGCAACTTCACTTCCGGGAGGATGACGACGACGCCACCTTCGAGGTCACCTACCGGCTCGCGGAGAAAGCTGAGGGCACGGAACTCACCCAGATCGATGAGATCGATTGGAAGATCCCGTTCCCGGGTCCCCAGATAGGTCGGGTGATGGTCAGCCGAGACATCCAGCGGCAGTTTGCGGCGCTGAAGCGCCTCTTAGAGGCCTAATCGAGTCTGCTCAGTTCTCGCCAACCGCTTCTATTGCTGTGGACGATTAGCGACAGCCCCGTGGGCTACCGTCATTTGTTTGAGCCGATTTCCGTGCCTGAGAGTCCCCGGTTGGCTCAGGGTCGACGCTCAAATTCCTAAAGAAGCGGGAGTTCTGGCGCTACCGCTTTTCGCGCAAAGCAGGAGCGCGCGCTCTACTCCCTGAGTCCGGCGGCTTCGAGGGCCTCCTGCGGATCGAGGTAGGTCCGGACTCGAATCGCCTTACCGTCCTTGAAGTCGCTTATGGACGCGAAAGGCGACTCGGTCGCGGCCCCGCTCGCCTTACCACGAGTGCGGATGCGGCCGATCGCGACCACTCGGTCGCCGAGGTCGCGGATCTCGGAGTACTCGGCGTGGATCTCGTCGAGAGCGTCGTAGAAGGCGCGGAACATCTCTCGCACACCGTCGTGCCCCACGTACACCTTCGCCTCTCCCCCGAGCAGCACCGGGAACGCCGGGCTCCACTGGACCTCGGGGTCGAGAGTGTCGAGGAGCGCTTCGATGTCTCGACCGTTGGACGCCTCAGCCCCGCGCTTGACCTGCTCGACGTTCTCCTGCGACATCTCCGGCGCAGTATCTCGCGACTTGATCGGGCAATCGGAAGTTGCGCTTTCCATGCGGAGCGATAGCGGCGGAGAGGAGAGTCGTTCGCTACCGCTCGTCGCGCGAAGCGGAAGCAACGGCAACAATGTGCCTTGTGGCGAACCCCACGCTCGAGCAGTTCAAGGCCGCCTTTCTCGCCAGGAACGAGGAGTTCAACCGCGGAGACTTCGCCGCCGCCTTCGCCGGGTTGGCCCCCGATTGCGAGTTCCACTCGGTCGCGTACGCGACCGAACGTGTCCTGGTCGGGCCAGAGCAGGTGTGTCGCTTCTTCGAGCAGGAGATCTTCGGCACGTTCCCGGACTGGCGGACGGACCCCGTGCGCTTCCTGCAGGCGGGCGACGGCGTGTTCGTGGTCCTCCTGCGCGGGGCGGGCACCGGCGGCGAAAGCGGTGCGCAGGCGCTTCTTGATCTTGCGGCGGTCTGGGAGCTGCGGGAGGGCGTTCCGGTCCGAGTGCGGGAGTTCCCCACCTGGGAGGACGCCTTGAGCGCCGCCGGCCTGGAAGCCTCCACCGCAGCCGACATTCGGAGAGCCGAGCGCTGAGGCGACTAGCTGACCTCGCGTCGGTCCGCGTGGCCTAGCAGCGGGAAGTCCCGATGGTCAGGGGCGGCACCGCCAGCCCTATGGAAAAAGGACGGTACTCGTGGAAGCCCGGGCTCTTCGGACGCGTCCGCTTTTCGCGCAAAGGAGGAGGACGTCCTCGGTCGCGTCATGCAGAGCCCGTCCGGGCGTCGGCGGATCGACTAGAGCAGCAAGGAGAAGCGCCCCCAATTTGGGGGCGCTTCGGGTGCCGCTCGGAAGCCCTACTACGCGCCTGCCGCAGCAGCCTCCGGAAGGCCAACAGCGCTCTCCTCGTCGACCTCGATGTACGTGTTCTCAGTCACGCCGGCGGTAGCCGGGTCGAGGTAGTTCCGGAGGTTGTCGATCGAGTCCGCCTGCCACACGCAGGTTGCCACCGACCCGTCCTTGGGCGGGAGGAACTGCCGCAGATGAGTACCCGCCGGCCCCCCTCCAGCAACCGCCTCGGCGTCCATCGAGGCGAACTTCTCCGGATCGGTGATCCGGTGCTCCACAACAATATGCATAACTACCTCCATGTAGTCGATACCGCGACTCTATCCCCTGTTGTCTCGGCGGCTGCAAAGAAGCGCGACACCACTCGATCGGGTCAGAGCCCTTCCGCTTCTCGCACCGAGGCAGCGCTCTCCGTGGGGAATCGAACCGCTGCCCCCTTCGCGTGAGGGTGTCGCATAAAGGCCGCAGAGGACAGGTACCCCTAAGCAGATTCATTCGGGCTCAGAGGCGTACGAGACATCGTCCCAGCCCAGGAACAGCCCCTGGATAAGGCCAGCGTCGCCCCGTTTCTAAAGAGGCCCGATGCGAGCTTTCACGGCCTCGGTTTGGGTTTGTGCGACAGCCTCGCGTGAAAGCAGCAGCGCAGACGCGGCCCTCGCGATCAGGTCCTCGCTCATGCTCAGGACGATCAGCGACTGCGCTGTGGCCTACCGTCATTTGTTTGAGCCGATTCTCGTGCGTGGATGAGGGGTCACTGCAGCGAAGGAGCTCAATAGGCCCCTCGACGCGGGCGGTGCGAACAGACGGCGTACTGCTCCTTGCATCGAAGGCGGGAGCACGAACGCAGCGATAGCGACCCGCAGACATGAGCGAGATACTGCGCGGGCGATGTCGGAGGAGAACGTCGAGATCGTTCGCCGTGCGTGGGACGCCTGGCAGCGCGGTGACTTTGCTGAGCTGTTTGCGCTTTATGACTCAGAAATCGTCTACGACCTCACCCACTACCGGGAATGGCCGGAGTCGATCTATCGCGGCCATCAGGGGATTCGTCAGTTCATCGACGAGTGGCTCGGCGTTTGGGATGCCTACGAAGTCGGCGTCGACGACCTTCGCCTCGCCCCAGATGGGCGAGTCGTCTCTCTCGCGTGGCAGCGCGGAAGGGGCCATGTGAGTGGACTGGGTATGGAGATGGAGTGGGCCCAAATCATCTTCGTCCGCCACGGCAAGATCACCCGGATCGACAACTACGACGACCGCTTGAAGGCCCTCGAAGCTGCCGGGCTGCGGGAGCCTCATCGATAAGCAGAAGCAGGTTCTTCGGGCCCGCGGACACGGGCCAAGTCCCGACGCGCGCACCAAGCCCGACCTATGCTGCGCGCATGCTCGGCGAAGCGCTCCGGCGCCGCCCGGCGTGGCGGCGACTCCCTGGCTGGCTGCGGTGGCTCGCGGATATCGGCACTCTGCCGTCGGACTCCGAGGAGGTCCGGCTCCGCAAGTCGGTGCTGACGCTGTCGTCGAGCTTGATGGCCACGCTCGCATTCGTGTGGGTGGGAACGTACGCGGCGCTTGGGCTGTGGCTGTCGGCGGCAATCCCCTTCGCCTATCAGCTCGCCTCGGCGGCCAGCATCTACACGTTTGCACGCGCGCGCCGCTACCGCTTGTTCCGGGCGAGCCAGCTGTGGATGAGCCTCGTGCTGCCCTTCGCCCTGCAGTGGAGCCTGGGCGGCTTTCGCAACTCAGCGGCGGTGTCGCTGTGGGGCGTCACCTCCCCGCTGGGCGCCTTGCTGTTCGTTGGCGCGCGCCAGTCCGTCCCCTGGTTTCTTGCATTCGCCGGGCTGGTCGGCGCCTCCGCTGCGATCGATCCCGCCCTGGCGGCGGGCGCGCCCGATATCCCCAGCGGCGTGGTGGTGGCGTTCTTCGCGCTCAACATCCTTGGCGTCTCGACCACGGCCTACGTGCTGCTTCAGTACTTCGTGCGGGCTCGGGAGCGGGCACTGGCCGAGCTCGACCGCGAGCATCGTCAGCTCGAGGTCGAGCAGTCCAAGTCCGAGCGCCTGCTGCTCAACGTCCTTCCCGCGCCAATAGCAAGCCGGCTCAAGGAGTCCGAGCAGGTAATCGCGGACGCGTTCCCGGCGGCGACCGTGCTCTTCGCGGACATCGTGGACTTCACCCCGCTCTCCGAGGGTCTCGCGCCGGCAGACGTAGTCGCCCTTCTCGACCAGGTGTTCGCCCGCTGGGATGGGCTCGCCGCTCGCCACGGGGTGGAGAAGATCAAGACGATCGGAGACGCCTACATGGTCGCCGGCGGCCTTCCCAGCCCGCGCGCGGACCACGCCGAGGCGATCGCCGACATGGCGCTCGAGATGGGCGCGGAGGTCGAGCGGTCCGCGACGCAGAGCGGCCTGCCGCTCGAGGTGCGCATCGGCATCGACACCGGCCCGGTGGTCGCTGGCGTGATCGGTCGCGCCAAGTTCATCTACGACCTGTGGGGCGACACCGTCAACACTGCTAGCCGCATGGAGTCGCACGGGCTACCCGGCTCCATCCAGGTCACCGAGCGCGCCTACGAGCGGCTGCGGGACCGCTACGAGCTGCGCCGGCGGGGAACGATCGAGGTGAAGGGCAAGGGGCCGATGACCACGTACCTGCTGATCAGGAGGCAGGATGCACGGAGCACCGAGCCGAATAGCGGCTGATCACCGCCGCCCCAACCTCCTCAAGCTCTGGCGCGGCAGCCTTGCCCCCACATCGGCCGGAGCCAACCCCGAGCGGCCCACCCAGAGCCCGCCATCCGAGCGCTATCGCTAGATCACGACGCCGCCACGCAGACAGCGCCGCACTTTGCGCGGACACTCTGCATGCGTAGGCGGAGCGGAGGGTCCCAGCTTCTCGTCGATGCTGAGCAACAGCCGAATGACTGCCGCTTTGGTGGTGAAAGCGAGAGCGTGGATCATTCCGCGAACGACGAGGCTCGCTTTCTGGTTGGACGACAACCGGAAGCGCGTGCCCCAGCGTCATTTGTTTGAGCCGATCGTTGTGCCTGGAAACACCTGAGGAGCCGGTCGCTCGTAGGTTCCACCCCCTTTAGCGCGCAGGCCAAACCTTGACTACGGGTCGTCAGCCGACTGACACCGAGGTTGCTGGCTCAAATCCAGTCGCCCCGACTGATTCGAAGCCGGCTTCAAGACGGGTGCACACCCCGGGTTAGGATGCCTCTCACTTGGAAGGCGACAGAGAGTTCGCGACCTATCTCAAGGACCACCTGGCGGGCTCGACCGGGGGAGTTTCGCTGGCCCAGCGGATGGCGGACACCGCGCAGGATGGGACGGCGGGCTTCCAGGAAGGCGAGGCGAGGGAGTTGGCGAAGATCGCCGAGGAGATCGAGGCGGATCAGGAAACGCTACTCGCCATCATGGATCGCCTCGACGTGCCCCCCAGCCGCTTCAAACGGGCGGGGGCCTGGATCGGGGAGAAGCTCGCGCGCTCCAAGCTCAGGGCCTCCTCGCCGTGGGGACGGGTGCTGCAGTTCGAGAGCCTGATCATGGGCGTGACCGGCAAGATCAAGCTCTGGCGATGCTTGTACGAGCTCGCCGGCAGCGACGCGCGTCTTCAGAAGCAGGAGATCAAAACCCTGCTTGACCGCGCCGAAGACCAGCGGCGGCGGCTTGAGAAGCTTCACGAGGACACGGCCCACAGTCTCGGCTAGATGTAAGACCCGAGCGCGTTGTTCAGCTCGCGTAAGCGAGCTGCCGGGGCTTGCGGCCGAGGGAGCCGTGTGGACGCCTGAAGTTGTAACGCCATAGCCAGCCTTCGAGCGCGGCCGTGCGCTCGTTCGAGTTAGTAGATCGCTCCGTAGGCCCAACCGCCAATTGCAGACACGCCGGCCTCTCTCCTCGTTCTCCTCTCTGGGGAACCGCTCGAGGGAGGAGGAGAACGCAAAAGAACCCAGCGAGCAGCTACTGCGTCAAAGCGTACCCGCATCTATTCACGTGCTGCAAGGAGTGGGAGCCATGGGGACGGCTTGGTTGAATCCGGGCCCCCGCTATACAAAAAACCCCTGCAGACGGAGGTTCTTTGCTTTCGGGTGGGTGGGCACGAACTGGATTAGGCGAGGCGCTACCGAGGTAGCCGCCCAAGGTGAAATGATGCCTGAAAATCGACAGGAAGGCAGCTATTCGTGTCTATCGTAGCCATTCTCATTATCGTCATTTTGGTGCTGCTCGCGATCTATCTAGCGAGGCGGGTCCTCTAGACCCCCCTAATTGAGCGCGTCGAACAGACGCATGAGCGGGTTCAGAGAAAACCGACAGAGGAGGCTGCATGTCCACGATTGTGATCATTGTGATCGTCGTTGTCGCGGTAGTAATCGTTGGAATCTTGCTGGCTTCGGCCCGACGGGCCAAAGCGAAGCGCGATCTTGGAAGGGCGCAGGTAGATGCCAAGCGAGATGACGTTGGATTTCACCGTGAGGAGGCGGCTCAGCGGCGTACCGACGCCTCGGTGGCAGAGGAGCGCGCCAAGCGCGTCGGAGCTGAAGCTGATCTTCATGAGGAGCGAGCGGACCGCAAGGAGAGCGAGCTGGAAAGAGACGAGTAGGCCATGTCCTCGCGGTCACGTATGGGGGAGAGCTCCTGCCTTGCATGGAGAGGGGTAGCGTGAGCTGGCGGTGCTTTTCGCGCAAAGCGGCGCCGGTACGAAGTCGTTGAGGCGCGAGACTCCGGCAACGTAAGCCGCGATAATGAGGGCGTGGGGGCTCTCCTGCAGCGACTCGGGGTGGACCTGCCCGTCGTTCAGGCCGGCATGGGCGGCGGATTGGCCGGACACCAGCTCGCCGCGGCGGTCTCTGCGGCCGGTGGCCTTGGCACGATCGGCTTCCTCGCGCCCGACGACTTGCGCAGCGAGATTGCCGCGGCCCGCCGGCTGAGCGACCGACCGCTGGCCGTCAACCTACTGCTGCCCTTCGCGCGCCGTGGCCACTTCGAGGCGGCTTCCGAGGCTGACGTGGTCGTCACCTTCTGGGGCAGCCCGAAGCGCCAGACCTCCAAGATCTGGATCCACCAGTGCGGGTCGGTGGAGGAGGCGCTAGCGGCTCGCGAGGCCGGAGCCGACGCGGTGATCGCCCAGGGGGTCGAGGCGGGTGGCCACGTTCGCGGGACGGTACCGGCGGTGCAGCTGCTTGCTCGAGTCCGTGGGGCGGTGCCCGACGACTATCCGGTCCTCTCAGCCGGAGATGTCGCCGACGCCTCCGACGTCAAGGCCCGCCTCGACGCCGGGGCAGAGGCCGTGGTCTGCGGCACCCGCTTCCTGATGACCGAAGAGAGCGGCGCCCACTCCACCTACAAGGCGCGGTTGGTCGAGGCACGGGAGACAATCGTCACTGAGCTGTTCGGCGCCGGCTGGCCAGCCCCGCACCGCGTCGTTCCGAACCAGGCCACTGTTCGCTGGCTGGGGCGGGATCTGCGCGGCCCTGGCTGGCTGCGCATGTTCCACAGGGCAACCGCGCCGGCCTTCTCCCGGGTGCCAGTGCCGATGCAGTTCCGCCTGGCGGCGACGCAGAAGCCGAGCCGGCCGATGTTCGGTCCCACCGCCGCGACCGTCGACGGCCCCCCAAACCTGATCGACGCAGGACCGCTCTACGCGGGGGAATGCATCGACCGCATCGCTGACATCCGGCCAGCGGGTGAGCTCGTCCGCGAGCTGGCCCCCTAGCCGAGAGTTCTGCTTCCCGTCCCAAGGGAGGAGCGCACGATCACAGCCGCTATGCAGGCCGACACGGGGGCGTGCCCGGCTTCCGTGCGCGACCGCCTTAGACGATCAGGGAGTGCGCCGTGTCCCAACTTCATCTATTTGAGCCGTTTCTGGTGCGTGGATCACGCGGTGACGGGACGAAATAGGCCTGTGAAACGGCCCTTCGACCCAGGGCGTGACGCTTCTGCTTTTCGGGGCATGAAACTCCCCCCAGAAGGCTGACGTGTCCGGCCCCCGACCTACGGTCGGGCGACTGGAACAGGGGCCTTCATGGAGAACGCAGGCTGGACAGGCCGTTTATTGCGCGATGGGCTTCGAGCCCGGCTTTTCACTGGCCGCCCCTGCGACCGGCCCGGTTGTGCCCAGAGCACGGATCCGTCGATGTCGTTGTCCACCTGCTCTCCCTCAAACCCAACCACGAGGAGGAACAGAAGATGAGATCAATCGGTCTCGATATCCACCGCGACTTCTGCGAGGTCGCGATCGCCGAGGCGGGCGAGATCCGCTCGCCGGGACGGATCGGGATGGCCACCGAGGAGCTGGAGCTATTCGCCGGGAGCCTGGGCCGCGAGGACCAGGTGGCGCTCGAGGTCTCAGGCAACGCCTGGGAGGTGGCGCGGATCATCCGCGCACACGTGGCCCGGGTGGTGGTGGCATCCCCCACCGACACCGGGATCCGCGGGGCGCGGGCAAAGACCGACCGCCTCGATGCCCGGGCGCTGGCGAAGCTGCTGGCCGCGGGCACCCTCGATTCGGTCTGGGTGCCCGATGAGCCGACCCGGGCGATGCGCCGGCGGCTTGGGCGGCGCTCCCAGTTGGTCCGGGTAAAGACCAAGGCCAAGAACGAGATCCACGCGGCTCTGATGCGAAGGCTGATCCCGAAGCCGCCGATCTCAGATCTCTTCGGCGTCAAGGGCCGCCGCTGGCTCGAGCAGCTCGAGCTGCCCGCAGAGGAGCGGGAGACAGTCGACGGCTGCCTGCGCCAGCTCGACTTCTGCGAGTCAGAGATCGCCCAGATCGAGCGGGTGATCGCCGCCGAGGCGCTCGGCTCGGCCGAGATCCGCCGGCTGATGACGGTGCCGGGGGTAAACGTGATCACCGCGGCCACCTTCATGGCCGCGATCGGTGACGTCAACCGATTCGCGTTTCGCCAGAAGCTGGCGGGCTACCTAGGGCTCGACCCGAAGGTGCGCCAGTCGGGGGTGAGCGCCGCGAGCCGCGGGCGGATCTCAAAGCAGGGCTCTGCCTCGGCGCGCCACGCGCTGGTCGAGGCCTCCTGGAGCGCGGTGCGAAACCCGGGCCCGATCCGCGCCTTCTATGAGCGGATCCGTGCCCGCCGCGGCCACCAGGTCGCGATCACCGCCGCCTCGCGAAAGCTCGCCTGTTTGTTCTGGTGCATGCTGACCCGCGAGGAGGACTATGCCTACGCTCAGCCCACCCT
>JALYLB010000002.1 GCA_030774475.1 Chloroflexota bacterium | reverse complement strand
CCCTCCATCGCCGCCCGATCTCCGGTTGCCACGCCGAGCAGCGCACCCGCCAGGTCTCCATCGAGCAGGGGCAGCAGCACCTGCGCCTCCGGGTCCCCGAATCGGGCATTGAACTCGAGCACCATCGGTCCGGCGTCGGTCAGCATCAGGCCGGCGTAGAGGACCCCGCGATACGGGATCCCATCTCGCGCCATGCGCCAGGCGATCGGCTCGAAGATGGTCGCCACCGCCTCTTCTGTCTGCGCTCGGCCAAACCAGGGCACGGGCGTATACGCACCCATCCCGCCGGTGTTCGGACCGATCTCGCCGTCACCCAGGCGCTTGTAGTCGCAGGCCGCTCCGATGGCGACCACCGCTTCGGAACTGACCAGCGCAAAGACCGATACCTCGCGCCCGTTCAGTCGCTCCTCGAGCACGAGCGTCGCCCCGGGTCCCGTGCCCTGCAGGAGCGAGCGTATCGCGCGCTCCGCTTCTTCGTGCGTGTCGGGGACCACGACTCCCTTGCCCGCGGCCAGCCAGTCCGCCTTGACGACCAGCGGCCGATCGGCCTGCCGCGCGTGAGCCACGGCCGCCTCAGGGTCGTGGAAGGTTGCGCTGCGGGCGGTCGGGATGTCAGCGCGAGCCATCTGCTCCTTGGCGAACGCCTTCGACGACTCGAGCCGAGCCGCGTGACGGCTCGGCCCGAAGACCGGGATGCTCGCCTGCTCGAGCGCATCCGCCACGCCGGCGGCAAGCGGCGCCTCGGGCCCGATCACCACGAGCCCGTAGCGCTCGCGGGACGCGTGGCGTGCCACGGCGGCCGGGTCGAGGATGTTGAGGTCGGCAATATTGCGGCCGCAGGCCCCGGTGCCACCGTTGCCGGGAGCGATCGAGACGCGCCCCACGCCCTCGTCCCGCGCTAAACGCCAGGCGAGCGCATGCTCGCGCGCGCCGGAGCCAAGGATCAGGACGTCGAGCGGGGGCATCTGCTGATTGTGCCCGCTGCGGGGTACGCGATCTCGTCGATCTGGTCCGGACACGACGCCGGCCGCCTACGCGACCCCAATGCGCCACGGAGTCACGTTGCGCGCAAGAAGGCCTGCTGAACCTCACTAATGTCGCCCCGGGAGCCCGTTGAGCCCGGACAACCCGAAAAGGCAGCGCCGAACGTGACTGGGCAGCGCATTGAGGCGTAACCCAGGCTTAGGGGGAGGGAGCGGGCGACGCGCCAGTCAGCTCCCCGAGGCGCTGGATGACCGATGCGAGCTCGTCGATCCTGGCCTGGTACGTGCCGAGATCGCCCGCTGTGAGCGCGGCCTGGGCGGCGGCGTACAGTCTTTGCGCCTCTGCCACCAGCCCGGCGACGTCGCCCGGCAGCTGACCAGCGCCGCCACCAGCCCCCGGCTCCTCGACCGGCGGCGGGATCGGCGCCTCGCCAAGGATCTGCCTCAGCCCCTCGTCGATCGTCTCGGCGAAGGCGATCCGATTCTGGCTCGCCAGGATGACGCGCTTGAACTCGGGGAACGAGGACTCGGTCGAGCGCAGGAAGATCGGCTCGACATAGAGGATCGAGTCACCCATGGGCAGCACCAGCAGGTCGCCGCGCACCACCGACGATCCGGCGCGAGACCAGAGGGTGAACTGCGCGCTGATGGTGGAGTCCTGGTTGATCCGGGCCTGGATCTGGGCCGGCCCGAGCGTGGTCGAGTCATTCGGGAACCGGAAGCTGATCCGCTGTCCGTAGACCCCCGGGTCCATGCGGGCCGCCACCCAGGCGACCATGTTCGGCCGCGATGCGGCGACCAGGGGCTGGATCAGCGCGAACTCGGCCGACTGTTCGCCGGGGATCTTCATGATCACGTAGTAGGGCTCGATCTGGCGCCCCTGTCCCTCGACATCGGTCTGCTGGGTCGGGAACGCCCAGCGATCTTCCTGGTTGTAGAAGGTCGCAGCGCCGGCGTCGGTGGCCGGGACGTGATAGAGCATGTAGGCCTCGTTCTGGGCGCTGAAGAGATCCTCCGGATAGCGCAGGTGGGCACGCAGGTCCTCCGGCATCGCGCTGAGCGGCTCGAAGAGCGATGGAAAGATCCGCCGGTAGGCGGCGATGATCGGCTCGCTCGGGTCGACGACATAGAAATGGATCGAGCCGTCGTACGCGTCGATCACCACCTTCACCGAGTTGCGCACGTAGTTCGCGCCCGGGAAGATGCCGGACTGGAGCGGCTGCGCGTTCGGGTAGCGCGAGCTGGTGGTGTACGCGTCCCACATCCAGACGAGACGGTCGTCGGCGCTGACGATGTACGGATCGCGGTCGTAGGAGAGGAAGGGGGCGAGCTCTCGGACACGCTCCGCGATGGCGCGCCGGAAGAGGATCTGGGACGAATCGGTCAGCTGGTTGCTGATCAGCAGGTTGAGGTCGCCGAAGCGCAGCGCGAAGAGCAGCTTGTTGAAGAACCCGCCGACGCCGACCCCGGTCTTCCCGTTCCAGATCGTGGTCGCGTTCTTGTCGGAGCCGACCGGATAGTCGAATTCGGTGGTCTGGGTTCCGGTGACGACGTAGCTGCTCTCCGCCTCTCCGAAGTAGATCCGCGGCTGATCGACGGTCAGCGCCTCCTTCTGGTTGATGCCGCTGACCAGGTAGTCCGGCTGCCCCTCAGGGGTGACCCCGTTGACCGGGACCGCAACGATCCCGTAGCCGTGGGTGAAGAAGAGGTGCTCGTTCGTCCAGGTCTGGCCCGCGGTCGGCGCCAGCTCACGTCCCGAGAGCATGACCTGCGTCTCCTTGCCGTTGACCTGGTAGCGGTCGATGTCGACGTCGCCGAAGTCGTAGTAGCTGCGCAGCGTCTTCGTCTGGTTGATCGTGTCGAGCAGCGGCCGGTAATCCCAGAGCCGCATGTTGTTGATGGTCGTGGTGTTGTCGTTGAACAGCGAGCGGCTCAGCGCCTGGGTACCCGTGAACGTCTTCTCGGTCACCGCGTCGATGCCGAACGCGGCGCGGGTGGCGCCGATGTTCGCGGCGATCTGCGGCCGCTCCCGGGCGAGCTCATTGGGCGAGACCTGGAAGTTCTGGACGAACCCGGGGTAGATGCCCCCAACGACCACCGACAGCACGATCCAGCCCGCGGCGGCGAAGCCCAGCAGCCAGAGCGTCTTGAACCAGATGTTGGCCAGCATCAACAGCGAGGCGATGACGGCCACCACGGTGAGAATCACGTACGCCGGCTGCTGCGCATTCAGATCGGTGTAGCTCGCGCCCTGCAGCCCAGCGCCCATGCCGCGGGTCGAGAACGACAGCTCGGCGATGTCGAGCTGGTAGCCCGACGCGATGACGAGGAGCAGTAGGGCGCCGAGGATGGTGAGGTGGGCGCGGACCGGGGTCGAGAGGCGGAACTGCCAGCGCAGAGCCCCGCCGGCGTAGGCGGCCAGGGTCAGGATGACGATGCCGATCAGGCTTCCGACCCCCCAGCCCTGCAGGAACCGCCAGAACGGGAGGCCAAAGACGTAGAAGCCGATGTCGTGGCCGAAATGCGCGTCGGTGACGCCGAAGGTGCCGCCGTTGCGCCACAGCAGGATGGTGTCCCAGGCCGAGCTCCATGCGGTGGCGGAGATCAGCGCCCCGAGCACGGCTGCACCCAGCAGGCCGATGGTGATCAGGCCGGACGCGTCGGGCAGCTCCACCCCGCCGACCCGGTGCACCGGCACGCGGGGCGCGATCCGGCGTGCGACCAGGATCGACGCCACGGCCGGAATCCCGAAGGCGAAGAAGCCCAGGACGAAGAGGCCCACCTGTGACCAGAGGCGGGTGGTGAGCACCCCGGTGAGCCCCAGCGCGGAGAACCACTGCAGGTCGGTGAGGAGGTTGACGATGCCCCCTGCCAGGCTGAGCAGGACCACGACCAGCACCAGCCCCAGCCCGATGTAGATCCAGCGCCGGTAGCGGCGCCAGTCCCCCCAATCCGTATTCGCCCACGGCCCGCCGAACGGCGGGCCGCCGCGGCCCGGACCGGCGGGACGCCGCCCGCGAAGGGGGGTCGGCTCGCCATTGGTGGTGTCTGGCCCGTCGTCGCCGACGCCCGGGGTTGGTCCGGGATATCGGTCGCGAGAGGCGTCCCGGCGAGGCGGGAGGGGCCGCCCCTCACGGCGGGCGTCGGCCTCCTGCTGACGGCGCTGCAGCTCCTCGAGCAGGCGGTCGAACCAACTGGACATGTGCGCGGCCATGCTAGTCCGTCTGGGCGAGGCGACGGATCAGGCGGGCCGGGCCTCCGTTGCGAGCAGCCGGCGCAGCCAGAGGGCCCACCACGGGACCAGCACCAGCAGCACGAGCAGCGACGGCAGGCCTGTCACGAGGTTCGCGTCCACGTCCCACCGCATGGCGTTGGCCAGCGGCGGGAACCCGACGAGCAGCAGGGCCACGACCAGCATCAGCACCCCGAGCACGCCGGACAGCAGGCGCCAGCCTCGGGTGGTCCACGTGCGTCCGACGACCATCGCCAGCGCGACGAGGCCGATGCCGAAGGCCACCAGCAGCCCGGCGAGCATCCACGTCTGTATCGACGACACCAGGTCGAGAACCCCGATACGTGCGATGAGCTGCGGATCGGCGAAGTCGCAGTCGCAGTACGAGGTGTCCGACGCGACCGCTTGGCCCCCGATGAACGCGAGCTCCCCGGCCACGCCGACGAGCCCGCCGAACAGGAAGGCGCCGCTCACCAGGGATCCTCGAGGATCGTCGACCCCGATCAGGCGGCGGAGGACCGGTCCGAGCGCCGCGAGCGCGGCCAGGCTCACCATCGCGAGCAGGGTGGCGGCCAGGACCCATGGGAACCGGGCGGACTGGTTCTGGAGGATCGTCAGGATCCGGTCGGGAAATGGGGCGGCAAGGTTGACGTGCGCCTCGGGAGTGGTGATGTTTAGCGAATCGAGGGCGCTCAGGGCGGTCGAGATCGCGAAGGTGACCGCCGCCAGCAGGGCGACCACCCTCCCCCAGGCGCGCCACCCGGCGGTCAGTTCGACGGTCGGCTCGAGACCCATCGGCGGCAACGTCATTCCCACTCGATCGTGGCGGGCGGCTTGGAGCTGATGTCGTAGACGACCCGGTTCACGCCTGGCACCTCGTTGACGATCCGGCTGCTGATCTTGGCCAGCACCTCGTACGGCAGTCGCGCCCAATCCGCGGTCATCCCGTCCTCGGAGGTGACCGCGCGGATGGCCACCACGTTGGCGTAGGTCCGCCCGTCACCCATCACGCCGACCGTCTGGACCGGCGTCAGGATCGCGAAGCTCTGCCACAGCGACCGATAGAGCCCCGCCGCCTTGATCTCGTCGATCACGATCCAGTCCGCGTCACGCAGGATCTCGAGGCGCTTGCCTGTCACCTCTCCGATGATCCGGATGGCGAGCCCCGGGCCGGGGAACGGTTGGCGGAACACCATCGGCTCCGGCAGCCCCAGCTCGAGGCCCACCTGCCGCACCTCGTCCTTGAACAGGTAGCGCAGCGGCTCGATGAGGCTGAATTGCAGGTCGGCCGGGAGCCCGCCGACGTTGTGGTGGGTCTTGATCTTCACCGCCGCCTTCGTCTCCGCGGTCTTCGACTCGATGACGTCGGGGTACAGGGTGCCCTGGGTCAGGAAGTCGATTCGGCCCAGGGTTGCCGCCTCATCGGTGAAGACGCGGATGAACTCGTCGCCGATGATCCGCCGCTTCTCCTCCGGGTCCGCGACACCGACCAGGCGGCGCAGGAACCGCTCGCGCGCGTCGACCATCACCAGGCGCATCCCCAGGTTCTCCTCGAACGTCGCCCGCAGCAGGTCGGACTCGCGCTTGCGCATCAAGCCGTGGTCCACGTAGATGCATGTCAGCTGGTCGCCCACCGCGCGGTGGACCAGGGTGGCCGCCACCGCCGAGTCGACCCCGCCGGACAGCGCGCAGATCACGCTGCCATCGCCCACCCGCTGGCGGATCTCCGCCACGGTCGTCTCGATGAACCCCGCCGAGCTCCATGTCGGGCTGGCCCCGGCGATGCCCACCACGAAGTTGCGCAGGATTTCGCGCCCGCTTGGGGTGTGGACCACCTCCGGATGGAACTGGATCCCAAACAGGCCACGAGCCGGGTCGGCCAGGCCGGCGTAGGGCGTCGAGGAGGTCTCCGCCGTGGCCTGGAAACCCTCCGGCGGCCGCAGGATCGAGTCGCCGTGGCTCATCCAGACCGGCTGCTCAGGCTCGATGCCGCGGAAGAGTCCGTCCGCCGAGGTGATCGTCACCGAGGCGGGACCGAACTCGCGACGGGTGGCGGGGGTCACCTCGCCTCCCAGCTCATGCGCCATCAGCTGCAGGCCATAGCAGATCCCCAACACGGGGATCCCCGAGGACCAGATGGCGGGATCGGCGCGCGGAGCACCCTCGTCGTAGACCGATGCCGGCCCGCCCGAGAGGATGAGCGCCTTTGGCTTGCGCCGTTCGATCTCCGCCCACGGCGTGTCGTGCGGCAGGAGCTCGGAGTACACGTGGAGCTCGCGGACGCGCCGGGCGATGAGCTGGGCGTACTGGCCGCCGAAGTCGAGAACCACGACGGTATCCGGCTCGCGGGCGACGGCGGGTTCGCGCGCGGGCGGGGCGGCGTGCAGGGCGGTCTCGAGGTAGACCTCGACCTCCGCGTCATCGGGGACGAGCACGCGATGGCCGGCGTTCGCCGGCTCGCCGTGCACCGTGCGCCCGCGCTGCTCGGCGGACGGGCGCCGCGGGTCCGAGTCGCGCTGCTCGTCGAGGTGGTCGCTCAATCGCGGACGCCGTGCGGGTGGGGAACCAGTCTAGCGAGAGCCCATGACGGAGGTCGGCGGGTTGCCGGTGTGGGGCGTCTCATCATTCCTCCGCCAGCTCGAGCCTGGTTCGGTCGATGGCCGTCGCGGTGACCTCGGCCGGGAACGGCGATCGCCGGATCGCCTCCTCCAGACCGATGGCGTCTGCGACCACGTCACGCCCCAGCTCGGCGAGCAGGGCGAACTCGCCGACCTGTCGCTCGACGAAGGAGCGGCCTCCGACGGTCCCGTGGCCGGGCACCACGGCGCCGCTCGCCATCGGCATGATGCGGGCCACCGTGGCCGCCCACGCGACGGGATACGCGTCACCCACCGAGGGTGGCGCATCGTCCTCCAGCAGGTCGCCGGCGAAGAGCACCGAGGCGTCGGGCACGATCGCGAGGATGTCGTTGTCGGTGTGGCCCAGGCCCAGGTAGCGCAGCTCCACCTGCCGGTCCCCAAGGTCGATGATGCCGGACTCCTCGATCGTGTTTGTCGGCGGCGTGACGACGACCTCGGTCAGCTCCGCGGTGAGCGGCGGCCATGCGGCGACTACCTGGTCGCGCGCGTCGGCGCTGCGCTCGAGCATCCGAGGACCGCAGCGGACGTGACCCCAGATCGGCGCAGGCAGAAACCGAGCGTTGCCCCAGCTGTGGTCCCAGTGGTGGTGGGTGTTGACCACCGCGACGATGGGCAGACGAGTCAGCTCCCGCAGCTCGGCGATCAGCGCATCGGCCAGGCGGTGCGAGCCGCGCGTGTCGACGACGAGGGCGCCATCGGCTCCGAGCACCACGCCAGCGTTCTGGTCGAACGCTTCCCCATGCCACTCGGAGTACCGACGGACGAAGACCCGGTCGCCGACCTCGCGCCAGGGTCCTGTCACTCGCGGCCGGCGAGCTGCCAGGACTTGCCCTCGGTGGCGATCGCCGGGGCGATCACCATCTCGACGTGGTGCATCTCACCGATCGTCCGCGCGCCCAGGGCCGCCATCGATTGGCGCAGCGCCCCGACGAGATTCTGCGTCCCGTGGGAGGTGGTAGCCGGACCGAACAGGATCTGCTCGAGCGGCAGCCGCTCCCCGATCCTGATCCGCGTTCCCCGCGGCAGCGTGGGCGATGGCGCGGCCATGCCCCAGTTGAAGCCAAGCCCGGGTGCCTCGAGCGCGCCCGCGAACGGCGAGCCGAGCATGACCGCATCGGCCCCCGAGGCGATCGCCTTGGCGACATCCCCGCCGGTCTTCATTCCGCCATCGGTGACGACCGGGACATAGCGGCCGGTCTCGGCTAGATAGCGATCCCGCGCGGCGGCAACCTCGATCGTGGCGCTCACCTGTGGCACCCCGATGCCCAGCACTTCTCGCGTGGTGCAGGCCGCACCGGGCCCGACCCCGACCAGGATCGCGGCGGCGCCCTGGTGCATGAGCTGGTAACCGGCCTCGCCGCTCACCGTGTTGCCCACCAGGACCGGCATCTGCAGGCCCCCGGTCAGGTCGGCGAGCGAGAGGACCCGGCCCGAGGTCGAGATGTGGCGCGCGCTGGACACCTGCGACTGCACGAGCAGCAGGTCAGCCCCAGCCTGCGCGGCGACCTCGGCGTGATGCCATGCCGATGCCGGTGTTGTGGCGACCGCCGCGATCCCGCCCTGGGCCTTGATCCGGGTGATGATCGCGCCGATCAGCTCGTCGCGGACCGGGGCGGCGTAGGCGTCGGCCAGGACGCGGGCAGCGGCCTGCCCGCTCTCAGCGGCCGCGACCCGTTCGATGATCGGAGCCGCATCCTCGTAGCGCGTGTACAGGCCCTCGAGGTTGACGAACGCCAGCCCCCCGGCGATCGACATCCGCACCGCGAAGTCCGCGTTCGCGACCGCATCCATGGCGGCGGCGATGAAGGGGATCTCGAGCTGCAGCCCGCCGATCTCGACCGACAGCTCGACCTCGCTCGGCTCCACCGTCACCTCGCCCGGGACGAGGGCGACCTCCTCGAAGCCGTAGGCGCGTCGGAGCCGGCGCTCGACCGCGTCGATCGGCATCCCGACGGTCGTCTCGCGCTGCTCGATCACGGGCGTCTCCCTCGCATGCCACTGGATAGCAAAAGGCCCGCGGGCGGACTGGGCGGCGTCGACCGGCGCGGGCACAAGGTGATGATGCTGTACGGAACCGCTCGAATCGGATGCACTCGGATGAGATCGCCTGCGGCTTTGCGGGAGTATAGCGTCCGCGATTCGCCGGTTGGCGGGTGCGCCGCAGTGCGCTCGAAGGTCTAGTCCGCCATCTCGATTCCGGCAGCGCGCGCATCGGCCGCGAGCGTCACGAGCGGATCATCGCCATCGGCCGATGCCTGGAGCAGCCCGATGACCCGCGAGACGCCCTGATCGGCGTAGGCCCGCAGCAGGTCCTGGCGGGAGGTCCCCGGCTCGCGCCAGCCGTCGGTCCCCCACCAGATGTGGACACTGAGGCCAAGGCTCGACGGATCCCTTCCGATCTCTTCGCACCGGGCACGAATGGTGGGGAGCGCCTCGGCCACCTCGGCGGGTGACATGCCGTCGACGTTCAGTTCATCGGCGTGGCGCGCGGCGAGCCTCCAGGTCACGTTTGGTCCGTTGCCACCGACCATGATCGGCAGGTGCGCCTGCAGCGGTTTCGGAAGGTTGACGGCGTCGGTCACGCTCGCGTGCTCGCCTGCATAGGTTGCGTGAACGGTCCGCCCCGGAGCGAGCATCGCGGTGATCACCTCCAGCCCATCGCGCAGGCCCGCCAGCCGCTCACGCGTCTCGGGGAAGCCATAGCCGTAGGCGAGCCATTCGTCCCGCTTCCAGCCCGCGCCGATGCCAAGCTCCATTCGACCACCGGAGATGACGTCCATGGTCGATGCCATCTTCGCTACCAGGGCGGGGTTGCGGTACCCGTTGCAGATGACGACGTGCCCGAGCCGGACGCGGCCGGTGAGGGCCGCCAGGGCGGAGAGCGAGGTGAACGACTCGAAGGTCAGCTCGTCAGTCGGCCGGGGGACCGTGTGGAAATGATCGAACAGCCAGATCGATTCGAAGCCGAGCCGATCCGCCAGCTGCGCAACCTCCACCGTCCGCCGCCAGGCCGCGGCCGGCTCCCATCCGTCGTACTCCCCGGTCCAACCCTGCGGGACAATGACCCCGACCTTCATTCGACCACCCTTTATGTCGACGAGCCTTCTCGATGTTCTGGAGCTGCAGGTCCGGTGCCGCCCAGGCCGCCCCGCACCGCGCTGGACTGGGGTCCCGAAGGGCCGTTCTTCCGCGTAATCCACGGCTGATGAACGTTACGCGCCGCGACGAGCTCGAATCTGGTGGTAACTCTCACCCAGCGACGATTAGGCCAGCCGGGCGACCGCCATGGACCGATCTCGCTGCGTAGCGTTCAAAAACCGAGCATTAGCCGACCTTCGCCAGCCGGAGAAACCCTTCCAAAGCTCGAGGCGCCCGCGAGGGACAAAGCCCGTGACGGGAAATCAGGGCGTCGGCGGAGGGCACCGCAGGCCGTTGCAACCCAAAACGAAGTTGGGGCGTTCGGGGAGGACACCGCTGGCCGTTGCGCAGCCGGCCAAGGTGTTCTTCACGAACGCCTCAGCTCCCTCTCACGATCATCTGGTCCCGCGCGGCCCCGACCGAGACATGGCTGATCGGGACGCCGGCAAGCTGCTCGAGACGATCGACATAGGCCTGCGCCGCGGGCGGCAGGTCGTCCCAGCCGCGCGCGGAGGTCGTATCGGCCTGCCACCCGGGAAGCTCCTCGTACACGGGCTCGAGGCGCCCATAGACCGATGCCGATGCCGGCACTGTCTCCCAGCGCTTCCCTGATTCCGCATCGCGGTAGGCGGCGCAGACCCGGATCCGCTCGAAGCCGTCGAGCACATCGAGCTTGGTGAGGGCGATCGACGAGTAGCCCGCCAGCCGCACGCTGAACCGAACCGCGACCGCGTCGTACCAGCCGCAGCGGCGTGGACGGCCGGTCGAGGTCCCGTACTCCGCTCCGCGCTCACGGAGCGCGGTGCCATCGGCGTCCTCGAGCTCGCTCGGAAGCGGGCCGGCGCCGACTGCAGTGGTATACGCCTTCGCCACGCCGAGGACCCGGTCGATGCGGACCGCTGGCAGCCCGGCGCCCAGGCTCGCGCCGCCGGGGATGGGCGAAGAGCTGGTCACGTACGGATAGACGCCCCAGTCCAGGTCGCGCATGGTGCCCAGCTGGCCTTCGAGCAGGATTCGCTCGCCATGGTCCAGCGACTCGTCGACGAGGGCCTGGCCGTCGACGATATGCACGCCCAGCCGATCGACGGCAGCGAGGTACACCTCCGCGACGCGCTCCGCATCGGTCGCCTCCGCGATGAGAGGGGCCAGCGCGTCGCCGTCACCGCCGGCGCAGTAGTAGTCCTCGACCAGGCGCCGCGCCCGGGCCGCCGCGACCCGAACCCGCTCGCGGAAGTCATCCGGCTCGAGGAGGTCGACCATCCGCAAGCCGCGCCGGGCGACCTTGTCGACGTACGCCGGACCGATCCCCCGCGAGGTCGTGCCCAGCCTGGCCGATCCCCGCTCGCGTTCCTCGAGCTGGTCGAGCATGACGTGCCATGGCATGACCATGTGCGCCCGGTCGGCAATGAACAGGTTGTCGCAGGTGAATCCGGCGGCCGCGAGCCCGTCGAGCTCGCCGATCAGCGCGGGCGGATTGATGACGACGCCGTTGCCGAGCAGGTTGCGGGTCCGTGGATAGAAGATCCCCGACGGGATGAGGTGCAGCTTGAAGTGACCGTGCGGGTTGACCACCGTATGCCCGGCGTTGTTCCCGCCCCCGTAGCGGATGACGAGGTCCGCCTTGGCCGCGAGGTAGTCGACGACCCGGCCCTTTCCCTCGTCGCCCCACTGGGCGCCGACGACGGCGATCACGGACATGGGCGGCCTCGAACCTCGGGTGCTGCGCGCGGAGGGCCTATGGTAGCGCCCGGCACGACGAACGCCGCCCGTGGGCGGCGTTCACATCGGTCCTTGTCGGAAGCCGGCGCTGCCGGCCCATGTCTCAGACGCGTGCCCGGACCTTGTCGAAGCAGCTCGAGCAGTAGACGGGCCGGTCGTTCCGCGGCAGGAACGGGACCAACGCCTGGCCGCCGCACTCGGCGCAGACCGCCGCGTGCATCTCGCGCTGGCCCCCACCCCCACCGCCGATCCCGAGCGCGCGATTCTGCTTGGCAACGGCCCGGCAGCTTTGACAGCGCTGGGGCTCGTTCACGAGGCCCTTCTCGGCGTAGAACTTCTGCTCGCCGGCGCTGAAGACGAAGTCCATCCCGCAGTCTCTGCAGCGGATGGTCTTGTCGGCGTACACCCTCTCCCTTGCCTCCTGTGCACACGTCTGAGCCCGGGCTGGACGACTCGGTTTCCTCGAGCCTGATCTGATCGCGTGCCGAAGGCTGCGGGATCCGTAGAGGACTTCCGGTTGAGCGTGGGCCAGACGTTCAGCCGCCGACTATACACGCGGGTACAACCCCCGGGAAGAGGCAGAGCTGACCCGAACCTTGTCGGCTGGTTGCTTGACAAGGCGACCACGGATCGCGAAGCCGATGGCGGGGACGTCCACGAATGCCGTGAACCGCTTCGGTTGGCGGACGGCTGAACCCGTGACGCGTCCGTGCCGAGCTCAGCGGTCAGGCAAAGGGCGCGACGGCCTCCTCGCGAACCACTGTGTGGAAGCGGGTCGTGGACTTCCGGAATTGGAGTGGCACTTCACCGATAGGCCCGTTGCGGTGCTTGGCGACTTTGGCCTTCACCAGCTCCACCTCGGAGTCGGGATTCTGCTCGCCGTCGCGGTACAGGAAGATCACGACGTCCGCGTCCTGCTCAATCGAGCCGCTCTCCCGAAGATCCGAAAGGCGCGGCTCTGCCGATCCCCGCTGCTCCACCCCGCGCGACAGCTGCGAGAGGGCGATGACCGGAACCTTCAGCTCGCGCGCCAGCTGCTTGAGGCCGCGGCTGATCTCGCTGACCTCCTGGACCCGGTTCGGCTCGCGGCTCTGGACGTTGGTCTGCATGAGCTGCAGGTAGTCCACGATCAACAGGTCGAGCCCGTGCTGCTCGGCCTCGAGCCGGCGGGCCTTGGTGCGCAGCTCCATGATCGAGAGGGCCGGCGAGTCGTCGATCCACATCGGTGCGCCAGCCATGTCGTTCATGACCGTCGCGATCTTGCTCCAGTCGGTCTCCTCCATGAACCCGGTCTGCAGCGGCCGCGGGTTGATCCCGGTCTCCGCGGAGAGGAGCCGCAACGAGAGCTGCTCCTTGCTCATCTCGAGGCTGAAGACGGCCACCTTTTTCGCCTCGCGGACCGATGCGTGCTGGGCGATGTTGAGCGCGAGGCTCGTCTTGCCCACGCTCGGGCGGGAGGCCAGGATGATGAGGTCCGATGGCTGGAAGCCGCCCAGCAGGGTGTCGAGCTGGGAGAGGCCCGACGGGATGCCCAGGATCTGGCCGCGATGCTCGTGCAGGTACTCGAGGCGGTCATAGGCCTGGCCGAGGAGGGTGGCGAGCGACTCGAAGCCGCCGATGGTCCGCCGCTGGCTGATCTCGAACAGGATCGACTCTGCCCTGTCGATGGCGACCTCAGCGTCGTTGGCCTCCTCGTAGCCGACCGCGGCAATCCGGCCAGCCGCGGCAATGAGGTTACGGAGGACCGCCTTGCGCTCGACGATCCGGGCGTAGTGCTCCACATGGACCGCCGTCGGGACCACGTTCATCAGGGTCGCGAGGTAGGCCGGTCCTCCAATCGGCTCGAGCCGCTCTCGGCGAGCCAGCTCATCCGCCAGCGTGACAAGGTCGATTGGTTCGCGCTGCCCGTGGAGCACGAGCATCGACTCGTAGATGTCGGCGTGCTGCTGGCGGTAGAAGTCCGGGGCGTGAAGGAAGTCCGCGACCTTGAGGATCGCATCGGCGTCGATGAGGATCGAGCCCAGGACACTCTGCTCCGCGTCGACCGCCTGTGGGGCGAGCTTGTCGATGCTCATCGGGTCCCCGGTAATGACGCGGGCAGGGTCAATCGAGCGGTCCTCGCAGGGTGGTTGTGGGCGGCATCCAGCACGCTACCCGTATCGCGCGACGTCGATCGCGAGTTGTCCACCCAGTTATTCACGAACCGCAATTTCCGATGGGGACATCGTGTGGACATCGGGCGACCTCCCATCCCCGCAGCCTCGATTGCGCACTGATGGGAGCACCTGGTCGCGACATCTACGCTGTCGCGCGCGGTCCGGCCTGCTGGGCCTTTCGCGGGCCTGCCGCTGGGTCGCTACCGCCAGTCCCGGTCCCTGGCCCGTCTCGAGTATCGGCTAGTGCTGAGGGACGACGTTCACCAACACCTGGGCATCGATTCCGGTGAACAGGTGGACCGTCACGCGATGCTCGCCGACGGTCTTGATCGCCTCGTGAAGCGCGATCTGATGGCGGTCGATCTCGACCCCCTCCTTGGCCAGCAGGTCCGCGATCTCGCGGTTGGTGACCGACCCGAAGAGCCGATTCTTCTCGCCCGCCTTGACGCCGATCTCGAGCCGCAGCTCCCGCAGTCGCTCAGCGATCGCCTCTGCATCGGCGCGCAGCGCCTGCTCGCGGTCCTCTCGCTCGCTGCGATGGCGTTCCCAGTTCTTGAGTGCGCCCGCATCGGCGACCACGACCGCCCGGCTCGGGATGAGGAAATTGCGGGCGTAGCCGTCCTTGACCTCCTTCACCTCGCCCTCGCGGCCGAGACCCTTCACGTCGCGCTTCAGGATCACCTTCATGACGTCGTCGCTACCTCGTAAGCGCGCGGCATCGGCGCCGCGGGCGGGTTGCCTCAGGATGGTGTGGCGGAATCGCCCGAGCTCCGTGACTCGCGCCAGGCGACGAGCATGCGCCGCAGCGCCATTGGGTCACGAAGCTGGCCGTAGCGCTCGAGCAGGTCGGGCAGGTTATCGCGGATCCGATCGTAGCGATCGCCCATGACGCTCCGCAGGCGGGCGAGGTCCTCGTCGAGACGC
The DNA here is from genome assembly GCA_030774475.1 of Chloroflexota bacterium. Classification (GTDB taxonomy): domain Bacteria; phylum Chloroflexota; class Limnocylindria; order QHBO01; family QHBO01; genus CF-82. Next base: position 12,816 of record JALYLB010000002.1, on the reverse strand, counting down.
GCGGTCCCGTTGCGGGCCCGCTGCAGGTGCTCGCGCCGCACCTGCTCCGGCGCGTTGGCCACGAACACGTCGAGGACGATGAGCAGCACGGTGAGGTCGTCGGCCTGGCCGATGATCGGCAGCGCGTCGGGGATCAGGTCGAGCGGGGTCAGCAGATAGGCAAGCGCGGCGACCAGCAACGCCTTCAGCGGGAGCGGGGTTCGTCGGTCGCGGACGATCCCCCAGATCAGGCGGGCATACATCGGGAGCTTCCAGACGAGCTGGGCCAGGCGCACGTAGCGCCAGCGGCCGGAGCGGTTCACCTCGGGTTCGGCCTCCGAGTCAATGGGCCTCCGATTCTATCAGCGCAGCCGCACGGACCGATGTCGAGCCGGCGGACGGCCGGCTTGACGATAGAACACCTGTTCTGGTACGGTCCTTCCCACAGAGCCACCAGCGGAGGAGCCCGCCGCCGTGACCCGGCACGACATCGAACGCCGAACCAGGATCCTGGAATGCATCGCGCACACCGTCGCCGAGCGCGGCTATCCGCCTTCGGTGCGGGAGATCGCCGATGCCGTCGGCCTCGCTTCGACCTCGGCGGTCCACCACCACCTGATCGCACTGGAGCGTGACGGCCTGCTCGAGCGCGGAAGCCACAGCTCGCGGGCGCTGCGTCTCACGCCCCGAGCGGAGGGCAAGCGCAGCCAGCGCCTCCCGTCGCGGGTGACCCCCTTCCGCATGCCGGTCGATCACGACGTCGTCTCGCTGCCGGTCCTCGGCGAGATCGCCGCAGGGCAGCCAATCGAGGCCTACGCGGACGCTTCGGAGTCGCTCGACGTGCCGCGTTCGATCGAAGCCCGCGACGGGTCGTACGTGCTGCGCGTCCGCGGCAAGAGCATGATCGACGCGCTCATCGACGACGGCGACTACGTCATCGTCCAGCCGCAGGCCACCGCCAGGGACGGCGACATCGTGGTCGCCCTGCTGGAGGACAACGGGGTGACCCTCAAGCGCTTCTTCCGCGAGCAGGATCGGATCCGGCTCCAGCCCGCGAACAGCGAGATGGAGCCGATCTACGCCAGCGAGGTCCAGGTGCAGGGCAAGGTCGTCGGCGTCATTCGCAAGCTCGGATAGCGGCGTCATCGGCGCATCCGCTCGATGCGCACCATCCTTCACGCCGACCTGGACGCGTTCTACGCGTCGGTCGAGGTCCTCGACGATCCAACCCTGCGCGGCAAGCCGGTGATCGTCGGCGGCCGCCCGGGGGAGCGGGGCGTGGTGAGCGCCGCCTCGTACGAGGCCCGCAAGTACGGCGTGCACTCGGCAATGCCGCTCTGCACCGCCGCCCGTCTCTGCCCGCAGGGCGTCTTCGTCCCCGGCCACCCGGAGCGCTACCGCGAGCTCTCCGACCAGGTGATGCGCATCTTTGGCTCGTACACGCCGCTCGTGGAGCCGATCAGCCTCGACGAGGCGTTCCTCGACGTGACCGGCAGTCGCGCCGCCTTTGGGGATGGGGAGACCATCGCCCGGAGGCTGAAACGGCGCGTGCTCGACGAGGTGGGGCTGGTGGTCAGCGTCGGGGTCGCGACCAACAAGCTGTGCGCCAAGGTGGCCTCGGACCTGCGCAAGCCGGATGCGTTGGTGGTGGTGCCTCCCGGCGGCGAAGGCGAGTTCCTTGCGCCGCTCCCGGTCAGCCGGCTGTGGGGCGTGGGGCCGCAGACCCGGCAGGCACTTCGCGATTTCGGGGTGACGACCATCGGGCAGCTGGCGGCCGTGGCCGAGGGCACGCTGCAGCGCCGCTTCGGCCAGCACGGAGGCGAGCTGGGCCAACGGGCGCTGGGCATCGATCCATCGCCGGTGGTGCCCAGCCAGGCGCCCAAGAGCGTCGGCCACGAACACACCTTCAACCACGACGTGGTCGACCCGCGCCGGCTCGAGGTGACCCTCCTCGACCTCGCCGAGAGCGTCGCCAGCCGGCTTCGCCGGCACGACCTGGCCGCAGGGGCTGTGCAGCTCAAGCTGCGCTACGAGGGGTTCGAGACCCTGACCCGCCAGGCGCCGCTGCCGCGCCAGACGCGCGAGAGTGAGCCACTGTACGCGGCCGCCCTCGAGCTGCTGCGACGGACGCTGACGAAGGAACGCGGAGTCCGGCTCATCGGGCTGACCGCGATCGCCCTGACGGATGCCCAGCAGCTCACCCTCTTCGACGAGCCCCAGCGTGGCGATCGGATCGCGGCATCGATCGACGCGGTGCGCGAACGGTTCGGCGAGGATGCCATCATCCGTGCGCGGCTCCTCCGCGACCGTCCGCATCGGCGCTTCGACTTCGGTGAGCGGCCGGGGCGAGCGAAGCCGCGGACGACCGACGAGGACCTTGACGAATAGAACACGCGTTCGTATCATGACCTCGAATCGAACGCCTGTTCGGTGCCTGGGCAGGCCACCGCGACCAAGAGGAGCAACCTGACCATGGCACTCACCAAGATCACGCCCGTCCCCGCCCAGGTTCGCTGGGACCGGGACGCCGACCGCCCAAGCGAAGTCCGCTGGGCGGACCGCCAGCTCACCGTCCGAGCCCTTGCTGCCGTTCGCGACGAGCGGCACGCCTATCATCCAGATCGCGGCCCGCGGCTCACCATGGTGGTCGACGCTGACGGCGGGCAGGCTGTCCTCGTCTTCGATGCCGCCCGGCGACGCTGGTATGTCGAGGCCCTCGATCTGGCCGCCTGATCCTGCGCGGCCCCGTACAATCGCCGCGGCGCCGCCAAGCCAAGGCCATCGTCCGCGGCGCGCTGCGAGGCCCGCCGTCATGCCCGATACCGGTTCGTCAGCGCCAACGCCTGAACTGGCCGACCTCTCCGTTGACGAACTGCTCGAGCGCCTGTCATCGAGCGCGCCGATTCCCGGCGGCGGCAGCGCCGCCGCCCTGGCAGGGGCGATGGGCGCCGGCCTCGTGGCGATGGTCGCCGCACTGACCGTTGGGCGCGCCGAATATGCCGAGGCCGAGCCGCTGGCCCAGGAGATCGGCGCCGCGGCCACGACCCTGCGAAACGAGCTGCGCGACCTCGCGCAGCGTGACTCGGAGGCGTACGAGGCCGTCGTCAGTGCCCGGCGCCTGCCGAAGGAGGACGAGGCACAACGCGAAGCCCGCGCCGCGACCCTGGGCGAGGCGATGCGACTCGCGGCGGCGGTTCCGCTGCAGACGGCGCGCGTGGCCGCCCAGACGGTCGAGCTCGCGTCGCGCATCGCACCGATCGGCAACCGCAACGCCGCGAGCGACGCCGGAGTTGCTGCCCAACTGGCGTCCGCCGCGGTGCGAGGCGCGATCCTCAACGTCCGCATCAATCTTCCGTACCTTCCGGCCGACTCGCCCCTCCGCGCGGAGGCGCCGGCCGAGCTCGCGCGTCTCGAGGCGACGGCACTGGCGCGAGAGGCGGCGACCCTGGCGGACGTCGCCGCTCGCCTGGGCTGAGTGCGCGGCGGGTGGTGACCGCGATCGTCCTCGGCGAGCGATGACCGCCCTCATCCTCGACGGACGCGCGGTCGCCGATCGCCTGCGACAGGAGCTCTCCGCGCGCTGCGCCGCGCTGGCCGCGCGTACTGGCTCACCGCCGCGCCTGGCGGTGCTGCGCTTCGACGAGTCGGGCCCGTCGGCGGTCTATGCGGCCAGCGTGGCTCGCGCGGCGCGCAGGGTCGGAATCGAGCCACACGTCCTGACTCCCGCGCAAGATGCCCCGCCGTCCGAGGTCGCGGCGACGATCGAGGGGCTCAACCGCGACCCGCGGGTGGCGGGATTGGTGATTCCCCAACCCCTCCCTGCGCACCTCGATGGTGCTGCGCTGGTCGACCTGGTCGACCCGGCCAAGGACGTCGATGGGGCGACCGCGGTGAACGCTGGACGCACGGCCCGTGGCGAGCAAGCCTTCGCCCCGGCGACCGCGCTGGCAGTCATGGAAATCCTTCACAGCTACGAGCTCGCGGTGGCAGGACGGCGGGCCGTGGTCGTGGGCCGCTCACCCGTGGTGGGTCGCCCCGTCGCACAGCTCCTGGTGGCAGCGGACGCCACGGTGACCATCTGCCATCGGCGGACCCCCGACCTTGCGCGCGAGACCCGCCGCGCCGAGATCCTGGTCGTCGCCGCTGGTGCGCCGGGCCTCATCGGCGCCGAGATGGTGCGACCTGGCTGCGTGGTGGTCGACTGCGGGATCACCACGCGCGGCGACGGCGTCGTGGGAGATGTTGCCTTCGACGAGGTCTCGCAAGTGGCGACGGCCATCAGCCCCGTCCCGGGCGGGGTTGGCCCGGTCACATCGATGATGTTGGCCTGGCAGACGGTCGAGGCGGCGGAGCGGTTGGCGGGCTGACCGCCCCTACCCGGGGAGCAGGCTCTCGTCGACCAGCTGGTCGACGGTCGGCGGGGTTCCGCTGATCGGGCTGTCAGGCAGGCCGGCCATGAAGGTCAGCGTCGCGGTCCAGGCCGCCCGGTCGATGCTTCCCTCGCCGTGCGCGGTGGTGTACGCGTCATCCCACGTCGCAATCGTCGCCTTGAGCACGGCGAGCTGGGTCACGCGGTCCGCACCGAGATCGGGCACCGCGGCGATCGCGGCATCGAGGCCCTTCTGCGGATCGCTCCTGATCTCCTTCATCGCCCGTAAGGTCGCCGCCACGAAGGCCTTCAGAGCAGCTGGCTTGGTCGTGATGGTCCGGGTTCCGGCGATGAGCCCGTTGCCCGGCAGCGGCACCGCCTTGTCGACGGTCAGCACCGTGCCCTGCGTGCCCGACTCCTCGAGCTGCACCGGTTCGTTGTTGACGAAGCCGGTCGCCGCATCGACCGCTCCCTGGGCGAGCGCGGTGCCCTGGCCGAAATCGGGGTAGAGCTGGATGTCGAGATCGGACGGCTTGAGCCCCGCCGACGCAAGCATGGCCTGCAGCATGATCCAGCTGCTGCCGTACTTCCCCGGGGTGCCGAGCTTGCGGCCTTTCAGGTCGGCGACGGTCTTGATCCCCGATTTCGCCTTGGCGTACACCACGTTCGGGAAGAGCGCGTAGATAGTTGCCACGTACTTGATCGGGATCCCCTGGCTGACCGCCGGGATGACGCTCGTACCGTCGGCGATGCCGATGTCGAGCGATCCCTGGCCGACCAGCGTGATCAGGTCGGGGTCGATCTTGTTCTCGAACGTGACCGTCAGCCCGGCATCCCGGTAATAGCCCGCCCGCTGCGCGAGGTAGAACTGGGCGAACTGGACGTTCGGCACGTACCCAAGCCCGACGGTGAGCGACACCGGCGCGGCACCTGACGAGAGCCCCGACGAACCGGCCGAGGATCCCGAGCTCGGTGCGCACGCGGCAAGCAGCAGCGCGACCGCGAGGCCGATGGCGACCCTACGGCGACAACTGCCGCTCCCCGACGACGGGCGGGTTCCCGGCCCAGGATGCATGGTCAGCGTGACTCCCTTCGAAATCACCCTCGTGCACCGACGAGGCGGTGCTCGAGGAAGGTGATGGCCAAGTAGAGGCTCACCCCCACGGCCGCGATGGTGACCAGGGTGGCGAACAGCAGCGGGGTGTCGAAGAGGGATCCCCGGGCGAGGTTGATGAGCACCCCCAGCCCGGACTCGCCACCCGCCCACTCACCGATGATCGCGCCGATCACCGCCAGGGTCGCGCCAACCCGGATTCCGCCGAAGATCGAGGGCAGGGCGCCGGGGATCTCGAGGCGGGTGAGCACCTGGAGCCTCGTCGCGCGAAAGGCTCGTCCCATCTCGAGCAGCTGGTGGTCGACCGATCGGACGCCGACCATGGTGGCGACCGCTACCGGGAAGAAGACGATCAGGGCGCAGATGATCACCTTGGAGAGCAGCCCGCTGCCGAACCAGAGGGTGAGCAGTGGCGCGAGGGCGAGGATCGGAGTGGCTTGGGCGGCGACCAGGTAGGGCGAGAGCAGGCGCTCGACGATGCGCGATCGGGCAAGGAGGTAGCCCGTGACGACGGCGAGACCTGCGCCGATGGCGAAGCCGAGCAGGATCTCTCGCAGGGTCGTGGCCACGTGCGGCTCGATGGTCCCGTCGGCCCAGGCACGCACCAGCCTGGCCGCCACCACTTCCGGTGCCGGCAGCACGAACGGCTGGTAGCCCCCGAGCACGACGACCAGCTTCCAGAGCGCGAGGACCCCGGCCGCCACGACGAGGCTCGGCAGCAGGTCGCGCGTCAGCCAGCGGGTCATGGCGCCAGTTCCCCCAATGCGGCTTCTTCCCGGTCGAGCTCGAGGGCCTGGCGGATCGACGTCGCCGCGGTCGAGGCGAGCGTCGCATCCAGCGCATCGAGGCTCCGCGGACGCGGCAGGTCGATCGGAACCTGGGTCGTGATGCGTCCGGGCATTCCCGCGAAGACGAGGACGCGATCCGCCAGGAAGATCGCCTCCGAGATCGAGTGAGTAACGAGCACGATGGTCGTGCCGGTCTTGCGCCAGATCCCCTGGAGCTGGTCGTTGAATCGCTCGCGGGTCAGAGCATCGAGTGCGCTGAACGGCTCGTCGAGGAGGAGCACGGCAGGCTCGAGCGCCAGCGCCCGCGCGATCGCCGCCCGCTGCCGCATCCCGCCGGAGAGCTGGTGCGGCCGCAGTGCCGCCATGCCAGCAAGGCCCACCAGGTTGAGGAGGTCGCGAGCTCGCGCGTCGCGCCGGGCGGCTGGCCAGCCCGCCAGCTCGAGCGGGAAGGCGACGTTCGCGAGCGTGGAGCGCCAGGGAAGCAGGCGCGGTTCCTGGAAGACGAGCCCTACCCGCGGCTCCGGCCCGTGGACCTCGCGGCCGTCGATGGCCACCGAGCCCGCATCCGGCTCGAGCAGTCCGTCGATCAGCTTCAGCAGGGTGCTCTTGCCGGTGCCGTTCGCGCCAATGACGGCGACCAGTTCGCCGCGGGCGACCTCGAACGAAACCTCCGTCAGCGCCGCGCGCGCGCGGCCCTCCTCCCGGTAGCTGAACCCGACACCGCGGACCGAGATCACGCTGGATCGGGCAGCCGCCTCACCGGCCGGCGGGTCGGCCGCGTGGCCTATCGCGCTCCGTTGCGGGGGCGCATGCGGCTCCGCAGTGGCATCGCTGGTCGTTCGCACCGGTCTCGTCCCGAAGCTCCTTCGTCATGCTTCGGGGGAGGCCACGCCGCCGCCCAGCCGGCAGCGGCCGCACCTTCTCTCATCCGGACTGTACCGTCGGCTCCGTTTGCGGCGGCCTGCTGGCCGTCGTTCGGATCTGCTGACACCCCATGCACCTTGGGTGCATCGGGCCGCTCGTGGGCTCGACCCCGCATCGCGGAGCCCTACCACCGGTCGGGAATCTCACCCTGCCCCGAAGGTGGCCTGAGTCTAGCAGGTGTGCCGGAATCGGCCGCCCGCCTAGCCGGGCTCGGCGCTGAGGTCGGCGAGCCGATGAACGGTCGGGGCGATCGCCGGCCATAGCGCGAGGTAGGCCTCGAACAAACCGTCGTACAGGGCTCGGTTGGATTCGGTCGGTTCCCAGCGGCGATCGATGCGGACCATGGCCTTGATCGCCGCAACGATGTCCGCGTGCCAGCCCAGGTGCGTCGCGCCGATGATCGCCGCGCCCTCGATGGCCGCATCGCGCACCTGGGGCGCCGCGACCGTGACACCCAGGACATCGGCCTTGATCTGGTTCCAGGCGTCGAATGCCGCCGTCCCGCCGGTCACCCGCACCTCCGGGATCGCTAGCCCGGCGGCGATGATCGGCCGGGCCACGTGGCGCAGCGCGAGCGCCGCCGCCTCGAGGATGGCGCGCGCAAGATGCGGCGCCTGGTGGCGGAGGGTAAGTCCCACGAACGCGCCGCGGGCGAGGGGATCCCAGATCGGGGAGCGTTCCCCGGCGAGGTAGGGCAGGAAGAGCAGCCCATCGGCGCCCGGCGCGACGGCGGCCGCCTCCCTGATCCGTCGCGCCGCAGCCGGCCCGCCGCCGAGCACGTCGTCGCGGAACCAGTCGAGCGCCTTGCCGGTCGCCGTCATCGCGCCACCCACGATCCAGCGGTCGGCGAGCGGTGCGGGGGCGACCCAGGTGTCCGGGATCTCGACTGGAGCGTCGGCATAGACCGCGAGCCCGCCGGAGGTGCCGCCGGTATCAATCGCATCGCCCGCGGCGACCAGGCCAGCGCCATGGCACCCGGCGAACGAGTCGACCGTCCCGGCCAGCACCGGGATGCCGGTGGCCAGCCCGAGCTCCGCGGCGACCGCGGCGCGGAGCTCGCCGACGGCGCGTCCAACATCCACGACCGGCGCCAGCCGGTTAGCCGGCACGCCCCCGGCCTCCGCCTGTTGCGGCTCCGCCACCGGCTGGCCCGGAGAACGAGTCCTGGCGGCGACGCTGGTGAGTCGGTAACTGGCCCATTCCCACGTGTTCAGATACCAGCGGGTCTCGGCAGCGACGAGGGGCTCGTGACGCTCCACCCAGCGAGCGGCTGGCAGGATGCCCAGGGCGAAGCCGGCCAACCCGGTCGCCTGTTCCATCTCGGCAGCCTCCTCACCGCCACGCCGGTCCATCCAGGTGAGCGCCGATCGGGTCGGCCGTCCGCGATCGTCGACGGCCACCAGGGTCGGCCCCTGCCCAACGCAGCAGATCGATTGGATCGGGCCCTCAGCCTGATCCGCGAGCTGGCGGATGACCGCGACGACCGCGACCCACCACGCCTCCGGATCCTGCTCGGCGCTGCCCATCGCGAGGTCGAGGTCGAGCGCGTAGCCCGCACGCGCGGTGGCCATGAGCCGTCCGTCGGCGGCCACCAGACCGCCTTTTGTCTCGGTCGTCCCGATGTCGAGCGCGAGGACCGTTGGCTGCCGACTCATCGCCGATGGCGCAGCCAGCGCCAGATAACCCAGGCGATGCCCACCAGCACGACCCCATAGATGACGGGCTCATATGGGCGAATCGCGTCGTACAGGCGCCGGTAGTTCTCCCCGAGCAGGTAGCCGCCGAGGAGCAGGGCGGCGTTCCACGGCAGCGAGCCGAGCGCGCTGAACAGGACGAAACGCCCGACCGGCATGCGGGCCACGCCCGCCGGGTAGCTGATCAGCGCTCGGAGCACCGGCACCATGCGGGCGAGGAAGACCGCCCAGTCGCCCCAGCGCGCGAACCAGGCATCGGCGCGGTCGAGGTCGTCGGGCTGAATGTGGACGAAGCGACCCCAGCGGTCGAGCAGCGGCCGGCCGCCCCATGCGCCGATCAGGTAACCGGCGAGCGAGCCCAGCACCGCACCGACCGTGGCAATGACCAGCACCGCCAACCAGTTCCACGGCGCTCGGGTCAGCGGCTCCATCACGGCCGGGTCCGTCGCTGACTGGCTCACCTTCCAGCCCGCCATCGGCACGATCACCTCGGAGGGGATGATCGGTACGAAGGTCTCGAGGGCGATCGCGGCCGCGACCCCCAGGTAGCCGATCGTGTCGTACAGTGAGAGGAAGAACGGGATGACCGTCCGATCGACGAACTCGAGCACCCCTTAGGGGGCCCCTGGCCGGCCGTCGGAGGTATGCAGCGGCACGGCCACCCGATGCGGCGCGTCGGGTGGCGCAGGGATCTTGGTGGCCTCGCGGCGTCGGATGCGCTCGTCCACCCGCAGGACATGAACGCTGACCAGGATTGAGAGCAACGCAGCTCCCGCCATCCAGCCGCCGAGGAGGTCCATCGGGTAATGGGCCCCAAGGTAGAGCCGCGTCAGGCTGATGGCGCCGATGAGGATCAGCGCGACCACGTAGGCGACGATCCCCTGGCGCCGGTCGCTCGACAGCCGGGCGATGCAGAAGGCCACGAGGCCATAGAAGACGGTCGCGCGCAGGGCATGTCCGGCGGGAAAGTCCGCGATGTCGTCGAGGCCGATGCCACGGACGTTGAAGATCGCGCCGACCAGGGTTGCCGGGCTGATCTCCGGGTTGGCGGTGAAGAACTTCAGCGCCCACTCGATGGGAAAGGCGAGCGTCCCCATCGCGAGCAGGAGCGCCAGGTCCCGACGCCCCTTGGCCAGGGCCAGGAGGCCCACGAGCCCGAATCCCAGGGCCACGAACCACCCGGATCCGAGCGCGCTGATGCCGCGCAGGAGCAGATCGACCGGCTCCGCGTTGGCCACCACCCAGCCATGCACCGCTGGGACGACGCTCGCCATCAGCCACTCCTCAGGCTCGGTGTAGTTCGTCGTGCGCTTGAACGTGACGAGCCAGAAGAGGCTGGGCAGGGCGATGAGCGTCAGCAGGAAGGCGGCCGCGGGACTGGGCACCGCACCCCCCAGCCGGTCCCCGGCGTCCTCGCTGACGACAAGGCGCCTGGTGGGGTCCGGGAGTCCTCGCACGGTGCGTAGTATAGGGACGGCCATGCCGCCGACCGATCCGCCGGAGATCCCGCCGCTCTCGCTCACCGGCCGCGACCTGACCGTCGCGGACGTGGTCGCGGTGGCCCGCGGAGATCGCGTCGTGAGCCTCTCTTCGGAGGCTGCGGAACGGATGCGCGCCTCTCACGCGGTGATCAAGCAGGTGGTCGCGGAGCACCGCACCGTGTACGGAGTGACGACCGGGTTCGGGGACCTGGCTGACGTCACGATCGACCCATCGCAGACCGAGGAGCTCCAGCGCAATCTCGTCCGGTCGCACGCCGCGGGCGTCGGGCCGCCGCTCCCCACCGAGGTCGTGCGGGCCATGCTGCTGCTGCGTGCCAACGCCCTGGCGGTCGGCCTCTCGGGCGTTCGGGTGGCGCTTCCCGAGCTCCTCATTGACCTGCTCAATGCCCGCATCCATCCGGTCATCCCATCGCGCGGGAGCGTGGGCGCCTCCGGCGACCTCGCGCCGCTTGCCCACCTGGCACTGGTCGCGATCGGCGAGGGCGAGGCGGAGCTGGACGGCCAGCTGATGCCCGGCTTCGAGGCACTCGCGGCGGCGGCAATCGATCCCCTGGAGCTCGAGGCAAAGGACGGGCTCGCGCTCCTGAACGGGACGCAGCTGATGGCTGCCATCGGCGCCCTCGCCGTCGCCGACGCCCGAGTCCTCGCCGAGACCGCCGACGTCATCGGCGCCATGAGCCTCGAGGCCATGGAGGGGACCGGCGCCGCCTTCGCCGACACCCTCATCGCAGCTCGCCCGCATCCGGGGCAGCGCGCATCGGCCGCCCATCTGCGCGACCTCCTGGCCGGAAGCGAGATCGGCGCGGGGCACAGGGACCTGGCGCATCGGGTCCAGGACGCCTACAGCCTGCGATGCATGCCGCAGGTCCACGGGGCGGTCCGCGACGCGATCGAGCAGCTCGCACGCGTCGTCGGCGTGGAGCTCAACGCGGCGACCGACAACCCCCTCGTCTTCGCCGCGACCCCCGGTCGACCCGACGGCGAGGTCATCTCCGGCGGCAACTTCCACGGGGAGCCGCTGGCGCTGGTGCTCGACTATGCCAAGGCTGCGATGACCGAGCTCGCCTCAATCTCCGAACGGCGCACGGCTCGCCTGGTCGACGCTCGCTACTCCGGCCTGCCGACGGTCCTGTCCGAACAGCCCGGTGTGCAGAGCGGGCTGATGATCACCCAGTACACCGCGGCAGCCCTCGTCAACGAGAGCAAGACGCTGGCGCATCCGTCCTCGGTCGATAGCATCCCGACCGGTGCCAACCAGGAGGACCACGTCAGCATGGGCGCGACCTCTGCGCTCCATCTGCGCGAGGTGCTCGACAGAGCTGCGACCGTCCTGGCCATCGAGGCGATGTGCGCCGCGCAGGGGCTCGACTTCCGCGCCCCCACGCGTCCCGGAGCGGGCGTCGCGCGAGCGCACGCGCGCGTGCGCCGCTCCGTTCCCCATCTGGCGGAGGACCGAACACCCGCGCCGGACATCGCGGCCCTGCGAGAGCTGGTCGCCAGTGGCGGGCTGCTGGCCGCTGCCGATGCCGCAACGGATGGCTGAGCCGATGGCACAGGCCCGCCTGGAGTTCACCCTCGTGGACGAGGAGTCCTTCGCCGAGATTCCAGCCCCAGCGCGTCAGGGCTCGCGGTGCCAGACCTGTGATTACTGGGAACGGCTCGACGGTCACCGCGACGCGCCCACCGCCGACGCGACCGACGCCGGGGCACGCGCCGACCTCAAGCGCAACCGCCTCCTCGCTGGGCGCCAGCTCGCCGGCGCGTACGGGATGCTGGCCTGGCGCCGCGACGGGGACGATCGGGCGGCCGTTGGCTGGGCACAGTTCGGGCCGATCTCCGCGTATCCACGCGCACAGTCGATTCGCGAGCGGTACCCCGCGCTCCCTGATTCTCCGCCGCCATGGGTCGTGACCTGCCTCCAGGTGGTTGCCGGCGAGGCTGAGCGCGAGGCCGCCGCCATCGGTCTGCTGGAGGCGGTGTGCGAAGAGCTCGATCATCGAGGCATCACCGCGGTGGAGGCGTACCCGGAGGGACGCGGCGATGACTGGGCCGCTTCGCCCGGCCCGGCGACCGTCTACGCGTCTGCTGGGTTCGAGCAGGCGGCCGGGGACGAGCGCTACCCGGTGATGCGGCGCGAGCTCGGCGGTTCCGGCGAGTGGCTCGAATGGGGCGACCTCCTGGCCCGGGCCCGTCCGCCGGACGACGAGGGAGAGGGCTGGCCGCTGCCGTTGCCCAGGGGTCCGTCGGAGGATGACCTGTTCCGCCTCCCGCCACCGAAGCCCGGGCGACCGAACCCCTTCGGCGACGACTGAGACCCGCGTAGACTGCCGCCAGCGCCCAAGGCGCTCGCCGGAATGGCAGAACGTCGCGAAGGAGGGACCCCAATGACCGACTCCGCACCGCCGGGACCTCGGGATCCCGAGGAGCCCGCCGCGCCACCCCCAAC
>JALYLB010000001.1 GCA_030774475.1 Chloroflexota bacterium | reverse complement strand
CCGCTACGTCGACACCGCCCAGAAGACCGGCAACGTCGTCTTGACCCTCATCAACGAAACGACGGATGACAGGGACATCGCAGGCACCTGATGCAAGCGGATACGGCTCTGCAGTTGCCGTTGCTCGCAGCCCTGAACGGCGATCGCGACCATCCGGCCGCCCCGCGCACTCCGCGTCAGCTTGCGGCCGAGGCGCGCGCCGCCGTGGCTGCCGGAGCCCTGTCGGTGCACATCCATCCGTACGACGACAACGGCGTGATGACCCTGGAGGCCGAGCCGTGCGCCCAAGCCATTCGAGCGGTGCGCGCGGCGTGTCCTGGCGTGCCGATCTCGCTGTCGACGTCGGCCGAGATCGAGCCCGATCCCGACCGTCGCCACGCCCTCGTGGCAGGCTGGACGGAGGGGCCGGAACTCGTGACTGCGAATCAGGGCGAGGCGGGCATCGTCGAGCTCTGCGCCTTGCTCTGGGAGCGAGGCATCGGAATCGAGGCCGGTCTGCTGGCGCTCGACGATGCCACGGCCTTTGTTGCGGCAAACCTTGCGCCCCGCTGCGTGCGGGTGCTGCTCGAGCCGCTGGATGCCGATCCGGACACGGCGGTCGCCCATGCCATGGCCATGGAGCAGGTTCTCGACGCCGGATCCGTCTCGATTCAGCGCATCTATCACGGCGAAGGCATGGCCTCGTGGGCGGTGAATCGGTACGGCATCGGTCGGGGATGCGGCATCCGGACGGGCCTGGAGGACTGCCCCGTGCTGCCCGATGGCCGGACCGCCGCCGGCAATGGTGAGCTCGTGGCTGCAGCGGCGGCACTGCTGGGCCTCAGCGATTTCGGCGCTGGTTCTCGGCCACGCGGAACTCCACGATCCGCCGGATGAGGTCCCGCGGCAGCGGCTGGTCCAACGGAAACTGCACGGATCCCTTGCCGGTCTTGTATCCGCTCAGCTCCTCCTTGAACGCCTCCATCCCGGACGGGATCGGGTAGAAGCCGATATGGCGCGGATAGCCAGCGAAATGCACGAGATGCCGGCCGTTGAGGTCAAACGTCGGCATCGCGTAGCTGATCGTCTCGGTCGCCTCTGGGGCATGGACGCGGATGAGCTCGTGCATCTCCCGGAGCACCTTCTGCGTCGCCGGCGGGAACTGCGCGATGTACGGCGAGCGGGCAAGGTTGTAACCCGCGCTATGGTGGCGGCCGATGGAGGCACTGCTGGGGCTCGCCGGCTACTCGTTCGTCGCGGCGGTGACGCCCGGCCCGAACAACGTCGTGCTTTGGGGCATCGGTCTGCGCTACGGCTACCGCGCGGCGATCCCCTACTTGCTTGGGATCCCGCTCGGGGTGGGACTCATGATCCTCGGCGCGGCCGCCGGCCTGGGTGCACTGATCGCCGCCGTGCCCGCCCTGGGCATCGGCCTGAAAGTGGTCGGATCGGTCTACCTGCTGTATCTCGCCTGGCAGGTTGTCGGCATTGCTGCCGTCGAGGAGGCCGATGTCGCCACGGCTCCCGGATTCGGCCAGTCAGTCGCCTTCCAGTTCGTGAACCCCAAGGCGTGGTTCTTCGTGCTGAGCGCGGTCGCTGCCTTCCGTCCTGCAGGGATGGATCTGCTTGTCGGCGCGCTCCTCATGACGGTGGTGGTGATGGCGATCGTCATCCCGTCCGCGGGCCTCTGGGCCGTGGGCGGCGACGCACTGAGCCGCTTCATCCGTAGCCCACGTGCCCATCGCGCCGTGAACTTCGCCCTCGCGATCGTCCTGGTCGCGATGGTCGTCCTGATCTGGATCTAGGAGGGCAGACCGGTGATCCTCCCCAAGATCCGGGATCCGCGGTTCATCACCGTGCGTCGCGGCGGCAGCCTCGAGGACGACGATCATCACCTACTGGCGATTTGGGCGGCTGACTGCGCCCAGCACGTGCTCCACCACTTTGAGCAGGCGCGGCCGGAGGACGAGCGTCCGCGACGCGCGATCGACCTTGGGCGCGCCTGGGCGCGGGGTGAGATCACCATGACCCAGGCTCGCACGGCGGCCGGCCATGCAAACGCCGCCGCCAGAGACCTGAGCGGAGCGCCACGGGACGCCGCATACGCCGCCGCTCAATCCGCGGCCGTGGGCCATGTGGCGGCCCACGAGCTCGGTGCCGCGGCCTACGCGATCAGGGCGGCGCAGGCGGCAGCGCCTGTGGACGCGCGAGAGGAGGCCGGCTGCGTGGAGTGCCAGTGGCAGCGCGCTCAGCTCCCCCTTGAGATTCGGGATCTCGTGCTCGACGACCAGCGGTTGCGCAACGAGCTGTGCTGGTTCGTATTCGATTGCTGACCCCTGTTCCTCGGCTAGACAGTCGAGGATGAGGTTTCCGCCCGAACCGCGAGGACTGCCTCGTATTCCTGATCGGTGATCAGCACGACACCATGCTGGAAGCCGTTCCTGGCATTCGCCTGCACGTAGGGGTTCGACCCTGTCGGGTCGATCCGCAACACGACGGTCTGCATCAACACTGGCGGATCCCATTCCTCGACGTCCGCGAGCAACACTCCGCCCTGGGTGTCGCCCGGGTACCCCTGTGCCTCGGCCGGTGTCCAATCGCGGACAGCTGAGGCAAGCACCCCGCGACCGACGAACTCTCCCTCCGGTGGACCGATGTAGATGAGAACGCGGTCCCCCGTAGCGAGTGCGGCGCGGTGCGGCTCGCCAACGTTGACGCCCCACATCTTGGCTCGCAGAAGCGCAGCGACTTGCTCGCGGAGCGTTCGCCCCCAAACTCCGTGCCCGTTCGAGAAGTTGAATAGGTAGTACGCGATCTCCGGAATTTTCGAGAGCCTAGGACTCAACGTTCAAGACCTCGATTCCTTCCTCGTCAACCAATGGTTTCTGGATTCCACGGTCGTCGAGGAGGTTCTTCAGGAGACCGTCGGCGACCGGCATTGGCTCGAAGCGGGGGCGGGACCACGTATTGAGCTGTTGCGGTCGCGAAAGTCTGCACTGCCTGGCCAGGAATGGGAAGCCAGAGCACCTTGTGCCAGCAGACGGTGTCCTGCCTCCGCTGCTACCCTCACCGCAAGCTCACGCGCTCGCCTGGGCCACCGCTCGCGGGGGACCCAATGACAACGGCGCCGAAGGCCCCAAGCCTGCCGCGTTCTCGGTTCTGGCTGAGCGGGGGCCGACGCTTTCTGGTTCTCCTCATCGTGGGAAGCCTTCTCGCTGCGTGCGGAGCTGGCCCGCGACCGTCCTCCACCGAGCCGTCGGGCGCGGCCCCGTCCCTCCCCGGCCGCTTCGCATTCACTCTCGCCAACGGGGACCTCTGGGTCATGCGCGGCGACGGCTCGGACCGTCGCCAGCTCACCACCTCTGGGGGCGGCGTCGATACCAGCCCCAGCTGGGCGCCCGATGCTTCGCGCCTTGCGTACCGGCACGCGACCGGGACAAGCGGCGGTACGCAGGACACCGACACGATCCGGATCATCGGGGCCGACGGCAGCGGCATGCGCGACGTAGCGGCCGGCAGCTTCCCGGCCTGGTCGCCCGATGGGGCATGGATCGCATTCCGAGGCGTGACCGGGGTCGACCTGGCCCTCATCAGGCCGGACGGCACCGATCTGACCCCGCTCGGGGTGCCGAATGCCGAGTGTCCGGTGTGGTCGCCGGACAGCCTGAGAATCCTCTACTGCCGAAACGAAGACACATCCGGAGTCGTGAGCGACAACTGGGAGGTGTGGGTCATGAACCGGGACGGCTCCCAGCAGCGACAACTAACCGACAACCCGGCTCGCGACTACCCGATCGCCTGGTCGACCGACGGATCCAGGATCGTCTTCTTCTCCCAGCGTGACGGCCCGGGCGCCAGCTTCGTGATGAACGCCGATGGGTCGAACGTGGTTCGTCTGACCGATGCGCCCGACCTGTCCTCGGTCGGCGCCTGGCTGCCAGACGGGCGATTCGTCATCTCATCGGCAGGGGAGGGCACCCCTCAATGGATACTTCTCGACGCGAGCGGCGGGCGTCAGGCGATCCCCCAGCTCGCGGGCGCCTTCGATCCCATCGGCTGGATCAATACGCCGCCCGGCTAGCTCGTGGACTCGCTGAGGGAGTGATCTCTGCCGACCGGTAGGCGCTTGCCCGCGCTGCTACCCTCACCGCAAGCTCGGGCGCCCGCCTGAGCGACTGCTCGCGGGGACCGATGCCCGACCTGGCCACCAACGTCCTCTATTACGGCGACATCGAGTCGAAGGGCGCATAGCCCGCCTTATGCCATCTCTGCACCGGCCATGAAGCTGTACGCGGGGACGACCGAGCAGTTCGTCCAGGACGCGATGCGGCACCGCATCGCGGAGAAGCTGGCCGTCGAGTACAAGGCGGAGATGGGCCACAAGCCCGGAGCGGCCGAGTACACGTCCTGGCAGAACTCCCTCACCTCGCTCGGGTGGCTGATCGACCACGCACAGCTGCGTGATCACGGGATCATCCTCGAGTACCAGCTCCCGCTGAGCAGCCTCCGGCTCGACGCGATGCTGACTGGGCGCGCCGGCACGACCACCGGACCTCGGAACGCCGTGATCATCGAGCTCAAGCAGTGGGGCCAGGTCCAGCCGAGCAACGTCGAGGGCTGCGTCGAGACATTCGTGGGCCACGCAACCCGACGCGTCCTCCATCCGAGCGTCCAGGTCGGTCGATACCAGCAGTACCTGCTAGATACCCACACGGCGTTCTACGAGGGCGGCATCGGCCTGGCAGCGGTCAGCTACGTCCACAACATGAACTACCACCCGACTGACGAGCTCTTCGCGGCGCGCCACGCGGATTCCCTGGCCACGAATCCCCTCTTCACCGCCGACCGGACCGATGAGCTGGCCGAGTACCTCAACGAGCGCCTCTCAGCCGGCGACGGCATCCCGATCATGGCCGAGGTCCTCGAATCGCAATACCGGCCGTCCAAGAAGCTGCTCGAGCACACCGCGGCCATGGTCAAGGGCCAGACCGAGTTCGTCCTCCTCGATGAGCAGCTGGTCGTCTTCAACTCGGTGCTCGAGGCGGCGCGGGAGAGCTTCCACGAGACGAAGAAGGGCGTGATGATCGTGAAGGGCGGCCCCGGGACCGGGAAGTCCGTCATCGCTCTGAACCTCGTTGGCGAGCTCGCGAAGCAGGGCTACAACGCCCAGCATGCGACCGGCTCCAAGGCCTTCACGGAAAACGTTCGCCGCGTAGTTGGCCCACGAGCATCCACCCAGTTCAAGTACTTCAATTCCTACGGGCCTGCGGCGAGCAACGACATCGATGTCCTGATCCTGGACGAGGCTCATCGGCTCCGCGAGACATCGGCCAACCGCTACACGCCCAAGGCCAAGCGCAGCGAGCTGGCCCAGGTGGATGAGCTGATCCGCGCGGCGAAGGTATCGGTCTTCTTCATCGACGACCTGCAGGGCGTCCGCCCCAACGAGGTCGGTACCACCGACCTGATCGCCGAGGCAGCTCTTCGCAACGGCGCCGCGCTCGACGTATTCGAGCTCGAGACGCAGTTCCGTTGCGCTGGCTCGGACGCCTTCGTCAGCTGGGTCGACAACACCCTGGGCCTGGCGGAGACCGCCAACCCGGTCTGGGAGGGCACCGAGGGCTTCGACTTCCGCATCGTGGACTCGGTCGAGCAGCTCGACGCTTTGATCCGTTCGAAGGCCGATGAAGGCTTCAGCGCCCGCCTGACCGCTGGCTTTTGCTGGCCGTGGAGCAACCCAGAGTCCGATGGCACCCTCGTCAACGACGTGAAGATCGGCGCCTGGGAGATGCCGTGGAACGCCCGCCCCGAAGCGGGCCGCCTCGCTCCCAACGTCCCGCCATCGAACTTCTGGGCATCGAACCCGAACGGCATCAACCAGGTCGGCTGCGTCTACACCGCCCAGGGCTTCGAGTTCGACTACGTCGGCGTCATCGTCGGCCGCGACCTGCACTGGGATCCCACCTCGTCCGATTGGATCGGCGAGCCATCCGAATCCCACGACTCGATCGTCAAGCGCGGTCCCCGCGACCGCTTCACCGACCTCGTTAAGCGCACCTACCGCGTTCTTCTCACCCGCGGCATGAAGGGCTGCTACGTATGCTGCGTCGATGCCGCGACCGCCGCGGCGTTGTCGGCGAGGCTGACAGATAGGATCGGGTCCGCGGATGGAGAGCATCAACCGCCGTGACCAAGGACGACGGACATGTACCCAGCCCCATAGGCGACCGATTGCTGAGGATCGCATGACGAGCCGGGATGTGGCACGGCAAATGTCGGCCGCGAATCCTCCAGATCTCCAACTGCCGCTTTGGCTGGAATCCCATATGGGCACACCGCCCAGACACAAAACACCTAAGCGTCCGCGCCAGTTCGCGTTAACGAATCCAGTAATGCTCGTGTGGCTCCGCGAGAAAGTGAACCTCAACCGTCGAGCCGTCAGCCGCAGGTTGCGAGTTGCAGAAGAAAGAATTGACGAATGGGAGAGGGGCGCCTCCCGGCCGACTATCCCGCAACTAAGGAAACTGGCGCGCATGTACCGCCGGCCGCTTGCGGCGTTTTACCTGCCGGAGCCGCCGCACGACTTCAGTCTCCCTAAAGACACACGAAGACTTCCCGACGGAGAGGACAGTGAGTTTTCGCCAGCATTACTAACCGCGTTCCGCGTCGCTGAATTCCGTCGAGATATTGTGCTTGAACTCGATCCGGAACCTCCGGACGCCAATTTCGTAGGCTCGCTTGCCACGCCGGTGGCCGCCGAATCAGCCGCGGCGTCCGCTCGCGAAATGCTCGGCGTAACGAGTACGCGTTCGGGCGATGGTTAGCTGCAGCCCGATGTGGCGCCGCAGTTGATGCACTTGTAGCAGCTGCCGTTCCTCACCATGATCGAGCCGCATTCCGAGCAGCTTGGTGAGTCCGCGGTGTCGAAG